>JAMLIO010000002.1 GCA_023954155.1 Pseudobdellovibrionaceae bacterium | reverse complement strand
AACAAGCCATAGACACCGTAACAGAAGCTGAGGCTGTCGAAAATAAAGCAAAGCCCAAGGTAGATTTGGTTTTTATTGTGGATGACTCAGGAAGCATGAACTCACACCGTCAAAATGTGTCCAATAATTTACCGAAACTTTTTGATCAATATAAGGATACAGATTTAAACTTTTTAGGACTCACTTCATCTTGGGTAAATACTTTACAATACTTTGATACTCGACAAGCCAGCTCTCCCTATGACATTGGCCTGCTAGTCGTCACACAACTCAGAACTGATGGAGACTATACTGAAAAGTACTTCTCCTCTATTTTAGGTGCCCTGAATAATGCCAACTGGTCAGGTTTTCTTCGTCAGGACTCTGAACTTGTAATACTTATTGTTGGTGATGCCGAAGATCAAAGCCCAATTGATGCTGGGGAGTTTTTAGTTTCACTCACACAATATAAACCCCTTAAAGACATCAAGGTCAATGCTGTGCTCCCCTTAAGTAAACCTTGTGCTTACGACACCGAACCTTCCTTTGCCAAGATATTAAGTGCTGTACAGATCACTGGAGGGGCTTCATACACTCTATGCGGTACAGATTGGTCGTCATTTACAATGTAGCCGCTACGCAACTCTTTTGAAGTTTTCAGGCAACAACTTCAGAACAGTTTATCAAAAGTTCTCATTCTGCTACAGACGCCCCCATATAAATTCATCACTGTTAGATGATATACCGCTAAGTTTTTAGGGTGGGGGTGCTAGAATGAGAGATTCATTGTCTGCTTTATTAGATCATAAATACTTTAAAACCATCAGCACCCTTTCGCTTTTATTTCTAACTTTGTTTGGCTTTCAAAACTGTACTGGTTTTTTTGCAGGAACAGAATTTAGCTCAAAAAAACCTATCGAAGAGGTCATTCCATTTTGTGTGGATATCACTGCCAATAACTTCAATCCTAAACTCACTCATAATTTTAATACTTTTACAATGCTGCCTGACTACAATCAGGTGATGTCATCTCCAGTTGTAGGCGATCTTAACGGTGACGGTTATCCTGAAATTGGCTTTGTCACTTTTAATAAAAATGGTGCCTACGCAGCCGAAGGGGTTCTTAGAATCATTGATGGATACAGCAAACGCGAGTATCTGACTATCGGGGGTGCAAATTCTCCTAATGCTCCTTTTGCCAGTATCTCTCCTCTTTTTATTGATATTGATGGCAATGGACTAGGCGAAATCGTTTATGTCAGTGCTGATAGAAAGTCCATCATTGCCATTCATCATAATGGTTTGTCTCGTTGGAGACACGAACTCACTGACCCTTATGTATGTTACTCTGGTCTAGCCGCAGCAGATCTAAATGGTGATGGCAAAGCCGAGATCATCGCACAAAACGAAGTTTTATTTGAAAACAAACGGGCTAACAATAAATTAGGTGTTACAAGCCTTACTTACAAATCCACTAAAGGCGGATGCTCACACTTTGCATCTAACTTAAGTAATAACGATAAAGGTTTACCCATCATCTCTTCACAAGGTGTGTATGAATTCCAAGATGGACGCTTTGTAGAAAGATTTGCAGTTAAAGATATCAAATGTGGTGGAAACTGCCATGTGTCTGTGGCGAACTTAAACCCGAACTACCCTGGCAAAGAACTTGTCTTCACAGGAAGCGAAGCCTTTAGAATTTACAGCAGCAGTGGGCAGATTTTAGCAGATAAAAACTTAACAGAGCATTATCCTGATGACAGTTGTGGAACTAAAGGTGTCGGAGGTGGTGTCGCCACCATTGGTAACTTTGACTCTGACCCAAACACCACAGAGATTGCTATTGCCACAGGAAAGTCTCTGACCATCTTTGATTGGAGAGGAAATAAAATTGCAGGAAGCAGAACCAATGACTGCTCTTCGCTTGTTACGGGCGTGACCTCCTTTGACTTTAATGGCGATGGAATTCCTGAAATTCTTTATGGGGACGAAGACTTTTTTAGAGTTTACGCCATCACTCCAGGAAACAGTAACTTAAAAGTCATCTGGGAAATTGTAAATACCAGCGGAACCTTACATGAATACCCTGTAGTGGCAGACTTAAACAGAGACTGGAGTCCAGAGATCATTGTAGTATCTAACAATTATGCTTCAAAGCACCAAGCTGAAGGTACGAATGGTTTAAGAATCTTCTCTGCCGCTGAAGGCGAAGGTGTATGGATGCCCACAAGAGAAGTCTGGAACCAGCACAACTATTTTATTTCTAATGTAACAGACAAATTGCGAGCTACGTCTTTCACTGGCCACTCCGACGAAGTCAGCAAGAACTTCCGACGCAACTTACCTGGGGACGATATTAAGTGTAAGCCCTAAAGCCGTGACACATTGCTAAGATATCAAAGTCTTTCTTAAGAACTTTTATTTCCAAGACTTCCTTCTTAAATCCATATCTCCATAGGAGCAGACACGCCCATCCATGGGCTCTGCCAGCATTTGCCCTTTGGGCAAAGCGCGTCCCACTTGCTGGAGGTCTGCTCCTATGGAGATATGGATTTAAGAAGGAAGTCTTGGAAATAAAAGTTCTTAAGAAAGACTTTGATATCTCAGCAATGTGAGTCTTGTGAGCACTGAATGTCGAATGACGATAAAAGGTTTAGTTTGGGATTAAGGCTGTGGCGTAGCAAAATACTTCTACGGAAAAACTTTGGCCCTTGTTGTTTTCGCCAGAAAATCCAACAGATGAAGTGTCGATGCGAACATGGACTAATTCTGTTGCACCTAATGCTTTCGCCTGTTCTTTAGCTCTTAATACTGCTTCACGGCGAGCACGTTCCATTAAAGTTTCATAAACTTTAATTCGTCCACCAAATAGGGCCACAATTCCAGCAATAAATGCTTTAAAAGCATCTTGGGCCACAACCACACTGCCAGAAACTAAAACTCCTTGGACATCCGTGAAGACTTCTTTTTTGCCTGTATTTCGTGCAGGTATCTTCCCCAATCTCTTTTCTCTGAGAGCTAAATCCTGAAGATGCTTATCTTCATTCCATTTGCCAAAGATGTAACCTGCAAAAAGTATTAAAAAGAAAAATAAAAGAATACTCATAGGACTTTAACTGCCGTTCCATACGCAAAGATTTCTGCGGCACCCGCTGCAATTGAAGATGTAGAAAAACGTACATTCACAATCGCATTCGCCCCTTGTGCTTGGGCCGCTTGAATCATACGCTGCATGGCTTCTTCACGAGACTCATTCAAAAGTTCAGTGTAACCCTTAAGCTCACCGCCAAAGACATTCTTGATTCCCGCCATAATGTCGCGCCCCACATGCTTCGCTCTCACGCTACTGCCCTGCACAAGCCCCACAACACTTTCAATCTGCTTCCCTGGTATGGTTTCAATATTACTCAAATACATAAATGACCTCTTTTAGAACCTAGAATATATCCACAAGTCTCTATGATCAATCATAAAAAAACCCAAGGGCGAACCCTTGGGCCTAATCTTGTGGACACCTCAACTGGGTCCTTGCTACTGATTAAACTACAGAACCCCATCGGCTATAATTTAGTTTTTTTGCAATCTTTTTTTCTATCTTGGATACTTTTTCTTTACGAGCTTCTTCCTTTAGAAAATTAACAATTCTTTTACTAAGTGGTCGTCTATAAATTTGCTCAAATCTTTTAGCAGATTCTCGAGGTCCACCCTTTCGTCCCATTTTAAGTTTTGACATAATCTTATCCTTTTTAGCCACACCAAGTTTAGCATGGTTTTCTTTGGTTACAACACATTGAAATTACTGCTATTTTTATAACATCCACTTTTTGCTATAACCCTATTGATGATTCCGATGCTAAGACATTTGATTTCAAATTAAGCTTTCAAAGGAATTTAAAAATTTAACGCTAATTTAAACTACGATCATAAAGACAGCACAAACAACAAAGCCCGCAGCACATAGGCCACGGGCTTTTAGTTTTTAAGATTAGAAAAGTAAAATTACTTTATGTCAAAACGATCTAACATCATCACTTTGTTCCAAGCGTTGATAAAGTCGCGTACGAATTTTTGTTTGCCATCTTCTGAAGCATAAATTTCAGCAACAGCGCGCAGTTCAGAATGAGAGCCAAAGATCAAATCCACAGGTGTAGCAGTCCACTTCACCTCGTCAGTTTTTCTGTCCAAGCCTTCGTATAAACCTTCGGTTTGTGACTTCTGCCACTTTGTGGACATGTCTAACAGGTTCACAAAGAAACTGTTATTCAACTGACCTGGGGTCATCGTTAAAACACCGTGTTTGGTTTCACCAGTGTTGGCATTCAGAACACGCATTCCACCGACTAGAACTGTCATTTCAGGAACAGTAAGATTTAACATATAAGCACGATCCACCAAAGCTTCTGCAGGAGAAAGAACATTACCCTCACTATAGAAGTTACGGAAAGCATCAGCCTTAGGTTCTAAAACATCAAACGAAGACGCATCTGTTTGTTCTGCCGAGGCATCCATACGCCCTGGTGTGAAAGGCACTTTTTCATTAAAGCCCGCATCTTTAGCCGCTTTTTCAATCGCAGCGCTTCCACCTAAAACAATAAGGTCTGCCAGTGATACTTTCTTACCCGATCTTTGGAATTCACTTTGAATGCCCTCAAGTGTGGCTAAAACTTTAGTCAGCTCTTGGGGGTGATTTACGGGCCAATCTTTTTGTGGAGCCAAGCGAATACGTGCACCATTGGCACCGCCACGCAAGTCCGTTCCACGAAATGTCGCCGCAGAAGCCCACGCCGTACGTACCAATTCAGAAACTGTCAGTCCCGAATTTAAAATTTTATTTTTAAGACCCGCTATATCACTCGCACCAATTAAAGCATGATTGACAGCAGGGATAGGGTCTTGCCAGATGAAGTTCTCTTTTGGAACTTCAGAACCTAAATATAAATTACGTGGTCCCATATCACGGTGAGTGAGCTTAAACCAAGCCTTAGCAAAAGCAGCTTCAAACTCTTTAGGATTATCTAAAAAGCGCTTACTGATCTTTCCATACTCGGGGTCCATTTTAAGTGCAATATCCGTAGTAAACATAATGATTGTATTACGTTTATCTTTAACATGAGCGTCAGGCGACATGTTTTCACCTTTTTTGTCTTTAGGAATCCACTGAATCGCTCCCGCAGGGCTTTTGGACTTTTCCCATTCAAAAGCATAAAGCCACGTAAGGTATTCATGCGTCCAACGAGTTGGATTTGTCGTCCAGGCCCCTTCAAGACCACTTGTGAGCGCATCTTTACCTTTGCCCGTACCGCATTTGTTTTTCCAACCTAAACCTTGCTCTTCTAGAGGTGCTCCTGCTGGCTCAGCTTCAAGACAATCTGCTTTCACAGCACCATGGGCTTTCCCAAAGGTGTGGCCTCCAGCAATTAAGGCAACCGTTTCTTCGTCATTCATAGCCATACGACCGAAGGTGTCGCGAATGTCTTTGGCAGCTAATAAAGGATCGGGATTACCATTGGGTCCTTCAGGATTGACATAGATAAGGCCCATTTGCACAGCAGCAAGAGGTCTTTCTAATTTTCTGTCCCCACTATACCTTTTATCATCCAACCATTTTCTTTCAGGTCCCCAGTACACTACGTCAGCTTCCCAGTCATCCATACGACCACCAGCAAAACCAATAGTTTTAAAACCCATGGATTCTAAAGCCACATTTCCTGTCAAAGCTATTAAATCAGCCCATGAAATTTTATTTCCATACTTTTGTTTTACAGGCCAAAGTAAGCGACGGGCTTTATCTAAACTGACGTTATCAGGCCAACTGTTTAGAGGTTCGAAGCGCTGTTGACCACCGCCACCGCCGCCTCGGCCATCAGTCACACGATAAGTACCTACGCTATGCCATGCCATTCTGATAAAGAAAGGTCCATAATTTCCCCAGTCCGCGGGCCACCATTCTTGGGAGGTGGTCATGACTTTTTCAATATCTGCTTTTACGGCTTTAAGATCTAGTTTTTGGAATTCTTTTGCATAATCAAAATTTTTATCTAAGGGATTTGATTTTTCGCTATGCTGTCTTAATGGTGAAAGATCTAATCTTTCTGGCCACCAAAATTGATTCGACATAGACCCTTTAGTGTCTTCTGATTTTTCATTTAATTTTTGCTGAATGCCCTTCGAACAGCCAAATAAAGAAAAAGCCAACAAAATTGCCGCACTTCTCCTGAGCTTTGTGTTTATCATAATGATTCTCTCCTATTTGTGTGTATTTCCTTATAGAATTTTTAAAAAATGTAGCATTTCACATACCACTTAAAATTATTCAAACACTAAGCTTAAACAAAAAACAAAACATCATCTAGTCTTTGTAGACACAAAATTTGCAGCATCACAACTTTTATAGGCCTAGGCTACTATGATTTCTTAATATAGGTAAAATATATATAATCTATTATGAAATAGAATTTTTATATGCAAAAGACCGCCACTTCACTCAATTCATCCAGTAATAAGGACACAGGCAGTTGTTAGTTTGGGAGGCTTTGACATATCCCTTTCAATAGGCACGCCCATCCATGGCTCTGCCAGTATTTGCCCTGCGGGCAAAACGCGTCACGCTTACTGGAGGCCAATTGTAAGAGGGATATGTCTTATAAGACCTCCCAAACAACAACGCCGCCCCACATCCCCGTCAAAAAAAAGAGCCCCAAAAGAGACTCTTTTTGGTAAACAAAATTTAAACGATGATTTTATTTAGAAATCAATTGGCGGATAGTAGCATGTAAGATTCCACCGTTGGTGTAGTTCTCGAGATCATCTAAGGTATCCAAACGCGACTTCACTTTAAAAGTTTCTACACTTCCATCTTTACGGGTCATTTCCACGCTCAATGTTTGCTGGGGTTTAAGTCCATTTGTAAGACCTAAAATATTAAAGGTTTCATCGCCTGTGATTTTATAAGTCACACGGGAATTGCCGTCGACAAATTCTAAAGGAATCACGCCCATGCCCACCAAGTTAGAGCGGTGAATACGCTCGAAGCTTTCGGCAATCACAGCTTTGACACCTAATAAGAAAGTTCCTTTTGCGGCCCAGTCTCTAGAGCTTCCTGTGCCGTACTCTTTGCCTGCAATGACCACTAGAGGTGTATTGGTCTCTTTGTATCTCATCGCCGCATCGTAAATGGGCATCAGTTCACCTGTAGGGATGAACTTTGTGAATCCACCAACAACTTCTATCATTTCGTTTTTTATACGAATGTTGGCGAAAGTTCCGCGCATCATCACCTCATGGTTACCACGACGTGACCCGTAAGAGTTAAAATCCTTTACCGCCACATTATTGTTTTGCAAATACAATCCCGCAGGACTGTCCGCTTTAATATTACCTGCAGGTGAAATGTGATCTGTAGTGACACTGTCTCCAAGTACGGCTAGCACATTGGCACCCATCACATTGTTCACAGTTTTTGGAGCCTCTTTTGTCAAACCTTCAAAGTAAGGTGGGTTTTGCACATACGTGCTGCTGTCATCCCATGAGTAGGTTTCAGATCCTGTAACATGCAAGTCCTGCCACTGTTTAGGCCCTAAAAACACGTCGGCATATCTTTCCTTAAACATTTCCACAGACACATGCTTCTCAATCACGGCGTTGACTTCCGCTGGTGTAGGCCAAATGTCTTTTAAGAAAACAGGATTTCCATCTTTATCAAAATCAAGGGCTTCAGTAGTTAAATTTTTAGTCACTGTACCCGCTAAAGCATACGCTACAACCAGTGGAGGTGAAGCCAAATAGTTCGCCTGAACTTGTGGTGAGATACGTCCTTCAAAGTTTCTATTTCCTGAAAGCACAGAACATGTGACTAGGTCATTGCTCTCGATGGCCTCAATGATATTGTCTGCAAGAGGGCCAGAGTTACCAATACAGGTCGTACATCCAAACCCTACAATGTTAAATCCCAGTTGATCCAAGTAAGGCTGCAATCCTGATTTAGACAAGTATTCACTGACCACCTGAGACCCTGGAGCTAAAGAGGTCTTCACCCAAGGTTTGCTCTTCAAACCTTTTTCAGCCGCCTTTTTAGCCACAAGACCTGCCGCCACCATCACCGAAGGGTTAGACGTATTAGTGCAACTCGTGATCGCAGCAATCACCACATCCCCTGTACTTAACGAGTGGCTTGCACCCTTAACAGGAACTGTTTTGACTCCAGGTTTATTGTAAATAGTTTTTAAGGACTCTTCAAAAGCCGTTTCTACTTTAGTCAACTCAATACGGTCCTGAGGACGTTTAGGTCCTGCTAAACTTGGAACAACATCACTGAGGTTTAAAGTGAGTTTATGCGAGAACTCAGGAGTTTTTCCATCCTCTCTCCACATGCCTTGCACTTGAGCGTATTGCTTCACAAGCTCTACTTGTCTTTCATCACGGCCTGTAATTTTTAAATATTTAAGAGTCTCTTCATCAATGGGGAAGAAACCACAAGTGGCACCATATTCTGGCGCCATGTTGGCAATGGTCAATCTGTTAGATACAGAAAGCTGAGACAGTCCATCACCACAGAACTCTACAAACTTACCTACCACACCCAACTGTCTTAACATCTGAGTCACAGTCAGTACGAGGTCTGTAGCAGTGGCTCCCTCAGGAAGTTGCCCTGTCAGTTCAAAACCCACCACTTCAGGAATTAAAATGTAGGTTGGTTTTCCAAGCATGGCCGCTTCGGCTTCAATACCTCCAACACCCCAACCTAGAACAGCAAGACCGTTGACCATAGTGGTGTGGCTGTCTGTTCCAAACAGAGTATCAGGAAAGAATTGATTTTCGCCGTTCACATTTCGGGAGGTCACAACATCAGCTAGGTACTCACAGTTCACCTGATGACAGATCCCTGTGCCAGGAGGCACCACACGGAAATTGTTAAAAGCCTTTTGTCCCCACTTTAAAAATTCGTATCTTTCGGCGTTTCTTTCAAATTCGATGTCCATGTTCTTTTCATAAGAATCACTGGTTCCAAAAAAATCCACCATCACCGAGTGGTCAATCACAAGGTCCACAGGCACAAGAGGATTGATCACTTTAGGGTCACCACCAAGGGCCTTAACACCCTCTCGCATCGCTGCAAGGTCCACAACCCCTGGAACACCAGTGAAGTCCTGCATCAGCACCCGACTAGGATAAAACGGAATTTCAAAGCCTCCCGCATCTTGAGGCGTCCACGCCACTAAGGAGCTGACATGAGCCGCTGTGACTTCAGGGTGATGAATGTTTCTTAACAAGTTTTCTAATAAAACTTTTAACGAGAATGGCATTTTTGAAATGTCACCTAAAGACTTCACCACTCCGAGATCAAAATACACCCCGCTAAGGCCGTTCACACTCAAGTTCTTCTTAGCGCCTGAAAATTCACTCATGCTCCACTCCTTCATTTGTTTTTAGGTATATAAGGAATCTAGCACAAAAAAATACAAATGAGGGCCCCTGTAGGCCCTCAGTCAAGCGGCGTCATAAATGAAACTTTAATGACAATGGTTCTTAAAAAATAAAGGGCTCTCTTAAATGAAAGCCCTTAGTCCAAACATTTAAGACGTTAATTCTACGCCCTGCCTTATTGAGTCCCGTAATCCAAGTTTTGACGGTTGTACTCAGCAGGAGTTTTCACGCGTTTGCCGAAAAGGTAACCAAAGTAACCCACGTCTTCAATGCCTGCTCCGTACTCTGCCGCTAAACCTTCAAGTTTAGAAATCTCGGCCTCATAGGCAGAAAGGTCTGGGTTGTCATTACCTTGAGCTTTTGCCTCAGCTCTTCTGTCTTCAAGAGTCTTTTTAGCTTGAGCCAGACGCGATTGAACATTTTTAAACTTTTGTTCATGCTCAGCTTTGTGCTTGTTGTAAAAGCTTAAGCCAATTAAACCAATGGCAGCCACACCCAAGCCTGCTAAAACCCACGGGTTAGTCAAAAAGGCGTCTGCCTCTTCAGTGTGCATTAAAATGCCTAGTAAACCAAAACTGGCGTTGTTAGAAGAGAAAACACTCACATTGTCACCTGTTTTCACAGAAGATTTGATCACTTCTTGAACTTTAGGCTGCCAGACTTCAGTCTTAGAGGCCTCTTCATAAGTAAATGGAGTGCCATTGAGTGTGAAAGCCACATTGTTTTTATTTATCCATTTATAAACAATCTTCACATCACCACTTTGCATCGTAAATGTGTCTTTGGTGTGCGAGATCTTGTCTATTTTTACTTTTTTAACTCTAGAGTCTTTCACTGACTTTAACAGAGCTTCGACCTCTCCCGTACTGAAAAAGGGTTCGACGGCTGCAATCAGCTTATCAACTCTCACGTTTTTTGTCATAGACATGGCCTTCTCAGAGGCCTTGTCTCTTTTGCTCGTAGGCTCTGGAACATACGTCCATGCGCCAAAAGCGGATTGGAATGAAAATACTGTTGCAAACAAAGTCATGACCAATTTAGACTTCATCTTTGGCCTCCCCATACATGATATAGTGTATCGGAATGACATATTCGCAACTTTACTAAATTTTTCTCAAAAAATCTCAAAATGAGACAATAATCAAAGATATTTCCCCTTCCCTAATAATGCCCCAAGAGCACCCGCCCTCTAGCTCTAGGTCCTTTTATATTCCTACGTAAATTTAAAACCTCCTTATCTATAAGAACATTTAAAATTCAAGCATCTATTTTAAAGCAGACCTCCAGCAAGCGGACGCGTTTTGCCCCACAGGGGCAAATGCTGGCAGAGCCCATAGATGGGCGCGTCTGCTTTAAAATAGATGCTTGAATTTTAAATGTTCTTATAGATAAGGAGGTTTTAAATTTACGTAGGAATATAAAAGGACCTAGAGCTAGAGGGTCGCGGATTGGGGTTGGGGGTCTCCGAAGATGCTGCGACTTGTGGGGTCGTTGTTGGCCCACCAGTTGCTCGACTTTAGACTGAGATTGAGTTTACTAATAAAGTCTTCTAATTCCGTATTGTAAAATTCGATGGAATTCGTAGGCGTCTCCTCAATCAAAACTGAAAAAGGACGTACGGGTAAAGATTCGCATAAGGCAGTGGCTTTAAGAAAAAATAAACCTGCGATGACTTCCGTTGTGGGGTCTCCTGGAAAGGGAAGACTTCTTAGGTTGGGAATGTGTTGTTTTAAAGCTGGTAAAATAGGATCATCACTATTGTGAAAAAAAGAATGATCTACTGTTTCCATGATAAATTGCTTCCAGTCTTTTTTAAGTAGGAAAAAGTCCTCTACCATGTTGTTTTCACCCATGTCTTCAGTGGCACCCATAAGATTAAGAGTGGCATACCATGTGTGACCATGAGGGGTCGCACAAGCATGGTCTGAATGCACAAAACGATGGGCAGCTTCAAATCTGTATTTAAATGACAGTCTCATACTCTTACTTCCTTGCCATAAATGGCCTCTTGTCCATGGGTCTCACGCACAGTGATCTCTAAATGCTCAATGGTCGGTGACAATTCTTTAATCAGCCTTTGCCAAAACCACTGGGCTAAATTTTCACACGTCACGTTTGAAATGTCTAACAGCCGCACGTCTTCTTTAGGAAACAGATACTGTTTGCTGTTCCACAGCACTTCAACCTGATCTTTAATTTCTGAAATTTTTAAATGCGGATTTTGAGTGGGCACCAGTACATATTCATCTAACTCTTGAGAAATTTTATAACTCGCCGCTTTAAGGTCTTCCATAGAGGCCGCAAACCCCAACGAGTCCACATCACTCACCCGCACTTCTAAACTCACATAGTAATTATGGCCATGCAGACGCTCTGCCTGAGTCTCACTGAAAATAGTAAAGTGAGCTACAGAAAATTTAATGCGATCCTTAGTGATTTTAAGTCGAAAAGCCATAGGGCTTAACTAGCATAAGCCCTATGGGATTGCAAAAGCATTGTGGAGCTAGGTTTGCACGGCCTCCCTAGCTCCACACAGATGGGGATAAAGCAAGAAAGCAGGCATGAGAGGAAAAGACCGTGTTTCCCTCATACCCCTGAAATCCTTTTAAAAATTGTATTTTAAACCTAAAAGCATCGAGGTGTTTTTATAATTAAAACGTTCACCCCATGCTCCCGACGTGCCACTCAAACGAAGGTTGTCTGTGACGAGATGTCGTAATTCAAAAGACACATCAAAACGCGGGCTGACTGCCGTTTCCGCACCTACGATGTACTGCCTAGCCAACTGCGATCCATCCGCAAAATTCCCCGTAAGGTCATCTGTCATTTCCACACCTAAAACTCCAAAACCCATTCCAATAAAGCCACGGTGATGAAGTCCAATGGGAATATTAAAAAGTCCATTTACGCCCAACATGCCTGCTGACACTTCTCCCATGGCGGGCGTTCCGTTCACATAATCTAAGTCTACGGTTCTTGAACTGAATTCTAATTCCGTTACAAAATACTGTCCCCAGTTCATGCCCACAGAAAACATCAAAGACCCCAGCATTGAACCTTGATAGTCCACACTGCCACCCATAAAAGAGTTTGACCCTTGATGAGTTCCCCCGAGGGCCCCCTTAAGGTAAAGCCCTTGCGCTGATGCTGACCAGGAGAACAGCAAAATGAAACTTAAAACAATAGATTGATTTACGATAAACTTACTCATCTGGACACCTCCAAAGTTGTGTTAAGGAGGAAACCTTAAAAGAAGTAAAAAGTTTCGTAAGCACTACTTTTTAAGCATTTTAGAGCTGAACTGCAATTAAAACACTTTAAGGGGGCTTACTCAGATTTGCTCTTCTATTTCCTCCCTCCATTTCGTGACAGACACGCCCCTCCGTGGGCTCTGCCAGCATTTGCCCCTATGGGGCAAAGCGCGTCCTGCTTGCTGGAGGTCTGTCACGAAATGGAGGGAGGAAATAGAAGAGCAAATCTGAGTAAGCCCTACCTACTGGCATTGCGGAGCGTGGATGTATAAAAGTGAGCCGTTAACTCGACTGACCATATTTTTCAAACGACCTCTGGCAAAAGCAGGACACCCACTGCTGCGTCCCTGCACTTGAGGAACGTTGACCATATACGCAGGAGCTTCGTGCATCACCACGCCACTGCTTTCTACATCTCTGTGTTTACCGTCTAAGGACACCAGCTTAAGAGCTTTGTAGTTCTTCCCACTAATCTTTCCAATGAGTGGCCAGAATTTAGACGTCGTATGTCCACCTGCTACTTTGTAAAAGCCATCGCGAGTGCGATTTTTTCTTGTCGAAGAACCCAAAGGCCCCGTCGCACATCTTTGCAACATGGATTTCGTTCCTCCAGAGCCTTTCACACCACTCCCATGAGAAACAAACTCTGTGGAATAAGAACAGCTCGATAAATTCACAAGAAAAAAACGTTTTTCTGCCGAAGACACCGAATAATCAATAAAGGCCACATAGTCGTCTCTTAAACCTTTAGCATTATATTTACCTCTGGCGACAATGGTGCTTTTAAGCACGGAAGGAAAATTACGTTTGACCTGAGCCCCTAGCTCTTTGTCTCCTTGCACTTTTCCAATCAAAGTCTCTGCACAGCGGTGAAAACTTTGTGCGTTGGATACACTTTGTGTGTCTAATTTTAAAGTTTGCAACTGAGGTTCAGAAATAAAAATGCGCTTTTTATTTAAAACAGCCTTCACTTCGTCTGAATAACTGGGCAAAACATCAATACGAATATTTTGTTGAAATGGAAAAATAGAAGAGCTGATGACTTCACCAGGTTTTTCATCATCTTCGTAGGAATACGGCTCTATGGTGTTTCCTGGAGTATAACTGATTTTTGTTCCCTTAGGCAGCCTGAAGCCTGTGGGACTGAGTTCATCAATAAGAGACAAAAACTCTTCACTGGGGTGCATTTCTCTTAAAGTCAGTTCACTTTGTAAAACCCCTGTTACAGTGTTTGCAGAGGCCATAGCCGAGAATCCCAAGCTGTAAAGACACAGAACCAGCACAAAATATCCTCTTTTTGTGCGCGCACTAGTTTTCAGCTGATATGACGTTCCATGGTCGTTCTTAAGCACTGACATTTTTCTCCCTGTTTTGGTCTCAAATCGTTTAAATGCGATAACTCGCATCCTGCTTTTCCCACTTCAATATCTGTACCTTTTTCACCTCTAATTTATGAGAATTTCTGGTCTAGATTTATGTAAAAAATCACCCTGTGGACGAAAATTGTCATCCTAGACGTTGAATTTAAAAAGGAGTCTTCTAATATTTACTTATGAGGTCTATTTTATTTTTTTCTCTTATCATTTTTGGATTTGGCAGCATCAGTATGGCCCAATACCGCACACCTGCAAAAAACTCTCACAAAGCTTCGCAGAAAAATACCGCCACCAGATCCATTCCTAAATCGCCTGTTCAGAAAAAAGCTCTGCCTCAACATCTCGCTCAAAAGAAAGCTGCTCCTGCAGCAGCTACAACTCCCAAAGCCTCGCCTTCACAACATACACAAAAAGCTGAAGCCCATAATGGCATTGAGCCTATCCAAATTGTGCGTAACGAGTACATCATGCTTCGTCGCCTGCCTCACAACGAAAAGGCTTTACTTAAACTTTTTGGGGAACGTCCTAAACGTGAAGAAAGACACATCCAAAATCATCATGATCAAAGCATGGACACCGTAGTTAAACTCAGCTTTAACAAAGCGGACATGGACCTTTATGCCGACAAAAGCCGTCCAGAGTATGTGAACTTTTTGGGTATGACCCTCAATGAACGTAAGAAAAGACTGGAAGGTGTTTTACCTCTTCAAGTGGAAAGCACCCGTGAAGAATTAGAAAAACTTTTTGAAGTCAGCACTGACGAGCAAGATTTTTTTGAAATGTGTGAACTGCAAGAGGTGACCGAAGCTGGGCCTATTTATAGCAGTTCATGTGTGGTGTTTTCTTTTGAGGATAATAAAATCACAAAAATAGACTGGGCCTTGCCTCTGGACTAAAACCTTTTCTGCTCTCGAAGGTCTCAAGGGGCCTCTTCCTTTTGTTTGTTGTATAGATTTATATAGAGATCAAAATGCTCAGACAGTGACGTTTGGCATATGCCTTTGCGTTCGCAAAAGCATGCCAAGCCGAACTCACATTTTGATCCTATATAAATCTATACAACAAACAAAAGGAAGAGACCTGCGGGGCTTTGGGTGCAACAAAATGTTTCAGTCGACGATTTGAGTGAGTGGTGGTGGTTTGTTTTTTAGTTTTTTTAGGATAAGTTTTGGTGCTTTGGCGTTCACAATGTCGCTTAGGTGTGTTACCTAGTCAGTGATGTTTTGGTTTAATTGACGACGTTGAGTATGACTGTGTGTTTGCAAATTCATGCCTAACTGAATTTGATTGAGGGTTTCATTGGTTTTTTTTCGCTGTGTGGTCTTTTTAATTTTCTTTTGTAGCAGTGCCTTTGCAGGGGCTGAGACTTTGGATTTGGGGGGACTTTATGGGCAAACTTTACCTGAGCTTGAGGCCTTTAGCTTGAAGGACTTACAGAAATCAAAAGAGTTTAAACCCAAAGGCTATGTAGTGACGTTTATGTCGGCCTACTGTCCTTGTTCTAACAGTCATGTTGAGGAACTTAAAGAGCTGGCAAGCACTTACAAAGATTTTCAATTTGTCTTTGTGCACTCCAATACTAACGAGCCCCATGAAACTGCTGTTAAATATTTTAAAAGCAAAAACATTCCTTTTCCCGTCATCTCTGACCCAAAAGCACGAATTGCAGATGAGTTTAAAGCTCTTAAAACTCCCCACACTTTTTTATTAAACGCTAAGGGGGAAGTTCTTTATAAAGGTGGCGTCAGTGACAGTTCGCACTTTTCTCATGCAAAAAAGAAATTTTTACGAGAAGCTTTAGGGCAAGTGGCAAAGGGCCAAACACCTAAAGTCAAATATGGCCGCACTTTAGGTTGTCAGATCATTCGCCTTTAAATTTTAACCACCACTCGTCCATGATTAGAATGTCCAATGAGCCTTTCACAGGACTTAGGAACATCCTCAAGCTGCACCTCTTCTGTGATCAGCTTTTCAATGTGACGGGGGCGCCATGAATCAGCTAATCTCTCCCACAGTTCATCACGCTTGGACTTTTCACAGTTATTAGAACTTGCTCCTAAAAGACTGACCCCTCTTAAAATAAAAGGCATCACTGTGGTGGTTAGCTTCGCATCCATAGCTAAGCCAATAGAGGCCACATTCCCCCACAACTCCACAGCAGGCAGCACACTTTGTAAAAAGGCACCACCCAAATTATCAATCACTCCACCCCACTGGGCCTTCACCAGTGGAGGTCCATCCTCTTGTATCACTTCTTTAACGTTGGAAACCAGGTGAGCCCCTAAATCTTCTAAATAAGTCTGATACTCTTCAGGTCTTGAGGTGGTGGCTTCTACAAAAAAACCCAGTTGTGATAAAATCTGAATGGCAAAACTGCCCACGCCACCTGTGGCACCAGAAACCAAAATAGGACCTTTCTCAAAAGTTTGTCCATTAGTCAGCATACGGTCCACAGCTAAGGCCGCAGTAAATCCTGCTGTGCCTAAAGCCATCGCTTGTCTAGACGTGAGTGCCTTTGGTCTTTTCACCACAATCGAGTCTGGGACTTTGACATATTCGGCATATCCACCGTCTTTGTCCTCACCTAACCCCATGCCGTTGACCAGCACAAGGTCACCTTCTTTAAAAGACTTAGATTGAGATTTTAAAACCACACCTGCCACATCAATCCCTGGAACAATGGGATGAATTTTAAAAATAGGGCTTCTATCTAACACACCCAAGGCATCTTTATAGTTAATGCTGCTGTATTCGGCTTGGATGATCAACTCTCCTGTGTTTAAAACCCATGAGTCGGTATCACGCTCTATAATTTTTGCTTTTCTATCTTGATCAAAAAGAAGACATTTGTATTTCATCTGCACTCCATTATATAACCACCCCATGAAAGTGATCGAAATCTCAGCTTCTGTCAAAGAACACAGGTCTATGTGTGTTTCTGATTTTTTGGTCCAATGGTTTGCAGGACAAATCCCAGGCCTGAATCTGCCGTATATGGCCAAGCAGAAGAATTTTAAAACTCCCAAACGTTTTGCCCCAACCACTGTCATCGAAAAAAAACATCTCATTGACAGCGTAAGAAAGGGACTGGTGTTTGTAGATCATAAAAAAATCCCGCATTTGCCTTTTCCACTTAAAGGCAAAACCAAAATTTTAGTGGGCTTTGAAAATCAAACCTTGGGATTTCCTTCCGCAGACTTTCATATCAAAAAATCGGATTTGCTTTTTGAAGACGAAGAACTTGTGGCATTGAATAAACCCGAGGGATTACCTTCCCAATCCACTTTTCATCTTTTTGAGGATCACGCCAAATCTTTACTGTATGCCTACTACATTAAAAACCTTAAAGGACTCAAAGCCCCTTACCTAGCCCTATGTCATCGCCTGGATCGTGACACCTCAGGGGTACTGCTGCTTGCTAAAAAAACATCCATCAATAAAGGCATGGCCGATTTATTTAATAAAAAGCGCATTCAAAAAACCTATTTAGCTTTAGTCAAAAATAATCCTGAGGCTCTTATCAAATTGCAAGAGGGACAAAAATTTGAGGTCAAAGGCCTCATCAAAAAAACACCCACTGCCAAACACCCTTTTTATTTTTCTATGGACCCCAAAGAAGGACAAACATCAGAAACTCAATTTAAAGTTTTAAAACTCACCCCAGATCAAATTTTACTCGAATGCTCCCCGATTACGGGCCGAAGCCATCAGATCCGCGTGCACCTTAAATCTTTAAACTTACCAATTCTAGGTGACCCCTTCTACGGCTTAGGCGAAAAAGAAGCCCCTCGCCTAGCTCTCCATGCTCACTCGCTCAAATTTATTCACCCGCATACAAAAAAAGCTCTAAATATCCAATCCGATATTCCAGAGCTTTTTAAAATTTAACGGCCCACCCAGCGCCCAGAAAGCTCTTGAATAATACCCCTAATTTAAGCTATGGTGGCAATTATCTTTTTGTTTTCAACTAGGGAGGATGGATTGGCATCAGGCTTTAAACCAGTAAATCATCAGCCAGAATTGGACCTCAACCGTTTTATTATCGAAAACCCCCAGGTCAATGAAGAAGAATGCGTCCCCATGGACGTGCTGTTTGTAGGCGGCGGTCCCGCAGGTCTTTGCGGTGCCATTCGCTTAGCCAGAAAGGTCCAAGAACTTAAAACTCAAGATCCAAGCTACCCTGACGTAGAAATTGGCGTTTTAGAAAAAGCCCAATCCTTAGGCGGTCACTCTTTATCTGGTGCCATCATTAACCCCGTAGCCCTGATGGAACTCTTCCCAGAGCTTGACCCTTCAGAATTTCCCTTCAAACACAAAGTGGATTCAGAAAAAGTATATGTGCTCACCCCCAAAAAGAGTTTTAGAATTCCCACTCCTCCTACAATGAAAAACCACGGCTTTTATGCCGCTTCTATTTGTGAAGTCACAAGATGGCTGGGTGAAAAAGCAGAAGCTTTAGGCATCAACGTGTTCACCAGCTTTCCTGCAGAAAGTCTACTGATCAAAGATGGCCAAGTGATAGGAGTGCGCACAGTGGAAGCGGGACTAAATCGTGATGGTACCCCTGGTGCCCAACACATGCCCCACACAGATATTTTAGCTTCAGTCACAGTACTTTGCGAAGGCACTCGTGGCCCTTTAACACAAAGTTATTTGAAGTGGTCGGGGCAAGAGTCTATGGCGCCACAAATTTATGCTCTAGGTGTGAAAGAAATTTGGCGCCTTAAAAAGCCTTTAGATTCCGTGATCCATACTATGGGCTGGCCCTTAGGGGATACCTTTGGCGGAAGCTTTGCCTATCCCATGGGCGATGATCAAATGGCGATAGGACTTGTAGGAGGACTAGATTACAAGAGTTCCAACCTAGATGTGCACGGAGAATTGCAAAACCTTAAAGCTCACCCTTTATTTCACTCCTTACTTGAAGGGGCTGAACTTGTAGAATGGGGAGCTAAAACTATTCCTGAGGGCGGATTTCACAGCCTACCTGAAAGGCTCAGTGGCAACGGCATTATGCTTTGTGGTGATGCGGTAGGTATGGTGAACGTGCCCGCACTTAAAGGCATTCATTACGCTATGAAAAGTGGAATTTTAGCCGCAGACACTCTCAGTGTTGCCATCCCCAAAGCTGAATTTTCAAGAGAAGTCCTCAAATCCTATGATGACGCCGTAAAAAATAGTTTTATTTATAAAGACCTCTATAAAGTGCGCAACATGCGCCAGGCCTTTAAATCTGGCTTCATCATTGGTGGCATCAAAGCTTTACTGATGACGTTGACTGGAGGTGCTTTTCCTCCGCAAGCTCCTCATATTGAAGAGGATGCCGATGAACAGAAATTATTTAAAGATCCTAAAAATTATCCTGGGCTTAAAAAAGTGGATGGCGTTTATCAGTCAGGTAACAAGACCCGTGACGATATCCCCTCCCATCTGACCGTAGGCCAAGACATCACAGCCGAACTTGCGGACTTTTACTCTAGCCTCTGCCCTGCAGGAGTTTATGAACGTCAGGGCGATCAGCTTGTCGTCAAC
Source organism: Pseudobdellovibrionaceae bacterium (assembly GCA_023954155.1). Taxonomy (NCBI): domain Bacteria; kingdom Pseudomonadati; phylum Bdellovibrionota; class Bdellovibrionia; order Bdellovibrionales; family Pseudobdellovibrionaceae; species Pseudobdellovibrionaceae bacterium. The sequence goes on along the minus strand of JAMLIO010000002.1, from coordinate 303,432 downwards.
GCGCCTAATTGTGTGGACTGCAAAGCCACAGACGTACTGGGCCCAAGGTGGCAGCCTCGTGAAGGTGGCAGTGGCCCTAACTATACTTTTATGTAGTTTTAAAGACTTTTGATTTAGTTTTAAGCAAACTTACTCTGCTGTGTTGTCATTTGGTGGGCCGCTGTCTACACTAAAGTGACAACATAAAATCTATTACATCAGAGGTAAAAGCTTATGACGACAGAGATATCTTCACCTTTATACGGGACACGTCCTCCCCAAACCCACACCGTGGAATTCAGAGGGTCAGGTTCTGAATACTTCCGCATTTGGATCATCAACACCTTACTGACCATTGTCACCTTAGGGATTTATTCTCCATGGGCTAAAGTTAGAAAAATGAAATACTTTTACCGCAACACCTACCTTGCGGGAGATTCTTTTGACTATCATGCCGATCCCATCAAAATTTTAATCGGTCGTGTTATCATCTTAGTTTTATTCTTGGGGCTGAATATCAGCCAAGCCATAAGCCCTATGCTTTGGGGTATATTTTTAATTTTACTTCTTATAGCTTTTCCATGGGTGATTGTGCGTTCAGCAATTTTTAAATATCGTAATAGCTCTTACCGCAACATCCGCTTTGGCTTTAACAAAAATTATGCAGACTCCTATTTCAGTTACATCCTGTCTGTCATAGTGACCGCCTTCACCTTGTATCTTGCATTTCCTTATGCACTCTACAGACACTATAGATTCATTTTGAATAACATTCGCTATGGCAAAGCGGAACTTCACTATAACGCCAGAGCTGGTGCATTTTTTAAATTGTTCTACACTTCGATTTTATTAGGTTTTGTTATTGTTTTTATTCCAGTTGTCTTAATAAGCACCTTATTAACCATGGCAATGGGGTCAACAAGTTCAGCTACTCTTTTTATTATTCCTATAGCTGCAAGTATAATTTATTTAGGCATGGCGCTTGTGTATGGATTTCAACGAGCCATGATTGTAAATGAGATCACCAACAACTCCAGCATTGCCAACGTCAAATTAAAAGCTCATCTTGGCACTTTTGAGTTTGGATTTATAGTGTTGACCAATTTACTTCTTATTGTATTCACTCTAGGATTTGGTACACCATGGGCCCAAGTGCGTGCTTTAAAATATCGCTTAGAAAACACATCTGTCGAAGCCACCGAAGAGGACTTTAATCAATTTTTGGCCTCCCAAGAAAATCCTGAGGGTTATGCCGCAGAGGCCGCCACAGACTTTTGGGATATTGATTTTGGGCTTTAAAAATTAAAAGAGTCTCAGTTTACCCTGAGGCTTATGAGATGTGACTTATGCAAAACTTAAATGGTTTTTATTTTAACGGACAAGACTCTCGCAAGTTTGAAGTCGAATTGGAACTTCACACGCACGGTATTGTCCTTTTTTACCAAGGCGAAAAACTTAAAAGTTACGCCTTAAACGAATTTAAAGTTCACAGTCCTCTGGCTTCTTCGTCTAGAATCATCGAGTTTACTGATGGTGCCAGATTTGAAAGCTTTGATTATCAAAAGTTTGAAAGTTTTTTCCCTTCTGCCAAACATCAAAGCTGGGTCTTTCAAATGGAGAATCGTATCACCTACGCTGTAGCCGCCGCAGTGATAGGCCTTGCGCTTTTGCTCTTCACCCATTTCTACCTTATTCCCTGGAGTTCCAAAGGCCTGGCCTTTAGCACCCCAAAAACAGTTTTAAACGTTTTAGAAACCAGTACCAAAAAAACACTAAGCCTTGCATGGAAAGTCAAACTTGTTCCCGTTGATGCGCAAAAGTATTCTGAGTCTTATGCTGTGATAGAAAATGTGCTCGCCACCTACCCTGATTTAAATTTAAAAATTGATATGATCTCACCCCATTCGATGATCACAACAGCTAACGCGTTTGCCTTGCCTGCGGGACAGATTCTTATCAACAAAGAACTGCTGGATTTAGTCACTCCCGAAGAGCTTCACGCCATTTTACTTCACGAAGTAGGGCATGTGTATCATAGACACTCTTTACAAGGTCTTATCAAAAGTGCGGGGCTCTATGCGATGCTCAGTTTAGCTTTTGGGGTCACCGACTTTGGCAGTTTAACGCTGACTCTACTTAACGCCGCTTACTCGCGTGACGATGAAAGAGAGGCCGATGACTTCAGCGCAGAAGCTCTTGCCAAGCAGCAGCTCAATCCTCTTTTGCTTGCTGATGGTTTAAGTAAGATCGAAGCCGCAGCCAAAGAGTACATGTATCAACGTTTAGATCGACTGACTAAAACAAAAACCAAGACCGACACAACAGCTAAAGATACAAAAAAAGATACTGATTCAAAAACTGCCTATATAGATGCAAAAGCTGACACCAGCACAGACAAAACCAGCCCTGTTGCGGCTGATGACACTTCCAAGACGACCGAAAAAAACAAGAAACAAAGTCGTAAAGAGTTAGAAAAAAATTCAGACAGGCTGATGGGCATTCTTTCGACTCACCCCCTCACCACAGAGCGCATCGAGCGCCTGCAACAACATGCTACAAAGCATGGTTTTCCAACCAAAGCACAGTAGGTCTTTCAAACTGGCCTATCTCCTGAGTATTTCAAATTTAGATTCCCTTTGTTGTTCTTGAGTTTTTTAAGATCATCTAAAGCTCTTATATCTTTCAAAGGAGCCCTCCAGTAAGCGTGACGCGTTTTGCCCGAAGGGCAAATACTGGCAAGCCCATGGACGGGCGGGGCTCCTTTGAAAGATATAAGAGCTTTAGATGATCTTAAAAAACTCAAGAACAACAAAGGGAATCTAAATTTGAAATACTCAGGAGATAGGCCAGTTTGAAAGGCTTTACGCCTTATGCTTGCACATGGAATCACTATGTACTATGACATCTCTATGATCTGAGGTGTCCCATGAAAGTGACCTTTTCCAAAGAACAACTAAAAGACAAATCTTTAGATTTTATTTTAGATCAAGCTATTTCACAAAAGACCAAAACTTATAAAGTCTCTAAAGACGCGCAGTATTCCCCTCTGGGGTCTAAAATTTTTGGTTTTCCATGGGTGGAAGAACTCACCTTAGAACCACAAAAGATCACGATCACTCGTGCTGATTGGGTGGATTGGGACATGTTAGCCCAACCTTTGGTGGATATGATAGAGCATCACTTTTCCATCTATGATGAAGACGTCACCCCAGAAGAAAACCAAGAACCTATTGTTCGCGAAGTAGAAGATGAGTCTATGGAACTCACCGCAGAAACAAAACCTATTTATGAATTTTTAGAAGAAAACATCAACCCCCAGCTCGCCTCCCATGGTGGTGAAGTTAAGTTTTTAGACTACCAAGATGGCGTAGTGTACTTGCAGATGTTAGGGGGTTGTCAGGGCTGTGGTTTAGCCGCCCAAACCATGCGTGACGGTATCGAAGTGGCCTTAAAAAATGAATTCAGTTACGTCGTCGCTGTAAAAGACGTCACCGACCACTCCGAAGGCTCAAACCCTTACTATCGTTAAAATAAAAAGCGCCACAGACAGACAGAGAAAAGTAAAAGTAAAAGTAAAAGTAAAAGTAAAAAACAGGATCACACAGATGGACACGCAATCAAGATTTCAAAGACTTCAAAAATCAGATCTCGATCCAAATCCTTTTGAGCAATTTCAAAAGTGGTGGCTTATTGCTCAACAACAAGTTGCACTTTACCCTGAGTTTATGATCCTAAACACTGTGGACGAAAGGGATTACCCTCAGTCCCGTGTGGTTTTACTAAGAGGATTTAAATCTCCTTACTTTCAGTTTTTTACTAACTACAACAGTAACAAATCCACCGAGTTGCAAAAACATCCTAAAGCCAGCCTTTTATTCTTCTGGAAAGAACTCGGAAAACAGATTCGCATCCTAGGACAAGTCACACCCTGTACTGAAATGGACAGCGATAACTACTGGAACACTCGTCCCCGCGAAAGCCAAATCCATGCGTGGGCTTCGGCACAAAGCGCTCCGATTGCTGACTATGAAACTTTGCTTAACAACGTGAAAGCCATAGAAGAAAAATTCAAAGGCACACCCATCCCTCGCCCCCCACATTGGGGTGGCCTACAACTTGAAGCCGAGTCTTTTGAATTCTGGCAAGAGGGCGAATTTCGCCTCCACCACCGTTTCACCTACACCAAAACCTCCCCCCAACAATGGCAAATCACACGCCTCAACCCCTGATTACGTTTACGGCACTTGCTCCATTTAGCTTTGTCCTTGGCTTTATAGAAGAAGACTTTGTCCTATAAATCCAAGAACAAAGCTAAATGGAACAGGCGGAACTCGCTTAAGAGTGGATGTTTTTAAAACCAAAAAGGCAAAACTGAGCCCAGAGGATTTGGGCCCACAACAGGTGAGTCAGTTGCAGAGCAATGGGAGCTAGCAAAAACAAGTTGATAAGACCAATAAAAAGGGTGGAACACATCCAAAATAAAAGATGTTTAGCATAAGGTTTTTCAATATTTTGAAACGCCATGGTGCTCACGCTCCATGTGACTAGAACAGCAATGATCGGATGCCAGACTCTGAGTTTTATTAAAAAATGAGCATTTTCAGCAAAGTCTTTTTGGATACCGTCTCTAAGGGTTTCAGAAGGATAAAGGGTATCCCCTAAGGCCGCAATAGCACCAAGGCTTGCTACAGCAAAAAGACCTAGAGCATTCAGTGTAAAAAACGCGTAATTCCATCTTGCGGCTTTCTCTGATGGGCGTGGCGGAAGAATCAGGCTGATGGTGCCGACAATACATCCTGTCAGAAAAAACGTATTCACCAAGTGAATGACCATAACCAGAGCACGAGCCCATGACTCATTAGATCCGACCAGCCCTGACAGAACAAGTTGAGCACCAATCAGGGCTTCAGTGATGGTGAAAAATAAAACTCCTAGGGGAAGTAGAAAATGAGTGGAACGCCAAAACTTTTTGGCTTGGAACTGTTCACCTTGAGCACTTTTGACTTTAAAAAGAGGAGTAAAAAATCGCCAAGCTAAAACCACTAAAACTAAGACATAGATGCCATACAGACCCGATGTAGAGCGGTGGATGTATTCGATCCATGTTTGAATGTCAGAATTTTTAGGGATCAGCTGCCCATGACAGGTGGGCCAGTTCTTTCCACACCCATCTCCTGAGCCTGAAGCTCTAACAAAAGCTCCCCAGAGAATGACAAACCAAGTGTAAGCTAAAAGAAACTTCCATAGGAATTTAAACTTTTCGGGTCGCATGAGGGCCAACTTACATGGCTTTTACGAAATATGTAACCTTTAAATGCCTGAAAACGGGTATCTGCTAAATCTGTTCATTTAGCAGGCATAATACTTTGCATTAGGCTATGGCTTGTTTTGGCAATAGCCTCAAAGGCAAGTAAATTATTAGGGTTGGATTAAATAAGGAGATAATAATTATGAAAGCAACATGGCTATTACTTGGGTTAGCTTTATCCCTAACAGCTTGTAATAAAATCGGAGGGGTCAGTGCCTCTTCAATTAAAACAGATGATGAAAAAGTGATCTATGCTTTGGGCGCAAACTTTGGCGAAAGATTAAAGCCTTACGAACTCACAGCTGCTGAGCAAAAGATTTTGCTTACTGGTGTCGCAGATTCATTGGCAGGTTCTCAACTTAAAGCTGAGGTGCCTAACATTGGTTTAGAGATCAATAAATTTGCTGACAAAAGAACAAAAGCAATTGCTGACAAAGAAAGAGACGGAGCAAAAGCTTATATAGAAAAAATGCAAAAAGAAGAGGGAGCGGAAGTGACTGCTACAGGAATCGTCTTCAAGGAGATTCAAGCAGGTAGCGGTGATACTCCTTCGGCTGAGGACACTGTAAAGGTGAACTATCACGGTCAACTTCGTGATGGCACTGTGTTTGACAGTTCTATTGAAAAACTAGATGGTCCTTTAGCTAAAGAGCCTAGCCCAATGGTGTTCCCACTTAATCGTGTGATTCCATGTTGGACAGAAGCTGTGCAAAAGATCAAAGTCGGTGGTAAGGCCAAAGTGACTTGCCCTTCTGATCTTGCCTATGGCGATCGTGGTGCTCCACCAAAAATCAAACCAGGTGCTCCTTTAACTTTTGAAATCGAGCTTCTTGAAATCTTAAAAACAAACTAAGTTTTTAATAATTCCAAAAAAAATAAAAGGCGACCTTCGGGTGGCCTTTTTTTATGGACGCCCCCCTCTGGTTCTGCTCTCTAAACTCACAATCGCCCACTTCACACAGTTTCTTCCTCCTATTTGCCTTTCTCTTTTGGGATACCTCTTTGAAGGCGGACACGCCCATCCATGGGCTCTGCCAGCATTTGCCCTTTCGGGCAAAACGCGTCCCGCTTGCTGGAGGTCCGCCTTCAAAGAGGTATCCCAAAAGAGAAGAGTAAAAGGAGGAAGAAACTGTGGCATGTTTTATTTTAGTCTAGTGTTAAGAATTTAGACGCAAATAGCTTATGAAAATCAATGGTTTGGAGCTGGTTTAGGTATGTTACTTGCTTTGCTTAAAGCATGAAATTATCAATTCAAAATTCAATTTTTAAAATGTTAGTGTTCGTAGGTGCCTTAGGTTTCTCCTCTGGGGTTTGGTCCAAGCAGTGTGAACTCAGGAAGATAGATCAGTACACCTTTGAAGTGGACTTTCCTGATGGCAGAACCATAGGGATTTATGGTTGGCACCATCCTGGTAATGGGGATTTTGCGTATTCCTTGGAACTTTACGGGGACTCTATGGATCGAAGTTGCAGTAATGTAGAAATAGCCCTTAAAGGCTTTTTAGAAGACAACAAAAACATTTTAAATCACGCCAAGCGTGTGTACACCAAATTATCTCAGAGTGGAAAATTTCAAGAGATCGCTACTGAGCGTGCTGCCCAAGAACAAAAAGATGTGAACACACTTTATCAAAAGATCATTGCAGGAGCACAAAAGTATATGGAACGCTGCCCGCATTTAAAAGATAAGATCAATGAAAGTTTACTTATCGTTCCAGGACCTGATGCTATGTACTCTTATGCCCGTTTAAAAAAACCTCTACTAGCTGTAGAAAACGGAAAACTACTGACAGAAGCAGAAAAACGAATGCCTGTTTGGGCCGCTTCAAACGCTCATCTTTATAGCCAACTTTCTGAAAGAACTTTGGAGTTATTAAAAAAACAAGAGCGCATGGGTTTTGAAATTACGCCCGAGTACATTAAAGAAGTAGTCAGGTTAGAAAAAGACCCTGATCTGAGACGATATCTTGCCGAGTATCTTGAGTACAATGCCTTCTTACTCTCTCAAGTGCCAGAGCGTAACGAGTATATGTTAAAGTCTATGCTTGCACGCCCACACAGTGTGGCTCTGGTCGTGGGCTACCATCACAACCTCGATTTTGAAAAACAAGTTCTTAAAGAATGCCAAAGACAACAGCAATTTCAAGATCAACGAAGATCTGTATTTGAGGCCAAAACCGCAGAATAACCTCTCTGATTTTGGTCTTAGAATTCTCTAGAATTTAAAATTAAATCTCTATTTATCTAAAAAAAAGGCCACTCATGGTGGCCTTCATCCCTCGTATTAAGGGTGGTGTTTGGTTAAGTTCGGCTCAAGCCCTGTCACTTTGGATTTAATCGTGTGGGCTTTGTACTCATCATCGTCAAAATCATCCACTTGGATCGCATCCCATCTTAGGGATTCCGCAAGTAATAAGATTTCTTTTTCATCGGATGAGATCACACCTTTGCTGACCGCTTCATCGACCAAAGAAGCCAGTGGGCCTTTGGGTAAGGTTTTCGCACGGATCGCCTTCTTGATTTTTCTTTCGATTTCTCGGGCTTCAGTAATTTTTGTGAGTGTGTAATCCAGACGCCCCATAGGCTCTTGAGTGTCGTCAGTGATATAGGCTCCTTGAGTGTGTCGGTCTCTGAACTCAGAAGGTTTTACAAACGCACGCACCAACTCATGTCCTCGTCGATCTGAAGGAGGTGTGCCGATAGGATTGATCTCTGACCACAATCCAAACAAGCGGAACACCCATGAAAATCCAGGAACAGATAAGTTAAAAAATAAACCTGAGAATCCTTTTTGAATTTGCGCAAAAGCATAGTCCAAAGAGTATCTGACGATCACAAGGTCCTCTTCACGACGGCCTTCCCCTTCATAACGTCTAAGGATACAAGTGGCTAAGTACATCCAAGACAAGATGTCAGCAAATCGTCCTGTGAGTTTACCTTTAAACTTTAACGAGCCTCCTTGAGTCCCCATAGAAATATCGGTCAAAAGTCCAAAACTTGCTGAAGCCCAAGACAGCTTTTGGTAATAACGCCCTAAAGCTCCACCAGGTCCACGGGAGGCCAAGTACCCACGAGTGATACTGAGCAAGAAAGAACGAAACATATTTCTCACCACTGAACCCACATGGGCCCAAAAGGCTCTATCAAAAGCTTTAAGGTCACCATTAGTAGCCGCCATCACTTCTTGAAACACAAAAGGATGGGCTCTTAATAGACCTTGCCCAAAGATCATCAGTGTTCGAGTCAAAATGTTTGCTCCCTCGACTGTGATACCAATAGGGTTGGCAATGTAAGCGTGGGCCACTGTGTTTCTGGGTCCGCAAGAGATTCCCGTTCCTCCCATCACATCCATGGCATCATTCACCGCAATACGACCCATTTCTGTAGAGTGGTATTTACACATCGCAGTCACAACAGCGGGTTTGTTTCCCGCATCAATGGAACCACAAGTATAATTACGGCACGCCTCCAAAATATAATTGTAAGAGAAAATTCTAGCCAAAGGCTCTTCCACACCTTCAAAGGAAGCAATAGGAACTCCAAATTGCATTCTGATCGCCGAGTGCGCACTCACAATGCGGGTCAGGGTCTGCGCCCCTCCCACAGCTTGTGAAGGCAGAGAAATACCTCGCCCAGCCGCCAAACATGCCATCAACATAGACCAGCCTTTACCTACACCACTGAGTCCACCCACAACGGTATCAATAGATACATCCACATCGTTACCTTGCGTTGGACAATTATAAAAAGGGACGCCCAATGGATCGTGACGGCGGCCCACAACTACACCAGGTGTTTTTGCAGGGATTAAAGCACAAGTGATTCCCAAGTCTTCGCCTTTACCTAATAGATTCTCTGGATCACGTAAACGAAACGCCAAACCAATTAAAGTGGAAATGGCCGCCAAGGTGATCCAACGTTTGTTCCAGTTTAAACGAATACGCAGCTCACCTTGAGCGTCTTTATAAAGCTCACCATAAGAAAGAACCGAGCCAGCATCACTTCCCGCAGTAGGTTCTGTCAAACCAAAGCAAGGGATCTCTTCGCCCGTTGCAAGCTTAGGCAAAAGCGTTTTCTTTTGTTCATCTGTACCGTAATGATAAAGCAGTTCTGCAGGTCCTAAAGAGTTCGGAACCATCACCGTAACCGCAAGGGGAATACATCTTGACGTCAATTTAGAAATCACTGCACCATGAGCCAAAGCTGAGAATCCCAAACCGCCATATTCCTTGGGAATAATCATCCCAAAAAATTTCTCTTTTTTGATGATATCCCATGCCTCTTTCGGGATCTCTCTTTTCTGCCACACTTCCCAATCGTTGACAGCTTTACACAGTTCTTCCACAGGCCCATCTAAGAAGGCTTGTTCTTCGGCAGTTAATTTTGGATAAGGGTTCTCTTTAAAAATTTTTTTAAATTTAGGGTAACCTGCAAACAGTTGACCTTCAATCCAAACGGACCCTGCTTCAATAGCCTCAAGTTCTGTATCCGAAATTTTGGGCAAAATCCCTTTCATGACTTTCATCACCAGATTACTGACCAGTGTTCTACGAACTGGCGGGATGATAAACAATAAACTTAGACCCCAAAAGATCAAAATGCAAAGAGGCGAAGCGTGAAATCCCAAAAGCACAATCGTCAGCGACAGCACCCAAGCCACAAACGGCAATCCAAAAAATCCCGTTATCAGAATAGCAAGAATACCAGCGAGCAATACGTAAGAGCTGCATTCATAAATAGGCTGTAGTAACTGAGTCAAGGTGTCCATAACGTCTCCTCTGATGATTATGTCTATAATTATAGCTAAGTCTTTTCGTTGTGCAAAGAAGTAATAGGTAGAGGTATCCAATTTTTTCTGACACAACATCCATTTTCATTAAGCTAAAAATAATGAGAACATTATTGCTAATAACACACAAAATCCTAACCTCACTTGAAAGGTCCAGTCATGTTTGCTTTAAAACCAACGACAAAGAAATCTTTTTACTGGTGCATGTATGATTGGGCGAACTCTGCATTCGCCGTTTGCATTATCTCTGGTTTTTTTCCGATTTTTTTTAAATCTTACTGGGCCATAGACTTAGACTCTACAGACTCCACTTATTGGCTTGGTATTTTTAGCAGTCTGATCTCCGCATTTATTTTCTTTTTCTCTCCCTTACTGGGTCAAATCAGCAACACCACCTCATCAAAAATGCGCAACCTTCGCGTGGTTACCCTCCTTGGTGTCACTGCATGTTTGCTTTTTGTCACCGTAGGCGAAGACCAATGGTGGTGGGCTGGTGTGATTTTTATTGTGTCTTCGATCTGCTTTAATCTCAGTCATTTGTTTTATGACTCCCTTCTTCCCGAATACTCACAAGGTAGTGATGACTATCATTCCAATTCGCTTATGGGCTATGGTCTAGGCTACTTGGGAGGTGGTCTGATCTTCTTACTGCAAAGTTTAGTGATTCAGAAACCAGAAATTTTTGGCATCGACAAGGTGACCGCTGTGTATGGAGCGTTTGTGACCACGGCTTTGTGGTGGTTGTTTTTTTCGGCTCCCCTTCTCATGTCCAAACCCTTGCACCATTACAATGAAAATGATGATCAAGTGGATCTGAAAGCATTTTTTCAAAAACTTAAAGGATTGATCCTCTCACCCACACCTCTAAGCTTATTTTTAATTTCATACTTTTTTTATATTGATGGCGTTCATACCGTTTATAAGATGGCTGTCGACTATGGACTCTCCATTGGACTTGAAAGCTCAACCATGATTCTCACCCTTTTGATCGTACAATTTGTGGGCTTCCCTGCGGCCTTGCTTTTTACTTGGCTGAGCCATCGGGTTTCAAAATTTCTGATTTTAAAGTTAGGTATCTTGGCCTACTTAGTTGTGATTCTACTCGCCACACAGATTCACACAGCGGCTCAGTTCATTGCTTGCGGTGTTTTGATTGGGATATTCCAAGGCTCGGTGCAAGCGTTAAGTCGTTCTTACTTTTGCGAGCTGATTCCCAGTAAAGAAGAAACAGGAAGTTATTTTGGCCTTTACAATATGTTAGGTAAATTTTCAGCACTGTTTGGGCCTCTGACCACGGGCCTAGTCACAAGCCTTACAGGATCCCACCGCATAGGACTCACGTCCCTATCTATTTATTTGATCTTAGGCCTTATTTTCTTCCCCAAAGATCAGAAAAAAGCCTAAGGCTGAGCTTTCAACCTCCGCAACTTGGTAAATGTTCATCTAGCGTAGACAAAAAAGCCTAAGCACATATGTATGCTTAGGCTTTATAAACTAAGTCTATATTTTTGAGTGCGGACTTCGTCTCGCAAAGAACTGCCTCTTAGCTCGCACTTATTGATGTTAGACTTCGGTGTTACTCTTTACGTTGAGCAATATCAGACATAGGAACCTTTTTCGCCTTGGCACTAAGATCAGGAAGGTCAGCTAAATCCTTTTGGATTTCAGCGGCATTCTTTTCGTTAGCCTTTACTAAGATATCTACAATTCTCTTATCGTTTTCTAGTCTTTTTACAGATTTGCGAAATTGACCCATGTTCACCTCATCACTAATGGTATGTTGTCTTACTTTTCTTTTCGTTATCTACCACAAGCCTTAAATTTCGTCCATTTTTTCTGAACCAACGTCTTTTAGCTCTACGTTTCAGGTAGGTTTGAAACCATAGGTAAGCAAATCCTACAATAAAACCACCTAAATGCGCCAAATTGGCCACGGGTCCAGACACCCCAAGTGTGGTGATCATAAAGACTTCGATCAAAGCTAAGATGGCCACAAAGTACTTGGCCCTCATAGGAAAGATCATCATGAAGTACACCACTTCCTCACCATGAAAGATGGCAAAGGCAAGTAGAAGCCCAAAAATCGCCCCAGAGGCCCCCACAACTGGCATAGTCATCACATCTTGGCCCATGCCCAAAATAGAAGTCATAAAAAAGGCCGACACCAAATACAAAATCCCAGCCCCAACACCACACACTAGGTAGTAGCGTAAGAACTGCTTCGTCCCCATGGTGCGTTCAATCTGACTACCTACCCACCACAAGAGAAGCATATTAAACAAGATGTGTGTAAGATCTGGTGAGTGTAAGAAAAGATAAGTTAAGGGCTGCCAAAGCTTGAACTCAAAGACAGTAGAGTAAGGAACTAAACCCACCCACTGAAAGAGAGAAGATCGAGTAATAGCCCCTGCCCATTCCACAGACGAGGCCAATTGAGACATAAGAAAGGGCAACATGTGAACCACACCCAACCAAATGGCGATATTGGCAATGAGCAGAATCTTCACAACAGGAGTCATCTGCACCACCATCACTCCACTACTACCAGAGTGACCTCCACCTCGTCGTCCTGAGTGTCTCATGTTGCACTCTCCTCTTTGTCAAAGTGGGGCTTTAAGCGTTTGTAAGTCTCTTCCATAGTTTCAGGATGCACCTTAGTTTCAGCAATTAAAGGGAAGAAGTTTGTATCCCCTGCCCATCTAGGAATAATATGCCAATGCAAATGCCCAGGAATCCCTGCGCCCGCAACCTGCCCATGATTAAGCCCAATATTGAGCCCCGCACAACTGTACTCTGCTTTCAAAATCCGCACACAACGCTGAACATTCACCGCTAAGTCTGACAACACCTCAAAATTCAATGCCGTTAGGTCCCCCTCATGAATCAAAGGTAACACCAAAAGATGAGCAGGATTGTAAGGATACTTATTCATCACAACCATGGAATGCTTACTTTTAAATAACAAAAGACTTTCAGCCGAAAATTCACCACGCTGTAAAATCTCACAAAACACACACCCCTGTGTCTCAGTCTTAAGACCACGAACATAACGTAACCGATCAGGACGACTGATCACATCCCGCTCTTGAGGCCAAACATTGTTGAAAATAGATGAATTTTTACTCTTATCGTCTTGCATGCCCCAATATGCTAACGCAAATTTCCCAAGCACGCCATGGTCCAAAGCATCACTCTCCAAATTTCCCTCACAGGGCCTCTTGCGTCCTGTCTCTGAGAGTTAAATTTCGAGTGACCCTTAGACGCCGACGCAGCAGAAGGCGGGTGCGAAGCGTCTTCGGCTTTCGTCATAGATTTGAGATTTAAGGTTGGGAGAAACCCTTTGGGCTCCCCCCTCAACCTTAAATCTCAAATCTATGCCGCAAGTCGGATACGCATCGCTCGATTCTGGAGGTCGGCCTCTAAGGGTCACTCGAAACTCAACTCTCAGAGACAGGACGCAAGGTCGCCGCAAGGGATAGTTTGTCAGATTTTATAGGGGGAAAATTAACTAGATCTCGATGGCATCTTAGTTTTTCTTATTGATATGAAATTGAGGTAGAAGGCTTTATTTTGTTTTTCAATAAAAAAAAGGCAGACCTAAGTGGATCTGCCTTTGTGTACACGGTTTAACTTTTAAGACTTAGTCTTCGTTAGTGGTGTTTGGAGTTACGGTTGTTTCTTTTTTGATCTCTTTGAAAGCATCACCAAAAGCTTCACCTAAGCTAGTTTTAGAAGAAGATGTGGCTTTTTTAACATAGTCGTCTACGTTAGCTTTTTGCTCTCTTAAAGTGACCAGTTTTGCACTTAAGCCGATCTTTCTTGCGTCTTGGTCGATAGAGATGATTTCTGCTTTAATGGTTTCACCCACTTGAGCGATATCTTCTGGCTTTTCCACACGCTTTGTTGAAAGTTCAGAAATGTGGATTAAACCTTCGATGTCATCTTCTACTTGTACAAACACACCAAAGTCAGCAAGCTTTGTCACTTTCACATCTAGTTGTGAACCGATAGGGAACTTGTCTTCAATAGATGACCAAGGATCTGCTTCAAGTTGCTTAATACCAAGGCTGAATCTTTCGTTTTCAATATCTACACCTAAAACTACCGCACGAACTTTATCGCCTTTTTGGTACATTTCAGATGGATGATTTACACGCTTAGTCCAAGAGAAGTCAGAAATGTGCACAAGACCATCAATGCCGTCTTCAATACCTACGAAGATACCAAAGTCAGTGATAGACTTCACTTCACCTTCAATAATAGTACCTGGAGCATAAGTTTCTTTCAGCTCTAACCATGGGTTACTTTCAAGTTGTTTTAAACCTAAGCTGATGCGACGGTTTTCTGAATCAATAGAAAGAACTTGTACTTCCACTTCATCATCCACTTTAACAATTTGTGAAGGGTGTTTTACTTTCTTAGTCCAGCTCATTTCATTCACGTGAATCAAGCCTTCAACACCTTCAGAAAGGTCCACGAAAGCACCATACTCAGCTAAAGACACAACTTTACCTTTAATACGTTTACCGATTGGGAATTGCTCAGCTACAAGACCCCAAGGATCTTCAGATAACTGCTTTAAGCCTAAGCTTACACGTTGTTTTTCTTGATCATACTTTAAGACTTTAAGTTCAATCTCTTCACCCACAGTGATAGAATCAGAAGGATGTTTTACACGTCCCCAGCTCATGTCAGTGATGTGAAGTAGACCATCAATACCACCAAGATCAATGAAAGCACCGTAGTCTGTGACGTTCTTCACATAACCTTTAACAATCGAGCCTTCTTCCATTTGATCTAGAGTTTGAGTTTTTAGTTTTTCTCTTTCTTCTTCAAGAAGAGCACGACGAGACAATACAATGTTGCCACGTTTTTTGTTGAACTTAATTACTTTGAATTTAAATTTTTTGCCAATGAACGAATCAATGTTCTTCACAGGGCGTAAGTCAATTTGGCTACCAGGTAAAAAGGCTTTTACACCAATATCTACGCTTAAACCGCCTTTAACTTTGGAAATAACAACACCTTCAATGATCTCTTCATTTTCAGCAGCTTTAGAGATGTCACTCCAAGCTCTTAGCATGTCAGCTTTGTCTTTTGACAGAACAACCATGCCGTTGTCATTTTCGATTTTATCGATCATCACCTCAACTTTATCACCTACAGCCACAGAGTTTTGGCCATCAATGATACGAAATTCGCTGATAGGAATTAAACCTTCGCTTTTATAGTTGATGTCTACTAGTACATAATCAGATTGCACTTCCACCACTGTTCCCGTTGTGATGTCGCCTGGCTTTAGATCGTTACCTTGGATCGACTTTTCAAAAAGTGCGGCAAAAGAATCTGCACCTTCGTTTTTGTCTTTTCCCAAGACTTCTTTATCAGCTTCATCAAGAATTGCTAAAGCCTGATTGTACCCTTTTGAATTACCGTTGTTTGTATTTACCATATTAATTGTTCGTTCCTCCTCGTGGACGCATCTTAGGCGATGTCGACCAACAATTTTGCCTTATTATAGACAGAGGTCTTTTTTATAGGTTGTTAAGGCACTATGTCAAACTTCTTTTGGGCTAGGGCGTAAATCTTCTCGACCACTTCTTCTAAGCTGTACTCGGAAGTGTCAAGGGTGATGGACCCTTCGGGGGCCACAGTAGGAGCCTCAATTCTAATAGAATCCCTTTTATCCCTTTGTTTTTGGACTTGAAGCACCTCGTTGGGGTCTAAACCCTCTTGTATCGCCCGTCTTTGGGCGCGTTTTACGGGGTCGGCGACCAGAAAAATTTTAAGCCCCGCAGAAGGAAAAATCACACTCCCACAGTCTCGACCCTCTGCCACAAGACCTTTTTCTGTGAGGCAGTCTCTTTGGGCCTGCAAGATGGCCTTACGGATTTTAGTATGCACACTGATATTGCTTGCAGCAGTACCTACGGCCTCTTGATAAATTTGTTCCGTAGCATCTTTGCCATCAATAAAAACTTGGGTGCGCTCATGGTCCTTAACGATCTGCCAATCTTCGTTTTTAAAAGCGGCAAGGACTTGTTCTTCGTCAGCAAGATTCACTTCTTTTCTTAAACATAAAAGACCTATGGCACGATAAAAAGCACCTGTGGACACCCATTCAAAATTTAATTTTTTGGCTAAATTTCGGCTTACGCTGGATTTTCCAGAAGCCGCCAGACCATCTATGGTGACCACTTTATCAAATTTATCTAACTGTACTACTTCTTGCTCTTCGACCATTTCAATCCCAACACTTTTGCAATAGCACCCATGGCCTTTTCGTTTTCATGTGGCAAACCTACAGAAATTCTAAGCTGTGCAGGCAGTCCATAATTGTCGACAGGACGTAAGATCACACCTTCTTTTAAAAGTTCTTGGTTTATTTTGATCGCATCCTTGTGAGTGTCAAATAGAATAAAGTTGGCCTGAGAAGGGATATAATCTATACCCATTTCATCAAAGCTTTCGTACATATAATCTAAACCTTTCCAAGTGATCTGTTGAATTTCTTTTAAAAACTCGGTCTCTTTTAAGGCCTGAAGGGCTGCGGCTTGAGCAAACACATTCACATTAAAAGGCTTACGGATTCTGTTGATGATATCAATCACAAAGGGGTCAGCCATCAAAGAGCCGATTCTTGCACCTGCAAGAGCAAAGACCTTACTCATGGTTTTTAGCACCACTAGGTTCGGATACTTTTGAATACTTTGAGCCAGATCAAAAGGATAATCAGAGGCTCTGACAAACTCGTTATAAGCTTCATCAAATACAATTAAAAAATCTTCGCACTGGCCCCAACGATCCAAGAACTCAAACACCTCTTTAGAATTTAGGTAAGTTCCTGTGGGGTTATTGGGGTTAGGAATAAAAACCAGTTTAGGTCTTTGTTGTGGATTTTCAAGAATCTTAGACATGGCCTCAAGGTCAAATTTATAATCTGAAGTCAACGGAGTCTGAACAACTTTAACCGATTGCACTTGGGCTGAAATCGCATAAGCAATGAAGGCCCCTTCAGAAGTTAGGATACTGTCTTCGTGGGGAGTACAAAAGGCACGTACTAAAAGATCTACTAACTCATCTGATCCATTTCCAAAAGTGATATGGGCTTCTGGCACACGATAATAAGTGGCTACAGCTTTTTTAAGCTCAAAGGCACTGGGGTCAGGATAACGATGGCAGTCAGCAGCAGCTTGTGCGATGGCCTTTACAATATTGGGATGAGGAGCCAGAGGGCATTCGTTACTAGCCAATTTAACAAAATCCGTAATTCCAAACTCTCTTTGGGCCTCTGACAAAGGTTTCCCAGGTTTATAGGGGACCAAATTTAAAATTTCACTAGAAACTTCGATGTTCATCTCTCACCTCTAAAGAATGTCTTTAATAAAAATGCCACCTGCAAGCAACGCATTTTTGATCTTTTCAACATGTTCTTGGTTTCGAGTGGATAAAAGAATTTCAATTTCCGTTTGGCGAATATCAATCCCTTGCGCCAGTCGTCGGTGAGTCACCTCTAAGATATTAGCTCCATGGGAGGCAATGGTTTGGGTCAAAGAGTTCAGCATTCCTGGCACATCGTCCACAACAACTGAAATTCGGCAAAGCCGTCCTTCGTGTTCTAAACCTTTTTCAATCACTGAAGCCAATAAATTAAGATCCACATTTCCTCCTGAAATCACGATCCCGACATTATCACCTAATTCATGGCTAGCTTTTTTGGCAGCAGCCAAGCTGGCTGCGCCTGAACCTTCCACTACGGCCTTAGCTCGTTCCAACAGGAACACCATGGCTCTGGCGATTTCGTCATCAGAGACTGAAACAATGTCATCAACGTACTTAGAAATGTAAGTGTCATAAATCATTTTGGATGGTTTTTTAACTGCAATTCCATCAGCAATGGTAGACTTGTAAGGCGCCTTTTCTGGTAGATCACCTTTAGAATCAAAAAGCATCTTCATAGCGGGCACTCGTTCTGGAACGGCACCAATAATTTTAATTTGTGGTTTAAGAGTTTTAAGTGCTAAAGCGATTCCCGAAATGAGTCCACCGCCACCTATGGGTACAACCACCGTATCCAGTTCTGCACACTGCTCTAACAACTCTAAACCTATTGTGCCCTGTCCTGCGACCACTTCTGGGTCTTCGTAAGGGTGAACCAAGGTGTACGAGTTCTCTTTGGAAATTTGCATGCAGTGGTCATAAGCCTCATCAAACATAGAGCCTTTAAGAATCACATTAGCCCCATACCCTTGAGTGGCCACCACCTTAGCCAGAGGAGCAACTTCAGGCATAACAATGTAAGACTGAGAGCCCAGAAGCTTGGCACATAAGGCGACACCTTGGGCATGATTTCCCGCAGAGCACGCCGAAATTCCCGCTTTGAGTTGTTCGGCACTGAGCTGACTGATGCGATTATAGGCACCGCGAATTTTAAAACTGCCTGTGCGCTGTTGGTTTTCATATTTAAAAAAAATCTTTTTGCCAATCCACTTACTGGCCGACTCAGACAGTTCAAGTTGAGTTTTAAACACGGCTTTTGAAATTCGTTCTCTAGCTGCGACAATGTCATCAAAACAAATTGGATGCTTTAAACTCATACTTCCCCCACTTACAGTCTTTGACTTAGAGTTTATTTTTCATCTCTGAAAAGATACTGAGTAAACTTTCACACTTTAAAGAGGCACCACCAATCAAAAAGCCGTTCACGCTTTCTAACGCAAAAAGCTCTCCCGCATTTTCTGGTTTTACACTGCCTCCGTATAAAATAGGCGTACTCTGTCCCACTAAAGTTTTGATATAACTGTGCATACTCTGCACATCAGAAACACTTGCTACTTTGCCCGTACCAATGGCCCATACTGGCTCGTAAGCTACAACTAAGTCTTTAGGTCCCTTTTCGCCTAGTGCCTCTGCTAACTGCTGCTTGACCACCGACTCGGCTTGTCCTGACTCACGCTCGGCTAAAGTTTCGCCCACACAAAGAACGGGTCTTAACCCTAACTCCACACACTTCTCGATTTTACTTTTGATCATGGCGTTGGTTTCTGCAAATAAAGAACGACGCTCACTATGACCAATAAGCATCACCTTGGCCCCTAATTTTTTATAAAGCTCAGGCGAATTTTCACCTGTAAAGGCACCTGAATTTTCGGCATAAAAGTTTTGGGCTCCCCAAAGAAGTCCTTTACTGTTGTGAGCCTCGAACTCATAAGACAGCAGAGCGGGTGGAAAAAACATAAAGCGTTCCACATCTTGTAGGGACACCTGATTAAAAAAATCTACTAAAAACTGTCGGGACGATGACACGTCTTGGTTCATCTTCCAATTGGCTGCACAAATGAATTCCATAGCTTGGGACACTACCATGCCCACCCAAAAAGAGTGACGTCGCGGCGCGCCAGTGGTCTATTTTATGCATTTATCAAGGGATGAAACTTATGGGGTGCTTAGGCCTCTTTTTAACCTGTCTTTTACCGCTTCAAGCCAGCGCAAGGCTTTCCTGTGTGACGTTTTTAGGCCCCAGTACACAAAGTTTAGGTTCCCAGTTGACCGAGCGTCGTGTGTCCCTATCAGAAAAACGCAAAGCTTTAGAGACCGAGGTGTTTAAAAGCTATGGCACTCTTACTCCTAGTTTGGACAAAGCTCTATACGCCGTCTTTGAGCGTCCGCAAAACCCAAACTTACAAGTCGCGGCCGCAAAAGCCCTAAAGGCATCCCCTTTGACAGCGAAAATGAACGTCACTACCCGTGCTAAAATTTTATCCTTGGTGCAAAGACGTGCTGTGCGTCCCTACATGGCTATTCTCATTGGAAGATACATCGAACAGTTAGAATTCAAACAAGGATTTTTTAGCGACAAGGCCTTAAACTCTATCACTGAAATTGTAACTTTATTCATTACCGAAAAAGCTTTAATAGAGTCTCAAAAAACATTCCTCACCCATAACGACAAAGCCAATGAAAAAGAAATTTTAGATTTTTTAGAAGGTCGAGTGAGGTACAGTCCTCACTCTGTCAATTACAACAGACCTAGCGGTAGGCTGATCTTGTCCAATCTGGTCTTGGGCCACATTCAAACCATAGAAAGTATGATTGCACAAAATCCGTGGCCGCAAGAGTATAAAATTCACCAGTAAAATATTATTTTTTAGGTTTGGTTTTTTGAACTGGAGCTTTTTTTGCTTCTTTGGCTGCTGGTGGGTTCACTAGCTTTTGAAGGCTCTCTTCATCCGTCTGAATGTTCTCCCACTTTTTTGCTAACTTTTTAAGTTCAGCATCTCTTTTTAAAACATGATCTGGGCACTTTGAGGCAAAGAAAGTTCCTGTGATTTTCACAGTATCTCCTTTTTTGCCATTTTTTTTGTATTCGGTCATGACCTGTTCAAACTTTGTAGGACTTAGTGCTTTCATATTAAAAGTCATTGATCCATCGCTACAAGTAGTTTTTGTTTCGACCTCTTTGGATGTCGACTTTACCACTTTTGACTTGCAGTCTTTCATATCATTACTTTCATTTTGGGCCATCATTTTAGCAATGGTTTTTTTGTCCATATTTACGTCTTCTTGGCTGATACACATCTCTAACAGCTTTTCTGCCAACTTATTTTCACCACTCATTTTTTCCATTTGTTTACGAGCTTCTGGAGGCAACATACTTAAGTCCATGCCTTCCATACTTTTCTGCATCTCTTTCATCGCATTTTGCATTTCTTTTTGTACGTCCACTTCTTTTCCGTCTACCGTCATAGTGCTCTGCATACGGTATGCCCCTGGTTTTAAAATCAACTTGGCCCATGTTGTCTGTGCTGTCATAAGCACCGTCATTACAATGATTGTTCTCATCGCCCCTCCCATTTATTTAGACTAGAATCATTATATTTTAATATACCCAAACGTCTAGGTGATTTTAAATTTCTATTTTTCGAATGCGTTGCGTATCCCACGGACTCCAAGTGATGTACTGAAGAGTGGGCAAGGTGATCGGAACAAATAAAATAGAAAGAACCTTCGAAAATAAATTGGGACGCAGTTCAGGAAGGTCGAGATCGTTCACAAAATAATCCGTGGGGTAAAACATCACTTTTGTGCTGGCATAGATTGTGCCTTTTTCTTTTAAGAGGTACTTCCCTAGTTTTTCTACAAAGGGTGTTCCTAAATTAAAAAGACTTTTTTGCCCTACAGAACAGGAGTAGAGATACACCTTCGCTCTAGGCGCTAAAGAACCTTGAAAATTCAGTTTATGTATATTGAAACGATGAAGGCTCTTGGTTCCGATTTTCATGCGAAAGGGTGAGCCATGGGCATGTAAAACAAGTTCATCTATGGGAGCCTTTTGCGCCATCTCATCCAAGGCAGGACCTATCTCAGGAATTTTTGAAATTTCTAAATAATGCCAATGGGGTTGGTCTTTATAAAGACTTGTAAACTCTGCTTTAGCAATCTGAAATAAGGCCGAGTCACTTCTTTTATCAAAAGCATTGATAAAGACCTTCTGAGAGGTCACGTGTTTTTGTTTTTGTGATTCCTGAGCCTGACTTCGATGTTGGGCATGATGCATTTCATATACAGGAACTAACTGACACGCAGAAAGAAAAAGAATAAAATATAATAGAGCTATTTTTTGTGGCATGTGCAGGATAAAAAACTTTGGGCTTTCCCTTGTCAAGTCCGTTCAAGGAACCCAAGCATTATTTTCAGGGAGAAAAATATGAAGGTGGTCATTGTGGGCGCAACCCACGGGAACGAAAAGACTGGGGCTTGGCTTATTGAAAAATGGAAGACTCATCCTGATCTTTTGCCTTCACAGCATGAGTATTTACTTATGATCGGTAACCCCAAAGCTCTTGAACAGAACACACGTTATGTGGATTTTGACCTTAACCGTAGTTTTAATGGAGGCAACCAAGACTCAAAAACTTATGAGTACCACAGAGCCCGAGAATTAAAAAATAAGGTCAAAGAATGGTCAAAAGGTGACGATGTTTTTTTAATTGATCTGCACACCACCACGTCTAATATGGGTACGACTCTTATCCTTTCTGATCAAGAGCGTTTAAACGCCTGGGTTTTAAAAAAGGCTCAAATACAAATTCCTGAAGCCCGTTTGTTATTTTCTTTTTTTGATCAGCAAAATATTTATTTAAACTCATTAAGCCGCTACGGAGCTTTAGTGGAAATTGGCCCTGCACCACAAAATTTACTCTTAGGTTCAGCCATTGAGCTTATGGAAGCCGCTACTCTGGAAATTTTAAAGGCTTTACCCCAAAATCCACCTAATTTTTTAGAACCCGTAGTGCTAGAAGGGTTTTTAGAAGGAGATGAGGTTCTGTATCCGATGTGGAAAGACAAACGCTACTCTTCACATATTCATCCTCATTTACAAAATAAAGATTTTGAACTGCTTCAAACTGGTGACCCCATCTTTATTTCGCAAGATGGAAAAACCTTACATTACGAAGGCGAGGACACTTACCCTATTTTTATTAACGAAGCCGCCTATTACGTGAAGGACTTTGCCTTTACCAAAGCCCAAAAGACAAAGATGACCTTTTAACCTAAACCTTAGATATGTGTTTGTAATGCAACCCATATTAAGGACCCTATCGCCCTTAAGTATAAAGACGATAAACTATAAATCTTAACAAGTGGGATCACAAAGTGGCTTAAACCCCTTATCCTGGAATGCCGATGGCGTCTTTAGTTTGCGGATCTTTACCTCTGGTAGGAGTTCTTGGTGGATTATATGTCTCTAACTCCATATTTACATAAGGAAGAGTAAAGCATCTTAACTTAGGCTTTGTAGGATCATGTAATTTGGGAGACGGTAAAGTAAAGGTCTTTAATAATTTCTCATCTCCCCATGCTGCACCTGAATCTTTTCTGGCTTTGGCCGTTATAGTGACAAATTTGGGATTCATAGACTCAATAGACTTCCATAGTGCATGGATATCATTTGATGAAGGGTCTTGATCTATAAGCTGTTTAAGTTTACCCAGTTGTTGTATAATTTTTTCTTTGATTGCCATTTGTTCTGTATCTGCTGAGGTGACTGGTTTAATAGCTTTTAAATAGGTGTCGATGCGTTCTTTAACAAAGGCTATTTGAGCCTTGTTTTTTGCATATCTGACAGTGGGTTCTTTTCCATCTATGATTGAGGCTAATCCAACTCTAATCCCCAAATATCCCGTATCATCCAAGAGTTCTTCGCTGGGTTGGCTATTGATCTCTCGGCGTAAGACTAGGTTTTCACCTTCAAACGAAAAGCTAAATTTATACAAGTTTTCATCTTTTTCTGCATCTGCTACCTGATCACAGGCAAAGGCCTGCGCACTTACACATAAAGTCATGAGATAACACAGCAAAGACTTTTGAATTTTCATTCTAAACTCCAATATATTAGCTATAAATATAAATCGGATGCCTTAAAAACAGACTGAAGGGCTAAAACTTACAGTTTCTCGTTATGAAACGCCTAATTCGAGACCCACCCTAGCTTTTTACATATTTGTGCGGTACTTAATGGCCACTTTTAGGAGGGACTATGAAAACAATTTTAGTATTAGTAATGGCTTTAGGATTTACAGGTGCTGCTTGGGCCCAAACAGGTCCACAATCTGTATACACAAGTTTAAATATTCAGGACTGTCTTACAGTTGAATCCGTGATGCTTTTGCCAGAAGAAGAGCGTGAAATTGACTATTACACTGGTGTTTGCCCTAGTTATGGTGGTTACACTGTAGGGGTCAGTGGTGGTGATTTACGTTACAGCTTATTCCTAAGCTATAATGGCACTGAGATCTCTTTACCTTCTTATTACCAATTTCATGAAACTGGTAATCTTGCAGAATGGAGATACGCCTTAAAATCTACGGGCTTCCATTCTAATGAGCTGCAACTTAAAGCTTTAATTTACCGTATCTATTATTCTGACTACGACACTAACGGCAACGAAGTGAATAAATCCAATTTAATCGTAGTACGCCTTAACAAAGAAAAATCGTGCGTGATTGGCATAGTTCCACAACAAAAAGACATGAACCTTGCCGCTCGTAAGATCGCTGACAACCCTAAAGCTCGTTGCGTAAAAATCAACTAACTTACAAATCTCTTGGCTCTAGGACGCTTTGTTCTTAGAGCCCTTTGCTCTTCACCTTTTTGACTTGGGATACACGATCACACAAGCTTGATCTTTCTTGCGTCCATACCTCGCCATCTTTAAAAATTCTTTTTTAAGAACAGGAATGTAGGCTTCCTCTGGAAAAGCGGTGCTCATGTTCACATCCATAGCTTGCAGCACTTCGGGTTCTGGGTCGTGGATATAAAAATGATCCTCATCGTAGCCCGCAAGTACGACCCAATGAGGAGCTTTGGATTTAGTGATCTTATAAGAGCTGATCAGCACCAAAGGGATGCCTTGTTTTTTAAAAACTTTTTCCAGTTGTTTTTCGTTTAAGCGACCTACACGCAGTGGCACTTTGAGTTGTTCAATTTGATCTTTGAAGTTCTTATGAACCAATTTGACCACATCTTTTTTGGCTTTCGACCTTACCCCATCTAAAAACATGGGGCCCGCGTGGCTCACCCAGACTTCGACCTTAAAACCACGTTTATGGGCAGCTAAAGCCAAACCCTTGGGCCCACAGCCGCCATGACCTGAGGTCATAAAAATGGTGGTGGCCTCTCGCCAGATCGTAAGTTCCTTCTCAAAGCTGGGAGTTGTTTTTTTATCATGTGCCGCCATAGCCATAAGAAGGCTTGCGGCTCCGCAGGTGAACTCGGTGTTTTGGCTAAAGTAAGGCACCTTAAATTTAAAGCCTAAGTTTGTGGGTAAAAGCCGCTTTTCATAGCAAAGGGCGTCGCTCCCGTCTTCGTAAAACTGGGGCTTCACTCCAAATTTACGGTAGCCACTGTCTTGATAAAGTTCGATGGCCCCTTTGTTGTCCGTGCGCACTTCAAGTCTTAAATGAGTTTTATCGCGATCTAAAGCCAACTCTTCTGACTTTTTAAGCAGTTTTGATCCTATTCCCATGCCCCTAGCTTTGGGGTCCACGGCGATAGAGTAAAGGCGGGCCAAACTTGTCCCTCTTTTGTAAAGCAATAAAGCGTAACCCAAAACACGTTTTGATTTTTTAGCCACAATGAAATCCGACTTGTCAGACTGTAAGAAATGGCGAAAACTAGCTTTAGAAAGGACATCAGATTGGAAACTCTCCTGCTCTAATCTTAAAAGCTCACCGAGATCCGAAAGCTTAGCAGGTGTGATTTTTATTTCCATTCTTATTTTGTATATAAGGTCTTAAACTATGGCAAATGTTTATGTGGTAGTCGACGACAAACAAGACTGGGCTCCTTATTACCCCAGCTCTAATCTTCTAAGTTTTCAAGAGTACATCAACTTACCTATGGCTGAAAATAAACAGGCGTTTGTGATCAACCTGTGTCGCCATTACAGGTACTTGTCCAAGGGGTATTACACCTCCCTCTTGGCCGAAGCTAGGCAACATAAAGTGATTCCTTCTGTAACCTCCATTAACGACTTAAGTAGAAAGTCGATTTACAACTTACAAACGGATGACTTAAATCCAATTGTAAAAAAGATTTTTGAAAAGCACCCAGATAAAGCTCGAGACAGTTTTGATCTTATGGTGTACTTCGGTCGCACTTCGGTTCCCGAGTTTGCCGATCTGGCGTGGAAACTTTTTGAAACTTTTAAGTTTCCGATTTTAAATGTGCATTTTACCAAAATCAAAGACTGGCATATCAGCACCGTCAAACCTTCTTCGATCCACAAACTTAAAGACAAAGAAGAGGACGAATTTGCTCACGCCCTTGAAGCCTATGATTCTAAAGTCTGGCGTAAACCCAGAGCCAAGAAAAAATACGATTACGATCTGGCTATTTTAATAAATCCCGACGAAGCCCTGCCTCCTTCAAATAAAACAGCACTTAAAAAACTGATCAAAGCCGCCAAAGAGTACAGCATTCACGCCGAGCTGATCACCAAAAGTGATCTGACAAGAATTGGTGAATACGACGCGCTTTTTATTCGCGAGACCACAGCCATCAATCATCACACCTACACTTTTGCTAGAAACGCAGAAAAAGAGGGCTTAGTGGTGATTGATTCCCCATCTTCGATTTTAAGATGTTGCAACAAAGTGTATTTACATGAACTGCTGCAAGCCTCAAAAATCAAAACACCTAAGACCATATTGCTAGACAAAGACCATAAGATCACCGACGAGGTCGTAAAAGAATTGGGATTTCCTATTGTACTTAAAGTGCCTGACAGTTCTTTTTCTGCAGGAGTGTTTTTAGCAAAAGACATGGAAGAACTTAACAAGATCACCAGCTCCCTGTTTGAAAAGTCCGTGGTGGTTTTAGCTCAAGAGTATATGTACACCGACTTTGATTGGCGAGTAGGAGTTCTGAACAAGCGTCCTCTTTTTGTCTGTCGTTACTATATGTCTAAAGGTCATTGGCAGATTTATGATCACAAAGATTCTACCCATGTGAAGTCTGGAGGGTTTGATGCCATTGCTATTAACAAAGCCCCTAAAAAAGTCATCCAAGCCGCCCTTAAAGCCACCCAAGCCATAGGTGATGGATTATATGGGGTAGACCTGAAAGAAAAAGACGGACAAATCTATGTCATCGAAGTCAACGACAACCCCAACATTGATGCAGGCACCGAAGACGCCTACTTAGGCGACGACCTTTACCTTAAAATCATGGAAGAGTTCTATGATCTGATTGATGAGTCTTAATTATTACGATTTATTACGAATCACAGTAGATGCTGGCGATGAAGGTTCATCTTCTTCTAGGTCTTCATACTCAGCGGCCACCCACTCGACTCTTTGCAAGCCCGCGATCTCTTCGCGTGTGAGTTCTAGAGATTTAAGACCTGGTAGGACTTTGCCTTCAAGATATTCTAAAGACGCTCCACCACCTGTGGAAATGTGAGTGAAGTTCCCACCAAACATTTGCGCCGCAGAAGCAGAATCGCCTCCACCCACAACAGTTGTAGCGTCCTGCAATCCGCTTAGGACTTCGCAGATGCCCTTTGTGCCGTTAGCAAATTCTGGGACTTCAAATACACCCATGGGGCCGTTCCATAAAACAGTTTTAGCTTTTTTTAATTCTTCGGCATAAATTTGTAGTGTTTTTGGACCAATATCTAAACCCATAAATCCTGAAGGGATGTGTTTAGACTCTGTGGCGTCTTGTGTGTTTTTTAAATCTTTAGAAATGATGTGGTCTACGGGCAAAAGCATTTTTTTATTTTTATATTCAAGCTTTCTTAAAAGGTCCCTAGCGTAAGACACTAAATTCTCTTCCACCAAAGAGCTTCCTACATCTATACCTTGAGCCTTAAGAAAGGTGTAGGCCATGGCTCCACCCACAACAAAGGTGTCCACTTTTAATAAAAGATTTTCAATGATGTTGATCTTATCACTGACCTTAGCACCACCTAGAATTAAACAAAACGGAGACTCTGGTTTTTTTTGTAAACCTGAAAGGTACTTGATCTCTTTTTTGATTAAAAAACCCATCCCACGATCTTTGATCAAACGAGGCAAAGCATCCACACTGCAATGCTTGCGGTGGGAAACTCCAAAAGCGTCATTGATATAAATGTCGGTGTAAGAGGCCCACTGGCTAGCTAAAGACGTGTCGTTGCCCTCTTCGCCTTCAAGAAAACGTAAATTTTCAAGCATCATGATCTGGTTGCTTTTCAGTCCTTGAAATAAAGCCTTAGGCGCATCACTGTCAGGTTCTTCCACTAGGATCACATCTTTTTTAAGAGTTTCACCTAAGTACTCTGCAATGGGTGCCATGCTAAATTCTTCGTTGTATTTGCCTTTAGGACGACCAAAGTGAGAGGCTAAAATGATCTTGCCTTCGTTTTCTAAAATATATTGGATCGTAGGCAAGGCTTCATCAATGCGTCGAGTGTCTTGAATCACTCCGTCTTTAACAGGAACGTTAAAGTCTACACGAAGAAAGACATTTTTATTTTTGAATTTAAAATCTTCTACTGAACGAATTATGGATTTCATGCCTTTACCTACTGTTAAACATATTTAAATTTTCAATGAGCCCGAACTTGAATCTAAAGTTTAGATGCCTTTTTCTGCCATGTACTTACACATATCAATCATTCTTTGTGAAAATCCAACCTCGTTGTCATACCAAGATAAAACTTTCACTAAGTTGCCTGACATCACCATCGTAGAAGGCAAATCCACCATGGAGCTTTCTTTGCGGCCATTAAAATCCACACTGACAAGTGGAGCCGTCTCTACTGCTAAAATTCCTTTTAACTCAGAAGACTGAGCCGCTTTAGTCAAAGCCGCATTCACCTCTTCGATAGAAGTGGTTTTGGCAGACTCAAAAGTAAAGTCCACTAAAGAGACGTTGGGTGTGGGGACACGAACAGAAAATCCATCAATCTTGCCCTCAAGCTCTGGCAAAATTTTACCCACAGTCTTTGCCGCCCCCGTAGTCGTAGGAATCATAGACACCGCCGCCGCACGCGCACGTCTTAAGTCTTTGTGATTGCCATCTAAAATGCGCTGATCATTGGTGTAAGAGTGCACCGTAGTCATTAGACCTTTCACAATGCCAAACTCATCATTTAAAACTTTAGCCAAAGGCGCAAGACAGTTGGTCGTACAAGACGCATTACTGATGATGCTATGGGCTTTACTGTTATACTGTGTGTGATTCACTCCATACACCAAAGTGAAGTCCGCACCAGGAGCTGGGGCTGACACCATCACTTTTTTTGCACCTGCAGTGAGATGCTTTTCAAAATCTTCTTTCTTTTTGAAAGCTCCTGTACATTCTAAAACAACATCCACACCATAAGACTTCCAATCAATATTGGCAGGGTCTCTTTCTGCAGAAAGATGAATCTTTTTACCATTCACAGTCAGTTCTTCTTCGGTGGCGTTAATGTCTGCGTTCCATACCCCGTGGACAGAGTCATACTTGATCAAGTGGGCCATCTCTGCCGCACTCATCATCCCGTTGATGGCTACAATTTCCACATCTTCAAAACCTAATCTCATCGCCTGACGACCAATACGACCAAAACCGTTGATACCAACTTTTAATTTAGACATGGGACTCCTCCAAGACTTTAATTTTTGGGAATAACTTTTGAGTATTTATTTGCACTTGTTTTGCCAGTTCTTCAAGTGAAACCTCTTTTAAATCCGCAACTTTTTGGGCTGTGTGCACCATAAAGGCAGGTTCATTCTTCTTTCCACGCAAAGGCACAGGAGCTAAGAATGGCGCATCCGTTTCCACATGTAAACGGTCTAAAGGCACAGATTTCACGACACTGCGTAACTCTTCGGCCTTATTGAAGGTCACCACACCACTGATTGAAATATTAAATCCAATATCTAAGGCTTGGTCCGCAAGCCACTGCGTTCCTGTAAAACAGTGCAGAAGTCCTTTGACAGAATCTTTGTATCTTTTCAGCATCGCAATGGTCTCAGCCTCTGCATCTCGGGTGTGAATCTCCACAGGGAGATTCTTTTCTGCCGCTAACTCAAGCTGCTGTTCAAAAGCCGCTAACTGTTCGGTCTGTGAAGAGTGGTTGTAATAATAATCAAGGCCAATTTCACCCACTGCGACCACCTCTTTGTGGTCTAAATTATTTTTTAAAAACTCTTGGGCTAAAGCGTAGTCTTTGGCATCATGGGGATGCACACCCAAAGCGCAGTACACTTTAGGATAAAACTTCTGAGCCACAGCCAAAACTCGCGGATGATCGTCGGCATTGGTCCCAATATTGATGAACTGGCGCACATTCAAACTTTCCGCGTGGGCAATGGCGGCTTCTGCACCTTGCTCTAACATATCTAAGTGCGTGTGGGTGTCTATCCAATACATTTTATAAATCCTCTATGGCCATATACAAGTGGTCCATCAAAAGTTTGCGGTCCACATTTTGTAAACATGCAGATTCAAGTTCATCCACTTTTTCTGATAACTCTATCCATGACATTGGTTTTTGAAATTGTCCACTTAAGAGCTTCTCTTTAAGCAGAAGGCGAATCTTTTCTAGCCCCTCTAAAAATCCTTCGCGGCTGTCCATCCATTCTAAAGGTTCAGGTTGGGCCTTGCGCGCCACTTGTCCTAACCATTTTTCCATCTCTAAGAGGTCGGCAAAAAAATCATTTTGATTTAAAAGTCGATCTAAACGCCCTTGCACCCAAGTTGTTCCTTTGTCTTGAAATTCCGTTTGTAAGTGTTTTTGGACAAAGGCCTCTGACAACGGCGGAACATTCACCACCTGCACTCTTGAGCGAATGGTAGGCAAAACACTTTTAGCTGAAGGTGTGGTCAAAAGAATCCAGCAGTTTTCTGGGGGCTCTTCGATGGTTTTTAGTAAAGAGTTGGCGGCTTGCACATTGAGCTTATCCGCTCGATGCAGAATCAGCACGGCATCTCGGTCGCGCTTGTAGGACAAATAGTCTATGGCGTCTTTGGCCTGTTCCACCTTGATGAATTGCCCATCAGGCTCGATCTTTTTTACACGCGTGCTTTGCCCCGCCAAAAAGGCGACGCAGTCAGAACATTGACCGCAAGGGGCTGTAATTTTTTTCCCACCACAAATTCGTGTTTGGGCCATAAACTCAGCAATGTCCACTAGGGGCAGTCCCACCTCACCCACAATCAGCAAGGGGGAAGTCATCTGAGTAAACCTGCTCAGACGCTCACTGAGTTCCCCTAGAATGAACTCGCGAATGATCTTTTGCGCTTGTTCATTTTGAGGGCTTGAGCTGTTAGGGGAGACACTGTCCTTGCTCACTTTAAAAGACCTCTTTGGGTTAAGACTTCTATAAGTTGATTCAAAATGGCTTCGGGGCTCTGGCTTCCATCTAGTACCGACCATTTTTGCGGCTCAGTAAGGGCTTGTCTTTTGTAAGACTCATAAACGCGTTGATGAAAATCCCCCGCTTCAGATTCCATACGGTCTAAAGGTTCATTTAAGTTTCTTTTTCGTTCCTGGCAGCCTGCAAAATCTAGGTCCACTAAAATTTGCAAATCTGGGGCGCAGTCTGAAATGGCAAATTCATTGAGCCACACCACCTGTTCGTCTAAAAGCTCGCGCCCCCCTGCTTGAAAGGCCAAAGAGGAGGCAGTGAAACGATCACACAGAACCACTTCCCCGCGATTCACCCGAGGACGGATCACCTGCTCAACATGTTGAGCACGACTAGCTTCATACAGTAAAAGTTCGGCACGTGGGGAAATTTTATAATCGGTGTCGCCTTTGATTTCTAAAAGCACTTTGCGGATCTCTTCACCTAAGGGAGTGCCTCCAGGTTCGCGAGTCATATATACGGTGTCGCCTCGGTGATCCTCCAACCAAAGCTTAAAATTTTTCATCAATGTGGATTTTCCGGAACCATCCAAACCTTCAAAAACTAAGAACATGCTGACAATCTAGCTTATATTGACTTGGGGATGTATTACGCGCAGCAATAAACATGACCTTTTAATGGGAATTTGACACACTAATGGGGTTTGCGTACTTATGTAAGTCTCGATTTTTAATGCTAGGAGAAACTATGCTAACAGCTTTGACCATTTTACACTTATTCATCGCCGTACTTTTGATTTTATTTGTCCTTTTACAAGACTCTAAGGGCGACGCTTCAGGCATCATCGGCGGTGGTGGAAACCAGTCTGTTTTTGGTTCCACTGGGGCTTCTAATTTCTTAGTCAAAGCCACAAGAACCATTGCGTTTTTCTTTGCTGTTTCAAGTATTGCTCTGGTGTATGTCACCACCTCTAAATCTGGAAAGAGTGTGATTGATTCTATTCCCGCAACAAGCTTACAACAAGAAGCTCCCGCAGTTCCTGGTGAAGCGGGTGTGCCTGCTGAAGAGACCACAGCAAGCCCTGCTCTGCCAGAAAACACAAACTAGATTTTCATTCACCTTAAGACTGGCCTCAGCCTTAGGGATTTCAAGGATTCTTAAATGAAACGCACACGCCCTTTTCCAACCACAATGCTCACCCTCTTTGCGGTTGTAGTGATTGTGTCCTGTGTATGGGGGCTTAGGTCGCTGTATTTTGATCTTCCTCCATTAAAAATGGAAGAGGGGCCTACTGCGGAAGTTTCAGACGATCCCACGCTGAGGGACCTCACCTTGCCCAAACTTTTCATTTACACTTCAGAGCTTAAAAATGAAGATCCTACGACTGCAAATACGGACTCTACTGCAAGTCGCAAAGTCACAGACAATGATCTGATTCTTAAAGTCATCATGCAAAACAAACATCGTTTACAGAGATGTTATGAAAACCATCTACGAAACCAACCCGAAAGCCGTGGCGAGATCTATTTGGCCTTACACATGACTCCTTTTGGAAAGGTGCAAACCGTAAGGGTTGAAAAGTCGGACTTTGAGAGCGACCCTCTTTTTGCCTCTTGCCTAGAAAGCGTGATCAAACGTTTGCGTTTCAAATTTGAAAAGGCCGACAAAAACTTTATTGTTTCTATTCCCCTCGAATTTCAATAAGGACGGTTTATCTCCTGCCATTTAATAAATTTGATCTAAGTAATCTATGCGATCGGGCACCCAAGCGTCGGGGATAGAATGTAAATCCACAAAAGCGGCCTTCTGATCTACAGGCAAAACCAAGGGCTGCGAGGGCAAACTGGGTTCAAACTCTGAATACAGCACTTTTTCTTTGATCAGAAGAGGGGTCAGTGTCTCGTTCACGAAATGGCTCATGCGCACACGACGAAACAAGTTGTCATAAGAGGTTTCAAGCTGGTCCCTTGAATACGAAAAGTTTCGCATAAGATCTTTGGCCACAGTGACCACATGTTCGCGACGCAAATATCCGTACTGATATAAATCTACCGCACCTTGAAAGGAATCTTCCATGACAAAAAGGCGACGTCCATATTTTGTGTAATACTCGGGATCGGTGTCATCTGCCAGATTGATGTAAATCCTTTGCACAGGGTCCCCACTGTCTAACATGTCCCTAAGTTCTAAAATCAGATCAATCTGAGTGTCTAACACGGAATAATTTTTTAAAAGTTCACGCACTTCTTTATCCGTCATACGATGACCACAAAGATCCGAAAACAAAGAATAGATAGAGGCATCTGACTCACTGTCGTCCCCCCAGCACACCATCTGGACCTCAGGGTTTAAACGCAAACGCAATTCCATCAGAGCTTGCAACTTATAGCCGATCTGTTTGTTCAATCGCCAAAACCGTCCAGGGTAAATGTTTTTTAGGTTGTCTTTACTGATAAAACCTAAAGGCTTGATCCCATCGGTAGTGAGTTTCTGATAAATTTTGCGTTCAAGTTGCGGTGGTGAAGCTGAAACAAAAAATATAGGCAAACGACTTCCGTACACCTCTTGCATCCCTTGCACCAGAGTCTTTGTCCCAGGTACATTCACCTTGGACTCGCCCTTTTCAAAAATGGTTTTAATTAAGCCACGAAAGCTCTCCCATTTGGTGTCCAAATAAGTTTTATCTAGGTCCCAAATAAACACCTGTTTATAAGACTTAAGCTTTTCTGGGGATTCATATAAAAAACCGACAACATCACTGCGCTGTATTTGAACATTCGTATCCATGCTTGAAAAAATTACCATTTCCTGTAGATAGAGTAAAGAAAAGGAATGAAGGATGCTAAAAACTGACACTATGACAGTCCAAAAGCCAGAAGAAACGCCATCAGATTCCTTTTTAGAGATTCCATGGTGCACAACATTTCACTCTAGACCTGTATTGACTTGGAAAGATCTAGCCCTATGTCACTCCTCATTAAACTCTAGCGCGTCTGCTTTCACAGAAATTGCTGAAGACGCCATTTACTCTGTTCTTGCAGAGATGTACCCAGAAAAAGGGCTCTTTGACCTCTTTGATTTGGTTCTGTTTATGAAAGAACATCGAGGTCTAAGTTTTGATCCCTCACATTTAGCCAAGGCCTATGGCTTTTTTTGGAATGACTCCTATGATCAGCTCCTACTGCGTTATGTGGAATTCCCTATCACTTTTCAGAATTGGGGTAAGGCCAAAGGATTCCGACTGAATGATGCACGCCCACTGAATCTCTTAAGCACAGACGATATAAAGCAAGAATTTTGGACTTTGGCACTTAGCTCTTTTGAGGCACGCAAGGTTTCTCATGCTGAGGGCAAGACTTTACTTGAACTGCTTGTGGACCTTTATCTTTTACACCAAGACGAAGACTCTATATTGCGGCTAGGTGATGAGGCCAAAGACAATGAGTCTTGGATTTCTAGGCTAAGAAAAAAGCGTTACCCTATGACAGAAAATATAGATCAAACCTATCGCGCTTTTATAGATAAAAAGCGTTGGTCTTTACCTTGTCAATTTAAACGTCAAGGCGACAAAAAAGGATTTGTGTTATCAGCTTTCATTGCCTCAGAAAACGAAATCACTAAGGTGGACCAACAGATTAAACAAAGTTTGGAGCATCTTAAGGAATTTTACCAAGGGACATCCCATGAGCAGTGAAAATTCCGCTTCAGAAATTTTTAATTCTATTCCTAGTGAGCTTCTTAAGTTTGATCGCATCTTTATTCACAAAGACTGCTGGGAAAGTGAAGTCGCTAAACGTTTTAAACGTCTCTTTGCAAAATCGCAAATTCAAAAAGTAGACTCTGAGCCTTTTGCAGACAGCACCTACAAAGGCACTTTGACCAAATCTGATTTTGATCGCAGCAAGAAGAACATCTACATTTGTAACTTTAAAGGCGAATTTTTTAAAAAATGTCCAGGTGCTCACAAACGTATGGCCTGTTGCAATTACTTTGTTTTAAATCTGGGTTTACAGTGCAATATGAACTGCTCGTATTGTTATTTACAAAGCTTTATCAATACCCCTGTGATGACTATTTACGCAAACATGGATCAGGCTCTCAGGGAGCTTGACGAGTTGGTCTCTGATTTTAAGGGCATGAGTGTGCGCATTGGCACAGGAGAGGTGATCGACAGTCTCAGCCTTGATCCTTTGACTCTATATTCAAAATCTTTGATCGAGTTTTTTCGTACTCGCCCCAATTTGCTTTTAGAGTTTAAAACCAAGAGCGATTATGTAGATCAGTTTTTAGATGTACCCCATGCCAGAAATGTCATCGTCAGCTGGTCCATCAATCCACAAAATATCATTGAGGCTGAAGAGCACGGCACGGCTTGCCTTACGGCTCGCGTTCAAGCCGCATTAAAGTGCGTGCAGAAAGACTTCCGTTTGTCCTTTCACATTGACCCCGTCATCTGGCACCCTGAATGGCAGATGAACTATGGCGAACTGGTGGACCTGATCTGTGACACTTTTAATCCTAAAGACATCCCTTATATTTCTTTGGGTGCATTGAGATTTCAAACTGAACAGCGCTACATCATGAAAGAACGTTTTGGAATGAATAGCCTTGTTAACTCTGCCGAGATGTTTGTTGGGCGTGATGGCAAACTTCGTTATGATCAAGATGTGCGTAACCAGATGTTTAAATTCATCATTGATAGATTTAAAGCTCACAATCCTAAATGGAATGTCTTTCTGTGTATGGAAAGTCCCGAGACTTGGCTTGCCACCTTTGAAGCCACACCCCGCAAAGTCGAAGGCCTCGAAGACCTCTTCTCTCCCCGCCACTTGCAACCCTAGGTTCCGCCTCAGTGTTTGATTTGAAGTTCTTTTGAGTTTCTTGGTTTAGACTTGATTTTAAAGTTCAGATTATACCTTAGCTTCCAACGCAGCAGAGAGCGGGTGCAATGC
Organism: Pseudobdellovibrionaceae bacterium; assembly: GCA_023954155.1. Lineage (NCBI taxonomy): Bacteria > Pseudomonadati > Bdellovibrionota > Bdellovibrionia > Bdellovibrionales > Pseudobdellovibrionaceae > Pseudobdellovibrionaceae bacterium. The sequence continues at coordinate 267,558 of JAMLIO010000002.1, read as the reverse complement.
GTCTTCGGCTTTCGTCATAACTTTGAATTGAGATTTAGATTGAGAGAAACTCCTTTGGAGCTTCCCTCAATCTAAATCTCAACCCAAACTTATGCCGCAAGTCGGATACGCATCGCTCGCCTCTGGAGGTTGCAATCTAAGATATAATCTGAACTTTAAAATCAAGTCTAAACCAAGAAACTCAAAAGAACTTCAAATCAAACACTGAGGCGGAAGTGTTGCTCGCTTATATGGACTGAAGTCGGTATTCTCAGAATGAGACGGTTTTTTTAAAGTCTTTAGGCTTAAAAGTCGAAATGTATAATTAGGATGAGTCGTAATTTATTTATTATTTTTTACATAATCGGAATCCTGATTATTGGTCCAAGTGTATCTTGGGCCGAAGAGGATATCCGTTATTTAAGTGCAGATGAATTGCAACAAAAATCCCAACAGCAAGCCAAAAAAGAAAAGGCGGCTCGTAAGGCTGAAGCTAGAAAAAAAGCGATGGCAACTCAAAGAAAGTCAGCGCAAAAAAGAGCACAGTTGGCTAAACGTAAAGCTCTTGCTGCTAAAAAATCTCAGAAGACGTCCTCTAAAACAACTCCTTCTAATAAAACAAGATCCACAGCTTCAGTGGCAACAGCTCCTGCTCCGAAGGTGGTTGTGCGTGACACATTAGAAAGATTAAATGAGTCTATTCCAAAAAAACGCAAAGAGATCATTAAAGCCTTAGATGTCGTGGATCACGTACGCACGTATTACACCATCAACAGAGGGGCTAATCTTAAGGATTTACAAAAAGATTCTCGCTTTAAAGAAATTTATGACGACATGAATGCAGACACTAAAATGATGACCTATCTGTATCTTAAAGGCCTATACGAAAACAGTCCTCAAGCCATTACTGATAAGAGCGAACGCAATGTTAAAAATCTAGCCGAACTTCCTCTCAACCGTAAGTACACCCCAAGTAAAACCGACATTGACGGCTTTAACGAAAAAACATCCTTTAAATCCAAACTCGTAAGAAGCCTCAGCGGCAAATACGTCAGAACACCAAAACCTCAAGAAACCATCACTGTCCCCGTCGGCACATCCGAAGACTCCGAGTCAATCGACTAAAAAAAACTTTAATTACCTAGCCTCATCTCTTAGCCTTGAAATTCCTTGAGTTTCTAAGTTTAATTCGATTGAGAATTGAGATTATATCTTAGATTACAACCTCCAGAGGCGAGCTATGCGTATCCGACTTGCGGCATAGATTTGGGATTCAACTTGGAAATAAGGGAGGCCCCAAAGGGGTTTCTCTTATTTCCAAGTTGAATCCCAAAGGTATGATGAAAGCCGAAGACGCTTTGCACCCGCTCTCTGCTGCGTTGGAAGCTAAGGTATAATCTCAATTCCAAAATCAAGTCTAAACTAAGAAACTCAAGAGAATTTCAAACCCTAAGAGATAAAGCGTCGAGACTGCACGATTAAAGTTTTTTTTCTAGGGGGACGTGGGGCCAGGCGGTGGCTTTGGGGAGACTGAGGTCTTTGGTGTGGATGAGCTTGTTGTGGTGGTAGACTCCCGTGAGTGCTCCGACAAAGGCGTTAAAGGCATTGATGTCTTTAAGCATCTTGCGCTTTTCTACATCATAGGAAAATAGCTTCATGTGCTTTTCAAGTTGAGTCAGAATCTGCTCGCGGCTTTCTTGACCGTACACAGAGTGAGCATAACTTCTTAAGACTGATTTTGCGACTTTGTACGCACGGCCAATCTGCCATACAGAAACTTTGGGATAAAATTCATACATTTTATATTTAGGAAGTAGATGATTTAAATACATCGCACGAAACATTAAAGGGGCTTTGTTGGCTCCTCCTGCATGATCTAAAATGAATTTTTCATCCAGCTTGTTCTTCCAGTAAAGCTCTGCCACCCTTTCCGTGTAGGGGCTTAAACTGCGACTGAGTTTTTTAGTGCTCACCTCTTGTGAGTAAAAGTTCTTCATCCACCTTAACTCTTCATGATGATCCACTTCTGTGCTTTGCCCTTTTAAAATATTTAAAATAGTTTTGGGAAGCTGGAGTGGAACATCTATGTGGATGCTTTTTACATTACTAGTCTTAGTGATATATTCTATTAAAACATGATCAGGCGAATGATCGTCTTTAGATGTGATCTGATCGTAAATATGAGCCAGCACATAACGTTCCGTAGCAGGGTAATACTCCACGATGGCCATAGATGTCCTTGGGGTTTTTACTCCACTCAAGGCCACACCTAAAAACCGAATACTTTTAGGAAGACTCAAATGATCATCTCACACTCTATGATCTGTGCATGAGTTCCAAAATCCAGTTGCGATCTTAAATCTTGGGGAACGATGGCCCACAAACATCCACCGCCCCCAGCACCACAAATTTTAAAATGTTTCACCGAATGGGCTTTTAAAATTTCAATACAGGCACTGAGAGGTTCATTCACATAACCTGATGCCAATTCTGTGCGCAGCCTCAGTTCTTCTTCTAACAAAGCCTGCATCTGTGAGCCTTCAGCAGTTTGTAAGTCTTGATAGATGTGTTCTGAAACATCTTTTAACCCTTGAAGTACTTTAAGGGTCACGGGGTCTTTATTGATAGCCGCCTGATAAATATTCCAATTGTTCAGCCCTGAATGATGAGGATGGCCAGAATATATCAACATAAAATCTTTTTTATGTTTTTCTAACCAAGGACTTTTAAAAAAAGTTCGACGACGTCCTTCATAAGAATATTCTATACAAGATAATCCAGGTTCGATCGCCTGATAATAATCTTGTGTACCTGCTGGGGATTTTAAAATTGCAGACTCCAGACCGCACGCAAGAGTGACATAGTCTTCTTCTGTACGCAAAATTTTTAACTCCGCATCAAAGGCTTTAAGAAGCGCAACCAATAAAGTAGAGCTTCCACCAAGACCACCTCCGACAGGGCTTTGGGACTCAGTGATGACTTCTAAACCTACGATTTTAGGAATAGGGTAAATTTTTAACACAGGTTGCAAAATGGCTAACTCCTCATCATTGCAAACAAGAAGCTCTTCTACTGTGGAAAATTTTTTATCGTAGTTCAAATTGGAGATGCAAATGCGAGCCCCTTTGGGATCTTTCATGCGTTGCCCAATTTTCACTGACGCTTTTGCATGTAAATTCAAAGGGGCGTTGACCGTCTTGGCCCCATCCACAAGATGATACAAAGGCCATAAATCTAAAGTGCCACCAGAAATATCAATGCGTAAATGAGATGTGTGAGTGGTCAATCCTTTTCCCCCGTGAAATCGGCCCATCCTAAAGCTATTGCGCCCATAGTATCGCTATCAGCTATCAGCTATCAGCTATCAGCTATCAGCTATCAGCTATCAGCTATCAGCTATCAGCTATCAGCTATCAGCTATCAGCTATCAGCTATCAGCTATCAGCTTAAAAATATTGTCACCTATTTGTAAAACTCAAGCAACAAAAGGTTTTCAATAGATTTCTTTTGCACCCAAAAGGGAAGGTCCTTACCTGTTTCAACCACAAGGTAGCAGTCCTCTAAATTGTCTCTGGCTATAGATGAACCCACTTGATTGTAAATCACGAAATGCTTACGCCACCCTTCGCCACTGAGTTCTATCTCTTTTAAAACATTTTTTTTGGCAGGCTCGATGGAAGGTTCAAATCGCTCGGCCTTAAAATCTGAGAGGTCAGATAAAAATTTATAAACTTTAGCCCCATCAAAACTTAAACCATTTTGAGCTTTAGAGACCATCTCTTTAGACTCTTGCCACATGTTGTTTTTCTTTTCATAAATGCCAAGACCAGAAATCACCAATTTGTGGGCGGCCTTAATGTCCACGCCAAACTGGAAATCCAAAAAGTCCACTGTATCAGGACTCACCACTTGTAAAAAAGACTTGTTCAAACCAAACCATTTATTACGTAAACTATTGTAGACAAAATAATCAAACTGATCTTGGGGATTGGACTTGGCCACCTTATAAAAACTAAGACTCTGCTCCTCACTTTCTTGATTTGATCCTGTGAATTTGGCCTTTATATTTAGGGTTGGAGTTTGGCTGACCACTGATTTGGCTTCTGTTTCGTCCACAAAGCCCGCACTTTTAAACTTTCTTAGATCATCCAAAAAGGAAAAGATTTTTGCACTGTCCGAAGGATAAGATGCGCTGGGTTTTAAGGTCCACACTTTATCTTCTTTAACCAGAGCAAAGGAGTCTTTGGATCTGGTCCATGAAATCTGTTCTAAGTTCTTCCATCTTTGAGCGTTCCAAGACATTAAACTTAAATCTTGAAACTCTTCATGGTTTTTAAGTATCAGTGCGCGCCAACGCGAAGCACTCACATACAATTTAGGCGTCTTCGTGTTTCCGTCTTCCACAACTTTGAGATATGTTTGACGATCAAAAGTGTCCTTAGCTCCCACAGTCACTTGATAGCTCTTATTTTTCTTTGCAAAGACGGTCACCGTCCCGATAGGATCATTTAAGCCATACTGCTCCCAATTGATGTCTGCGCCAGACTGAAGCTCTCGCCCCTCTTGTCCTAAAACTTCATCTAACCAGTACACCAGACTTTCGGTGTCAGCCATGTCTTCTGCTGGGGCCAAGACTTGCCACTCTTCTGCGGTTTTAACGACTTGAAAGTCCATCTGTCCATACTGGATATGAACCTTCACCACATCTTCTGACTTGATCCGAGTGATTTGGTCTGCCGTGGCACTGATGGACTCATCTTTTACTGTGGCATACATTTCGTATCCCACAAAGGCAAAGAAAGCTAAAAGTAAAAAACCTAGAATTAGATTTTTTTTAGACTTCATTTACATGGCTCTCCTTCTGATCCAAAAAACAAATGTTAAAACCAAAAACACAAAAGGAACTGATAAGCCAAATAAAGACGCCACATTAAAACCTGTAGGACTGAGTTTAATAGTTGTAGGTTGGGCTTCATTGGAACGAATTGTGATCAGGTCTTTTTGTCCTGACAAATAAGTCAGAGCATTTAAAGCAAGATCTTTATTAAAACCATTAAAAATATATTCATTAGAGACAAAATCGCTGTCAGCAAAAAGAACAGAGATGAAACTCTCAGGATCACCCTCTTTCTCGTCTTTAAGAAAAGATTCGTTGTCTTTGGCTTCTACTCCATGGGGATCAAGTGGATTTGGTTTTTCAGGACGTCTAGTGACCATGACTCCCAAATCAAAAACTTGGCCTTGAATTTGACCTGTGGCTTGAGCCTCTTCCATCACTCGTTGAATCTCTTGAGGGGCTTGGACAGAAAAACTGTATTCATTGGTTTTCACTAAAGGTTCGTACTGAAAAGTTTCATGTTCTAAATCCCCTGTCCATGAGCCCGACAAAGGAAAGAGCACTTGAGCATTAGAAAATTTATCTGTGATAGGAGAACCCCCATCAAACTCAGACCCAATCACGATCAAAGGCATCACAGACTGAAAAGAGGCTACAAAATGTTTATTGTACTCCAGTCCCCAAGGTTTAAAGAGGGCGCTTAAGTTCACCTCGGCCTCAGGATCAAGGGCTACAAATAATTTACCCCCTCTTTGCACATACTCTTGTAGGATTTCCATCTCTTTAGATAAAAAATCTTTTTTGGGTCCCATGATCACTAAAACAGAAGCATCCGCAGGAACCTTTCCGTCTGGAGCATTAAACAAAGACAAGTCAGAAACCTTAAAGCCTCTGGATTCTAAAAGTTGTTTAAGATGTGAAACGCCAAAACCTGACTCGTCACCTGGCGAACGCTCTCCATGACCCATTGTAAAATACACTTGGCTATGGATTTGGGTTTTAAGACGAATCATGGCCGTCGTGATGGACTCTTCTGAAATGGGCTCAGCCACTCTTTCTGTTTTGTCCCCTTGCTTAACCACAACCACGATCTTATTAAAATCTTCGGCCGTTAAGTCAGCACTGGCTGAAGGGGCCATGTGAGCATCTAGCAGTTCTGTTTTGACTTTGCTTACACCTGCATTTTCATAAAGTTTAAAAATTCTTTTAAGCACCATTCTTTGAGCGGCGTGCTGTTTGCCTTGGTAATATCCAATAATGCTTACGGGTTCATCTAGCTCATCTAACACTTTAAAGGACTCTGCGGATAAGCTGTTTACTTGATCCTTGGTGATGTCCCAAGATTTATTATAACGGACTGACAAAAAGTTAATGCCAATCAAAACTAAAAACCCTAAGAAGATGATCGCCCCATTGCTCATTCCGTTCTTAGTCGAGCGCGCACCGAGAAATTCCACTAACTGTGAGCGATTGTAATACACCCAAGCCCCAAAAGAGGCTAACCCTAACACCACCACTAAATATAAAAATGGAAACCATACACCTAATAAAAAAGGAATTCCCGCTAAGGCCAAACAAAAAGCGGCTACAAATAAATATAAAAACGCCCACTTCTTTACCATTTGACTTACCTCCACCTTGCCGATTCAACGACTCTTTGTGTGATAAAACAAAAGAACACCACGGCACTGATCAAATACACAAAAGCGCTGATGTCCAATGTTCCTTGAAAAAAATCTTCTAAATGTAACACCAAAGCCATCTGTTCAAAAATTGCAGAGAGAATCGGATTAGAAAACTTCCCCACACCTGATCCTACGACCATAGTTGAAAGAATAAATAAAAATCCTAAAAATCCACTTAAGAGTGCCGACTCTGTCAATGCTGAAGCGATCAAACACAAAGACACGTTAAAAGCCGTTAACAGCACCATGCCTAAATAAGAACCCCATAAAGGCCCCCAATCAAAGTCTGCCACAAGAGATGTGGCCAGTGGAAATAAAAAGGTCACGCCCACAATAGAAAGCACCGCCGTCCAGCACGCAAAAAACTTTCCAAGTACAATGTCCAAAGACGTCAAAGGTGATGTGAGAAGAAGGTCCATAGTGCGTTCTTTTTTCTCTTCAGACAAAGTTCTCATGGTCAATAAAGGAATCAGAACCAAAAACGTCAGATACAACCAATTCAAATGTGGCATGAATACAAATGTGTGAATGTTTAAAGGCGGTTGCCCTTGCCCAGGCATCAATGACATTTGCGCAAAATTTTCTAAACTCATCAAATACAGAATAGAAAGTAAAAACGTCACCAGAAAAAATACAAAACAAAACCACGGACTGGTAAAAAATGTCTTCACTTCTTTTTTATAAATCACCCAGATACCCATTATGCTTGAGCCTCCTGTTTATGCGTGAGTTCAATAAATATCTTTTCTAGTTGCACTTCTTCTTCGCGGATTTCTAGAAGTCCTGCCTTAAACTCAATGGTTTCTATGGCTAGTTTTTCTAAGGCAGTTTCAGTTTCATCACACTGAACTTTTAAACGTGGCCCCTCGGCCTCTACGGCCCGCACGTAACTTAAAGCCTGAAGGTGTTTGATGAACTCTGGAGTGTTTTTCCTTACTCGAAGAACTAAGTTTTTTGCCCCTGTCATCATGTGGGCCAGACCGTCGATGCTGTTCTCTGCAACGATCTTCCCTTTATTGATGATGATGACACGCTCACATGTGGCTTGCACTTCTGACAAGATGTGTGTGGATAAAATGATGGTGTGCTCTCCGCGCAGTTCGTTGATCAAATTTCTGAACTCCGCCACTTGGGTGGGGTCAAGCCCCACAGTGGGTTCGTCTAGAATCAGAATTTTTGGTTTTGAAACTAAGGCCTGTGCAATGCCAACTCTTTGGCGATAGCCTTTGGACAGATTTTTGATCATACGATTTTTAACATCTTCAAGCTTAAGCTTTTCAATGACGTATTCAATATTTTTAGTCTTATCCTCTTTTTTTACACCCTTAAGGTCACTGACATACGCCAGATATTTTTTAACCGACATGTCCACATAAAGAGGAGGTGTTTCTGGTAAATATCCCATCACTTTTTTGGCACGAAGAGGGTCTTCAAAGACATCCACGCCATCAATTAAAATCTGTCCTTGAGTAGGAGCCATAAAGCCCGTGAGCATCTTCATGGTAGTGGTCTTGCCTGCACCGTTAGGACCTAAGAATCCTACGACCTCACCCTCTTGAACTTCAAAACTCATATTATCAATGGCTTTTCTTTGGCCATAACTTTTGCTGACTTCAGAAACCTTAATCATAGCTGCACCTCAGTCTTAAAAGGCTCGTGTTTATTCTCTAGGAATCAAACCCAATACAAAAAATTAACGGACTACAGAGAGATTGTAAACACCTGTTCGTGAGAGTAGGTCACTCGCCCTAACTTATCCCCTTTAATCGGTCGCACATAACGGCACTGTGTCACTAAAATGCTTACTTTATCCCCTTCTTGGAACGACTTTGCGAAACTTGCCGAAGCCTCATGCCACCACCGCACGATTCTCACTATTTCGTCATAGGTGATTTTTTTATCCTTGGGGCATTGCAAAAGTGCGTACGCAGAAGAGCGATCTTTAATATGAACCCAATAATGCCAAGCTTTGGCTTGACGTAACAGACGTAAGTTGTCTTGTGCGGATTTACCTAAATACACCACACTGTCGGCGGACACTTCCAACTTGCGAGCCTCAATATTGGAACTTTTCTGCTTACTTGTTTTTGACGTTTGTAAACGTTGACTTTGTTTTTGTTGATACAGTTTAGTCCACTCTGCAGGTGAAAGATCTTGAAGAGTTTGAAGCTCCGATTGAACCTCGTGTTGACGCTCTAATAATCTTTCTATCTTTTGTTGATTTTTTTTGTGCTTTTCATAAGCGTCTTTCTGTTGCACATAGACGTTTTGTGAACCATCGTAAAAGTGTGGAAATTCAAGAGCGGCTTGCTTGGGATCTCCCACTACAAGCTCGGCAAACTGATCATAGTGTAAATTGCGTTTATCCCGTTCATCTGCTTTGAGTTTTTGTAAGAGCTTTTGTTTTTTAGCTACCTCTTGTGACAGAGGCGGAACCTTAAGGTCTTTGACCTTCTCTGTTTTTACACCCCACAGTGCACTCAGAGTTTCGTTTTTGATTCTCTCTAACTGTGAAGACATCTGAGCGTTTACATCACCTTGAGAGGGTTGAACCACTAGCTCTTTAGGTTTATTCAGAAAAACACTTTTGCTCCCCACAGTTAAACTGATATTCCATGCCACAGGGACTAGATTCTGCTCTAAGCGAATATCCGTAGACAGCCCCTGATCATGTCCTCCCACAAAATCTAAATGCACCACGCGGCCCAGCTCTTGATCTCTTTTGACCGCGACAAGCTTTGCCCCTAAAAGATGAGCCTTGGCAAACAGGTAAAGCGGTTTGGTCTCGGATTTGATCTTTTTAAGGGGCTCTTCAGTGAGCACAAGGGCGGACTTAGGAGGCTTAGCCCAAAGGATCAGGTGGGCCACCTGCGATGTGAGACCGTGAAAGAGACCCACGACGAGAGTCCCACGCGTAAAGCCTATGCTTTGCACCTCTGCGCCCAAATAGGCTTCAATTTCCTCAAGGCTTTGGTCTATTTCTAACGTATTCATAGCCTTAGCATTCTAAAACCTATTCTTTAGGCAGGTCAAAATTTTAAATTCTTCCCCGATAAGCAGGTATGGAAATTGTCTCAAAACAACAAATTGATAGCATCATCGAAGATCACCTGTTTGATTTAGATCACGAAAACGAAACTCCCTACGAGTTCATCGCTGAAGTGTGCTACCGCTTTTTTAATCTGAACGACAGCCACAGTTTCATCACTCAAAATCATATCGAAGAGTACGTCTTAAGCCGTCTTCGCGACCTCTTAGACACCGACTATGACCTCAATATCTTTCGCCTACGCTTTGCACCCCTAAATTGGAAACAAAAGTTCGATTTTTAAGCCCATCCCGCAAGGACCCAAAAGGGTCACAAGAGTAGGGCCAAGGGTCGAAATTTTGCTTAAGTTTATTCTGAAATAAAAAATAAAGGGGTTTGGGACTGGTCTGCGCCTTGCTTTAATAAGAGCGTTGCTTCAAGTCCTCCCCCTTCTTGAACAACAAGCCTATTTTTGGCTTTTATGGGCTCTTCGGAGCCCATTTTTTTTGCCCTAAATAAGTTTGTTTTTTAATCTCATCTATTATTTTGTGTGCTTGTAATTTCCAGACTAGGGTACTCAAACATGACTGTAGCAGCTATCAATAACTTGATTGATGCGACGCAAATCCATGATAAACAAAAAAAGAGGGACTCCCCTCTTTTTTTAAGACCTTAAATATAAAGCTTGTACGGCTAGCTATTCGGTAGCTGTGGCACTGATATCTCCTAATTGAGCATCTGATTGGCGTGCCGCAGGAGGGGCCTCAACCTGTTGAAGAAACCCTTCTTTTCTATCACGAGGCTTGCTGAGTACTTCAGCAACATAGGACTTACCACCACAGCTTGCTGTGTCTTCGCCAAAACTTCGGCTAATAGTGCGATCCATGGCTGAGGAATAAAATCCTTTGGGCAACTGAGTTTCTAAAGATTTAGATATCCCTGTCATCTCGCCCTCTTTTTCAAGTTTTCCATGCTCATTGTAAACAAGAAAACTATTTGTTCTTAAACTGTCAGATTTTTCTTCGTTCACTTTGCTAATCACATTTGCAGTCAGTCTTTCTAAATCATCTTCTGAAAGTTTATTTTCTTTTAATGAAGCCAACATCTTTCTGGCTTCAAATACAGCCTGCTTGACGGCCTTGCTGGTCCTTTTACTTCTTTGTGGATCATCCCAATAGTTAATGAATTTGATCAACCCATCTCTGAGTTCTACTTTTAAAGCTTGCAACTGACTCTCATCCAAGTTCTTACCTGCTAAAGCAATGGCGGTCAGTTTTAAGGAACCATCAAAGTCAGACTTATAACGATAAATGGCTCTTTTTTTTCCTGATATTCCATCTTCAATATGGATCACCAGCTCACTTCCATCCTTGGGATGGAAATCCACCTTTGCCAAAAAGTCAGCAATACAGGCCTGGGCCTGCGAAATGCTCATCAATGAAATTAAAACTCCTACCAAAAAAGCTTTAAAGCTCTTCATGCGTTTTCCCCTTGTTTTTATTGGTTTCGACTTACGGCCAGATGTCTTATTTTCGACCACTTTGTGTACCAACTTGAGACTTTTTTTTCGCTCTAACTGAATCCAAACATAACTTTCACTTGCTAGACAGATGTATAAACCCTATACAGGATTCGTATCCTGAAAAGGACTTATAGAGGCCTTGGTTGTATTACACTCACCAATCAGATGTGCCTACACAGAATTTGTATTCTGAAAAGGAATGAAGACATGATGAGACCCACCTCCCGCCGAAGCTTTCTTCAGTTTTTAGGTGGAGCCAGTGCCCTCTCGCTGACAGGTCCTGCATGCACCAGTTTACTTTCACACGTTAAGCACAAGAGCTTTAAAGCTTTGCGCCCCCTTTCCCCTCAAAGACAAGACAAGGTCATTTTAGCTGAAGGCTTTGAGTCTGAAATTCTAATCTCTGAAGGTGCGCCTTTAGGGCGTGGTTTGTTTTTTGGAGCCAATAATGACTTCACACAATTTGTCAGCCGCAAAAATTCAGACACCGCTTTTTTATGGGTCAACAACGAGTACTTCTCCTCTGTGTTAGTTTCTGGAAGAAACCGCTCTGACATCCCTTCACGCGCTCAGTATTTAAAAGAACGCGAAACTGTCGGTGGGAGTCTATTAACCCTTCAAAAAAATGCCCAAGGCAAATGGAAGTTTGTAGGTCCTCACTCTGACAACAAACGCTTAAGCGGATCAAGTCAAATTCCATTCACAGCCCCCATCGCAGGCGAAACCTATGGCATAGGAAGCTTTGGAAATTGCTCGGGAGGACTGACTCCTTGGAACACCATTTTAACTTGCGAAGAGAACTACGAAAGTTATTACGGCGAATGGTTCCCAACAAAAGATGGACAAGGCAAAATCGTCCCCGACAAATACCCTTACAACTGGAGCAAAATCTCTGCCCTTGATCCACGCCATTATGGTTGGGTGGTCGAATTTGATCCTGAAACGGGAAATAGCAAAAAACTTTTAGGTCTTGGCCGCTACGCCCACGAGTGTGCAAAAGTGGTTCAGACTAAAAACAACAAACTGGTAGTGTACTCTGGTGACGACCGAGACGATCACTGCCTTTACAAATTTATTCCTGACCGACCTGATAGCCTGGATACAGGAGAACTATTTGTCGCAAATCTGGAACAACAAAAGTGGATCAGTTTAGACATTGATAAGCAGCCCCTCCTGAAAAAAAACTTCAAAGATCAAACCGATGTTCTTGTACAATGTCGTCGAGCTGCATTTCTGTTAGGGGGCACTCCACTAGCTCGCCCCGAAGACATCGAGCAAGATCCCATCAGCAAAGATATTTTTATCGCACTGACCAACAATAAACCCAAAGGTGACTACCACGGTTCAATTTTAAAAATTTCTGAAGCCCACAACGACCACACCTCTTTGACTTTTAAATCTGAAGTTTTTAGAGCTGGCGGCGAAGAATCAGGTTTCTCCTCTCCCGACAATATGGCCTTTGATCAAAACGGAAACCTATGGCTCACATGTGACATTTCGGGCTCTGCTATGGGCAAAGCCCCATACGAAGCTTTTGGAAACAACGGCTTATATGTCATTCCAAGATTAGGTCCTCAAGCAGGAAAGACAATTCAGATAGCTTCAGCACCCAACGACGCCGAATTCACTGGCCCCTGTTTCTCCCCCGACTATAAAACCCTATTCTTAAGCGTCCAGCACCCAGGAGAAATGAGCCGCAAAGGCCAACCCTACACCAGCCACTGGCCGCACGGCTCACCCCACAAACCCCTATCCTCAGTCCTCACCATCACAGGCCCCAGCCTAGAAAACCTCACACTCTAAAAAGCTTAGTCCTAGGTTTTTTTTGTTTGTAGGATTTCTTGGCGGTGGCGGATGTCTTGGCCAGTGAGGACGAAGATGGTTTCCTCTGCAATGTTGGTGCAGTGGTCAGCGATTCGTTCTAGGCTTCTGACAATCAAAATGAAATCTAGTGCTGGTTTTACGCTATTAGGTTGCTGTTGCATCAGTTCTAAGAGTTCTTTGGTTAAAAGTTTTTTACCTTCATCTACTTTTTCTTCTCTTTTTAAGATTTCGATGGCCTTTTGGGCGTTGCCTTTAGAGAAGCTTTCTATGCTCTCTTTGACCATCCAATTCACGTCAGCCATCATCTGCACGAAGGCTTTGGAGTTGGGGGTGTCCATCTTTTCGAAATGATCTTTTAAAATGCGGACGATATTACGGGACTGATCGCCCATGCGTTCCATATCCGCGTTGATTTTAATTACAGAAATAATAGTTCTTAAGTCTTGTCCAAAAGGAGAAAGCTTAGCTAAAGCCTGCATACAATGATCATCTAAGCTTCGGTGATGTTCGTTGATCATCTCTTCGAACTTTAAAACTTGAAGGATTTCATATTCACTTTTTTCAACAGCAGCTTTACAAGCATGGGACACTGCCTTTTCTACTAAGGTCCCTACTTCAGAAACATGTTTTTTTAAATTTTCAATCGTAGTCTCAATGGTCGCCTTTGACATATTTGCCTTTTATCTCCCTTTACGTCCTATACGCACTCAATAATTTTATGCAGCTAGCTTCTTTGTTCTCACAATTCCAATCTGTGATGCCACCTATCCAAATCGTCCTGTGATGTAAGACTCCGTTCTTTCATCTTTGGGGTTCGTAAATATTTCCGATGTTTGTCCAAACTCCACCAGATTCCCCATTAAAAAATACGCTGTTTTGTCAGATATACGAGCTGCTTGCTGCATATTATGAGTCACAATAATTACTGTAACAGAATTATGTAAAGCTTCAATCAGCTCCTCAATCTTTCCTGTGGAAATGGGGTCTAGGGCACTTGTGGGTTCATCCATTAAAAGCACAGGAGGTTTGACGGCAAGAGCCCTAGCAATGCAAAGTCTTTGCTGTTGTCCTCCAGATAAGCTGGTTCCTGGGTTTTTAAGATGATCTTTCACCTCTTCCCACAAGGCGGCCTGTTTAAGGGCTGATTCTACCAGCTCATCAATGGAGCTTTTATTGCGATAACCCGCAAGTTTAAGCCCAATGGCCACGTTTTCATAAATGCTCAGCCCTGGGAAAGGGTTCGGCTTTTGAAACACCATCCCGACTCTTCGACGAATCAAAACTGGGTCAACTTTGGTGTCATAAATGTTAAAGCCCTCAAAGAACACATCCCCTTCCATCCACGCGTTGTCGATCTCTTCGTGCAAACGATTAAGGGTACGAATAAAGGTGGACTTTCCGCAACCCGAAGGTCCAATCAAGGCAACCACTTCATTTTGTCCAAAAGCGCAACTCACATCTTTTAAGATATGTTTAGGACCGAATCCTGCATTTAAATTTTTGACTTCAATCAATGACATACTTCACCTGATCCACTTTTTATTTCTTTCGACCTAACTTATTAAGGTTAAGCAAAAAGCGCGTTATTAAGTTAATGGTCACCACAAAAAACACTAAAACCAAAGAGCCTGCCCAGGCTTGTCTTTCCAAATCTTCAAATCCGCTGATAGCAAAGTTATAAACCTGCACGGGAACAGAAGCCATAGGCTCTAAAATATTTGAAGACCAGTATTGGTTGGCTAAACTTGTGAATAAAAGCGGGGCCGTTTCACCTGCGGCTCTGGCAATGGCGAGCATCACCCCTGAAATCAAAGAGCTTTTTACCCCTGGAATCACAATCAGCAGAATCACCTTCCAACGAGGAAGCCCCAAACCTAATCCCGCTTCACGAATATGAAAGGGCACAAGTTTTAAAATCTCTTCGGTGGTTCTGATCACAATCGGAATCATAATGATAAATAACGACATAGCCCCAGCAAGACCTGAAAACTTACCCATTGTGGTCACTAAAATCACATACACAAAAATTCCCACCACAATAGAAGGGACACTGGTCAACAGATCCACACTGAAACTTAAATACTTGGCCAGTTTAGTCGAAGAATATTCGCTTAAATACGCCCCACCTAAAATCCCCCAAGGGACAGCAAATACAGAGGCCATAAAGACCATAATCAAACTTCCTAAGAGCGCATTCCCTATGCCTCCTCCAAGCTGACCAGGGGCTGCGGGAAGTTGGGTGAAAAAATCAAGATTGATGGAACTTAAACCCTTATAAAATACATAAGATGTGATGAACACAAACGGAATTGCAGCAAGCACTGCGGCCAGCATCAAGAAGAACACCATGATCTTGCTTTTGAGTTTTCTTTTTCTATCCATCATAGAAAAGCTAAGCTGGGTTTTGATATTAAATGGTTTCATAGCTTGTACTTCTCTTTATTTTTCCAAACGATGAGTCTTGCTAGTGAATTCACAATCAAAGACACCACAAATAAAGTCAGTCCCACAGCAGTCAAAGAAGACATGATCAGGTCGGTTTCTGCTTCTGCATATTCATTGGCGATTAAAGAGGCCATGGTTTGTGCGGGCTCAAATAAACTCCACTTGATCTGTGCAACGTTTCCAATCACCATGGTCACAGCCATGGTCTCTCCCAGAGCGCGACCTAATCCCAAGATCACAGCCGCTAAAATTCCAGGCAAAGAGGCTCTCAGCACTGAAAGCTTAAGCATCTCCCAACGAGTGGCCCCCAAACCGTAAGCCGCTTCACGAATGATATCTGGAACAGACGCAAAGACTTCTCTGCAGATTGTAGAAATAGTAGGAGTGATCATAAACGCTAAAATGATTCCCGAGGCCAACATGCCCACACCAATAGGTTCGCCCTGAAAGAAAGGCAGCCAACCCAAAGTGTATTGCAAAGCGGGTTGCAGATAATTTTTTAGAAAAGGGGCTAAGACAAAAAGCCCCCAGAGCCCATACACAATACTAGGAATGGCCGCAAGCATCTCCACTAAAAAAGCCAAAGCCCTGGCCACACCCTTTGGAGCAATCTCATTCACATACAAAGCCATACCTAAACTGATAGGTACAGCTAACAAAAGAGCCAGAAACGAAGACACTAAGGTTCCAAAAATAAAAGGTAAAGCCCCAAAAATCTGTCGTCTGGGATCCCAGTCATTGGTAATAAAAAACTTTAAACCAAAGGTTTTGATCGCCTCAAAGGACATGTCAAAAATGGCACCCATCATAAGACCCAAAAGCCCTACGGTCATTAAGGCTACAAGCGTGAGGACGTAATAAAAAAGTCGATCACCTGGGTGATGATCTTTGGGTTTTAGCAATGCCATTAGTTAATTGTGATCTCCTCAACCTCTTTGCGCAGTCGTGTTGTTAATGTTTTAGGAAGAGGAGCATACTTTAGCTCCGCAGCCACATCTTGTCCTTCTGTCATCGCCCAATCCATAAACTTTTTAAGTTCTTTACCTTTAGACTTGGAAATGTTTTCGGGGAATAGCATGTAGGTGAACGCGGCAATAGGATAGGCTTCGGGATGAGAAGAGTTTGATAGAGACACGCGGTAGTCTTCGGGGATCTCAATCCCTTCAGCGGCTTTAGATACAGAGTTTAAAGTCGGAAAGACGAAATTACCCGAAGAGTTTTGCAAAGCAGCCACAGACAGTCCACTCGCTTCAGCATAGGTCAACTCTACATAACCTATGGCCCCATGATTTTGCTTTACAAGTCCCGTTACACCTTCATTACCCTTGCCCCCAAGACCCGTAGGCCACTTTAAGGACTTGCCACTTCCGACTTCCATCTTCCAAAGCGGAGACACTTTTGACAAATAATCGGTAAAGATGGCCGTTGTGCCACTGCCATCTGAACGACGAATAGGTAAAATATAAGTTGAATTGTCTTTAAGCTCAGGATTTAAAGCTACAAGTCGTGGATGATCCCAACTTTTGATCTCCCCAAGATAAATCGCCACTAAAATTTCAGGTGTGATCTGAAGTCTTTCCTGAAGTTCAGGTAAATTATAAGTGAGCACCACAGAACCCATCACGGTGGGAATGTGCCACACTTTAAAATTAGCTTTAGCCAGTTCGTGCTCGTTCATAGGAGCATCTGTGGCACCAAAGTCCACAGTACCCTGGATCACCTGACGAATTCCTCCTCCGCTACCAATAGACTGATAGTTGATTTTTACTAAGGGGTGTTCAGAATGATAAACTTTAATCCATTTTGAATATAACGGATAAGGAAAGGAGGCCCCAGCACCATTGATAAAGGTGTCAGAACCAAGTAAAGCTTGATAAATGATGGCTCCAAAAATCATAAGCACCACTAAAACTGAGCCATAAAATTGACGCGACAACGATCTGTCTCCTTCAACAATTTTGACACTACATCACTTTTATTGGCCTCTTGAAAAGGCCTTTAAGTCTTTTTACTCCACGCTTTGACCTTAAAAGCTAACATATATGACCCCAATTTCCTGTTAGTTTTTGGTTAAATAGAAAAAATTGAAATCCATTATAAAGCAAATGAGCCAGACCAAAATTGTCATAGCCCTTCTTAAACTGCGATCTTTTTATCTACATGAAATCCGTAGAATACCAAGGACGCTTCCCTAGGGGTAATATGCACAGACCCATATTTAAAATCCACTTGGCATAGAGCTAAACCTTACTATGATATGTGTTTTGCTGATGAATTAGGAGAAATATGGAAAAAGCACAAAGTCTACTTGGAATTGCTGTATTTTTGGCCGTAGCCTACGGGCTTTCAAATTCTCGACGTAAAATTGATTATAAACTGGTCATCAATGCTACCTTGATTCAGCTTGCCCTTGCTATTTTGCTTTTAGGTGTGCCCTTTTTTAATCTCCCTGCTCCCTTCTTTTTTATCTTTTCCTGGGCTAATAGTTTTTTTCTTAATGTTTTAAACTTTACTCAAAAAGGGACCGAATTTTTATTTGGCCCCTTGGTCGATGTAGAAAAAACAGGATTTGTTATGGCACTACAAGTCTTACCTACGATCATCTTTTTTTCATCGCTAAGTTCAGTGCTTTACCACTTTAAAATTCTTCCCCTTATCATTGCGGGGTTTTCTAAGGTTCTTAAAAAGACCCTCAATATTAGTGGCGCAGAGGCCCTCTCTACAGTGGCCAATGTGTTTGTCGGTCAAACAGAAGCACCTCTGACCATTAAACCCTATCTGCCACGTATGACTAAATCTGAAGTGTTCACCGTGATGGTGGGCGGGATGGCCACAGTTGCTGGTGGTGTGATGGCTGTGTATGTGGGTTTTTTATCCGCAAGCATTCCAGACATTGCAGGACACTTGGTGGTGGCTAGTGTTCTCTCCGCTCCTGCGGCTATTTTGTTTGCAAAAATGATGTTTCCAGAAACAGGAACGCCAGAAACTATGGGTGATACTCCTACACAAACACTTCTTAGTTATGAAAATGTGATTGATGCTGCCGCATCGGGTGCGGCTGATGGGCTCAAATTAGCAGCCAATGTTGGCGCCATGCTCTTAGCCTTTGTGGCTTTGATTTATATGTGTGATGCGATCTTAATCCAAATAGGAGAATGGATCGGCTTTGCCAGTTGGGGACAATTTTTAACTCCTGGACTTGCAGAAAGCGAAGTGCCTCAGCTGAATCTTACTGTGATTTTAAGCTGGCTCTTTATACCCGCATCTTTTTTTCTTGGGATTCCATGGGAAGAGTGTTTTTTAGCCTCGGGACTTTTAGGAAAAAAGGTCGTCTTCAATGAATTCTTTGCCTACTTTGATCTGGCACAAATGGGAGAATCTTTTTCTCCTCGTTCACGAATCATTTTGTCTTACGCTTTATGTGGCTTTTCTAACTTTAGTTCTATTGCCATTCAAATTGGGGGCATTGGTGGACTTGCTCCCAACCGCAAAAAAGATCTGGCACAAATGGGAATTAAGGCCATTATAGGTGGCTCACTCGCTGCTTTTATGACGGCTTGTATTGCAGGACTTTTATATTAAACGCGGCATGTGCTTATCAGCCTGTTTTCTCGAAGAACTGTTCTTCTGACGTAATACAGAAGAACTGTCTTTATGACGTAATACAAAAGAGAATCTGCTTTACGTTTTGAAGAAGGGCTATTCTCCTCCTCAAAACAAAGCGTCTTAATCTTACTTCTTTCTAGTGATATCTCCTGACATCAACTGAGAAATATAGTGCCCACCTTCGATCTTTTCCAAAATAATTTTAATGGCCGCAGTTAAAGGCACGGCCATAAAAGCACCAGGAATGCCCCATATCAAAGCCCAAAACATCAAAGACAGAAGAATCACCACAGGATGAATCTTTAAACTGTCTCCCATGATTTTGGGTTCAATCACACTTCCTATAATAAATTGAGTCAGACCTGGAATGATAACAATAAGCCAAACCATCAAGGAACTGTCATACTGAATGAGAGCAATGGGCACAGGCAGTATCGTGGCAACGATAGAGCCAATGGTGGGAATAAAATTTAGAACAAAGACCGCCGTGGCAAAAGTCAGAGCAAAGTCCAAGCCCATAAACATGAAAAACGTCCCAATCACAATCGCAGTGATCAAAGACGTCGTTAATTTAACCAATAGATATTGACGAATTTTGTAATCCACTTCCATCAAAAATTCATTGCCAGACACATCATCCACATCAACATTTGAGGACTCAGAATCTGTAGGCGTTTCAGCAGCAGCAGTGCCAATAAATAAAAACAGTAAAAAGATAAAAACTAAAGAAAGTGAACTGATAAAGTTTAAAGCTCCAAAACCTGCATTTCTAATAATGTTGAGCAAAGGCAAACGACTTAAATAACTGGGAGCATCGAATTCCTGTGCCATCGTAAAACCTTGTTCCACCAGATAACGACGGCCTTTTTCTAGTGCAATGACCAAACGATTGTAATAGTCTTGATACCCATCTAAAAAACCCCGCACAAAGGCCACTGCAATCAGAGTCAACACAAGGACAATTACAAACACTAAAGTAAAAGTGATCACTAAGGCCAGCCACCTGGGAAGCCTCACCTCATTTTTTAAAAATCTTAGAAAGGGCAAAAGCATAAAATAAAGAAACAAAGAGAAGACAAAGGGCACCATGATGGCCTTGGTGTAAGAAAGAGCAAATGAAATAGCTATGGCAGCCAAGGCTGCCATACTCCAAATTCCTAATCTTGCTTCAGTTATCCAAAATTTATTTTCGTTATTTTGCGGCACAAGAATCACCTTTGTTGCTGAGCCGAACTTTAGATTTCGGCTCAAAAGTCAATTTGGGCCATTATTGACTATTTGCTTGATTATGGCGAGCAGAAAGTTGGGCGTGTCTTTCTTTTATAATTTGATGCTTTTCGTTTTCAGTTTCAAAGCTCTTTCTGGCGCTATCACGCTTCTTCTGCATTTCTTTTTCTTTATTACGTAAAGCTTCAATCTCTTTATTTAACCGATCAGACTCGGCCTTAAGTTGAATCTTTTGTTGATCGTATTCAACGATCGCAGCTTGTCCCATTTGAATGGCATCATCCAAACGAGTCTTAAGCGCTTCATTCTGCTCTTTTGCACGAGCAAGTTCAGCTTGGAAACGATCAAAGTTAGCTTTCTCTTCTGCTTCTTTGGCTTTAAAGCTACTCAGTTCAGCATTTAACTTGTTAATGCTCTGTTGCTCTTGTTGCAATTGTCCTGTCAGGTCAATACGGCCAGACACCAATTTACTTAGATTGACTTTAAGCTCTTGAATTTCTTTATTCAGTCTACCGCTTTCTTCTTTGAGTTTAGCAAGTTCTGTCTTTTGCTTTTCATAAGTAGACTCTTGCTCTTCTTTGGTTTTGTTATACTCTTCGATCTTTTGCTTTAACTCTGCATTAGAGGCATCAATCTTAGCCTTTTCGTCATCCACTTTTTTGATTTCGTCTGCGGCTCGTTTCGCTGCTCTTTCAGCCTGCTGTTGCATGATCTTTTCTTGAGTGCTTAAAACTTTAGCTGCATTCTTAGCGTCTGCAAGTTCAGTTTTTGCTAACTCAATAGAACGTTCAGCAAAGGCTTGCACCCCGATGGTCATTGTCGAAAAAACTAAAATTAGCGCAGAAAGTGTAGTCAGTTTCATCCTAAGACTCCTTATATATCTAATGAAAATAATACAGCGTGAGAACCGATTTGCAACCATAGCAACATCAAGGTCGTGGCTTTAATTGGACTAGAGGCTGGCATATAGGTTGCTATATATGGTCCTGATTATATCCCCCTAGCGGCCTGGCCCCCTCCTTACCCCCAGGTCGCTTTTTTTTTGCCCAGATGTCCTTGTTTTCAACTCCATTCATATTATGCTTGAATCTATGTCACACAAACTGGGGCACGTCCTCATTACCATTCTTATCGTATTTTCTTTTTATGGACTTAAGGCCATGGCTCAAGAGACATCCTCTGATGACGCTCTAGCCACGCCCAGATTGCAGGTGCTGATTGATCCTGGGCACGGTGGCATTGATCGAGGGGGAATCACTATTGGGAACACCTATGAAGAGCCTATTGTATTTGATGTGGCCCAAAAGCTTTACCTAGAGCTCTTAAATCAAAACATCAAGGCCGAGCTGATCCGTGAATCCGATCAGGGACTAGGATTAGAAGAGCGCGTGCAGATCGCCCTGCAAAAAAGACCGCAAATTTTTATTTCTCTCCATGCCAACACTCATCGCAATAAGAGGATTTCAGGGGCTGAATTTTATATTGAACCCTCAGATGCTTTAATAGGACACCAAGATTTTTTATCTTTTCTTTCTGTGACCAGCCAAAGCAATAATATGGCTGATTTTGCGCTAAAAGCTTACAACACTCGCTTCTTTTATCCCGATATGGATCAAGTTGAGGTCCCTAAAGACCTAAAGGTGATCCTTCTAGATATGCTTCGAATGAAGACACGCGGAGAGAGTCTTGCGCTGGCAGTGTCCTTGAAAAAAAATTGGAAGGGCTCTTCCCAAATTCGTGAAGGAAATTTTTATTTGCTCAGAAGCTTGCCCTTCACCAGTGTGCTTGTAGAGCTGGGATACATCTCTAACGAAAAGGACTTTCATCGTCTGAATGATGAAACCCAGCGTTTTGAGCTTGCCAAGCAACTTGCTGAGGGTTTATCCCAATACCTTTCCAAACCAAAAGGAAGTACTGATGAGACAAAATGATCGTCCCTTAGACCAAATGCGCCCTTTAGAATTTGAAGTGGGCGTGAATAAATTTGCGGAAGGCAGTTGCTTAGTTAAATTTGGCGACACTCATGTCTTATGCACAGCCACTCTTGAAGAGGGCGTACCCAAATGGCTGGCTGGAAAAAATGAAGGCTGGATCACCGCTGAATACTGCATGCTCCCTCGCTCCACTCATCAACGTATAAGACGTGACAAAGCCTTAACAGGAGGGCGCACCCAAGAGATCTCAAGATTGATTGGTCGTTCTTTACGTGCAGGTTTTGATCTGAGTAAAATTCCTGAGAAGAGTTTTGTGGTGGATTGTGATGTCCTCCAGGCTGACGGAGGCACACGAACTGCGGCGATCACAGGCGGATATGTGGCCCTCAGACAGGCCTTTAACTTTCTGCTCAAACAAGGGCTTTTACAACAAGATCCCACGCAAACACAGATTGCTGCCGTTAGCATCGGACGTCTTAATGGACAATGTTATGTCGACTTAGACTACGAAGAAGACTCCCACTGTGAAAGCGATGTGAATTTTGTGATGAACTCAAAAAAAGAATTTATTGAAATTCAGGGCACAGCCGAGAACAACTCGTTTTCTCAAGATGACTTGATTGCTATGATGGGTTTAGCTCTTAAAACAGGCGAACACATCTTTGAACGACAGACCAAGTACCTCTAGCCACTCAACACAAGGCCCCATTCCGATTTCGTAGGTGTGGGTTTTTTATTTTACTTGAACTGAGTCGCACCAAATTAAACCGAACATGATCTCACATTGGCAAGGAGCCTTAAAGTATGACACCCCTTAAAACCCTTTGGATCGCAAGCTTTAATCCTGGAAAACTCACAGAGTTTAGAAGACTTTTTGAACAGCAGAGTTTTGATCTGCGTTTAGCCAAAGACATCGCAGGCTATGAGTCCCCCGAAGAGACTGGGGACACCTTTGAGGCCAATGCTAAAATCAAAGCCTACTCCCTTTTTAAAATCTTAAGACAAGAGGAATGGGTGCTTGCTGAAGACTCTGGGATCATGGTGGAGGGCCTAGGTGGTCTTCCTGGTGTTCACTCTGCTCGTTACGCAGGCCCCAAAGCCTCTGACCTACTGAATAACGACAAGCTCCTTAAAATGCTCAAACTCCGAAGCCCCCTGAATCGTAAAGCCAAATACGTCTCTTACATTTATATTAAAAGTCCTGATGTGGAATTCAGCGTATTTGGCGAACTTGAAGGACAGATTGCGCATTCGGCTAAGGGTAAAGAGGGTTTTGGTTATGATCCTATTTTTATTCCCACAGGCTTTGACAAAACCATGGCCGAGCTAGGGATGGGAATCAAAAATCAAATCTCTCACCGTCAAAAAGCCTGCACCGCCCTGAAAACAGAACTTGAGCGCCTGCTCCAAGCATAATTGAGCTTTTTCAGGTCATTCCTAGACATTTAAAGCCCAAATGGGGTACAAGATGGGGTATGGGAAAATTAAAAATTATCGCGGGGAACGCCAATCCTGATTTTGCGGCAAAAGTAGCTAAGCACTCAGGCTTGGAATTATGTAAATCTAAAATCAATCGTTTTTCTGACGGAGAAATCCAAGTCGAAATTCATGAAAGCATCAGAGGTGCTGATGTCTTTGTGATTCAAAGCGCTTGTCCTCCCGTAAATGAAAACTATATGGAGCTGTTCATCTTACTTGATGCCTTAAAGAGAGCTTCCGCAAAAAGCATCACAGCCGTCATTCCCTACTTCGGTTATGCAAGACAAGATCGTAAGGTCAAACCCCGCGTTCCTATTTCAGCCAAGTGTGTGTCTGACTTGATCTCTGCTGCTGGAGCAAACAGAGTGGTTTCTGTGGACCTGCATAGTGCTCAGATCCAAGGTTTTTTTAATATTCCCTTTGATCATCTTTTTTCCTTTCCCACTTTAGCTAAAGCATGGCGTGAGGAGATGGGCGCAGGAGACGACTTTGTGGTCGTGAGTCCTGATGCAGGGGGTGTGGAGCGCGCTCGAATTTTTGCCAAAAAATTAGAGTGCCCCATTGCTATCATTGATAAACGCCGTACTGGCCCCAATGAAGCTAAAGCTTATAACTTAATTGGGTCTGTTGAAGGTAAGATTGCCATTGTGGCTGATGATATGGTGGACACCGCAGGAACTCTCACTGAAGGAATTAAAAGTTTAGTGGACAATGGAGCTAAAAAAGTCTTTGCTGTAGCCACTCACCCACTTCTGACTGGCCCTGCCATTGATCGTATTAACGACAGTCCTATCGAACAACTTTGGGTGACTGACACCATTCCTTTAAACGAAAATGCACAAAAGTGTAAGAAGATCAAAGTGATCTCTGTAGCTTCTGTGGTTTCTGATGCTATTCAAAGAATTTACGGCAACGATTCTGTCAGTATTCTTTTTGACGAGTAAGGTTCAAAATACGATGTCGCAAGATTTATATTTATTTATTGGCCTAGGCAATCCTGGGGATAAATACCTTCTTACTCGTCACAATATTGGTTTTATGGCCATAGACTGGCTACAAAGTCACTCTCAAGCTTCGGGTTTTAAATCTGAACACAAAGCTGAGGTGGCAAAGCTTGAGTTTGACGGTTATAAAATATTATTGTGTAAACCTCAAACTTTTATGAATCTTTCAGGTGACTCTGTACAGTCCATCATGGCTTATTATAAAATCCAAAAACAAAATATTTTGGTTCTACATGATGATCTGGATATGCCCTTTGGGTCTTTACGTTTTATGACTAACAGAAGTCCAGGTGGACATAACGGAATCAAAGACATTCACAATAAAATCGGCGCCGACTATACACGTTTAAAAATTGGCATTTCACGCAAAGATCTCAAAATGCCTGCTGATAAATTTGTACTGCACAATTTTTCATCCGAAGAAATGGACCATATCCCCCACTTATTGGATGACATCAGCAAGGCCAGTCTTGATTTTCTTAAAAACGGGCCCGTTAAAGCGGCGAATAATTTTAATCGCAAATTGGGTCTAATCGAAGAGTAAACACTAATTTAGAACAGGAGAACATTTATGGCATTACAGGTTGGAATTGTAGGACTCCCTAACGTAGGAAAGAGCACTTTATTCAATGCCATCACACAAGCAGGTGCGGAATCCGCCAACTATCCTTTTTGCACTATTGACCCTAACGTCGGTGTAGTCACCGTTCCTGACGATCGCTTGGAGCGTATTACAAAGTTTGTGGTCCCTGAAAAGACCATCCCCACCACTATTGAATTTGTGGATATCGCGGGCCTCGTTAAAGGCGCCTCTCAAGGTGAAGGTTTAGGTAACCAATTTCTGTCTCATATCAGAGAAACAGACGCCATTTTACACGTGGTGCGCTGTTTTGAAGATTCTAATATCGTTCACGTCTCTGGTAACGTCGATCCATTACGCGACATCGAAGTGATCAACACAGAACTTATCCTTGCCGATCTTGACAGTGTCGAAAAGCGCGTAAAGAAGATTGAAAAACTAGCTCAAAGTAGCAAAGATTCTAAAATCAAATTTGAATACCAAACTGTAAAAGGCATCTATGACCTTCTTAGCGCAGGTAAAAATGCCCGTGACTTTCAAATTGAATCTGACGAACAAAAAAAGATCATCAAAGAACTGCACTTGATCTCTATCAAACCCATCATCTATGTGTGCAACGTGGCTGAATCTGATGCCAAAGACGGGAATGAGTTTACAAAAAAAGTTTTTGAATACGCTCAAGGTGAAGGGCAAAAGGCACTTATCATTTCTGGGGCCATTGAAGCCGAAGTCTCTCAACTCGATCCCGAAGAGCAAAAGGTCTTTTTAGAAGACTTAGGTTTAAGTGAGCCAGGACTTAACCGTTTGATTCGCGAATCTTATTCTCTACTTAACTTAAGAACCTACTTTACGGCTGGAAAAAAAGAGGTGCGAGCCTGGACGATTCCTGCTGGTGCACTCGCTCCACAGGCGGCAGGTGTGATCCACTCTGATTTTGAACGGGGTTTTATTCGCGCAGAAACCTATCATTGCGAAGAGCTTTTCAAACTCGGCAGTGAAGCTGCGGTCAGAGATGCGGGCAAGTACCGCTCAGAAGGTAAAGAGTACGAGGTTAAAGACGGAGACATTTTGCTATTCCGCTTTAATGTTTAAACGAAGTGCCTTCCACATATTCTACTAGGCGCTATGATTCAAGCATTACTAGAACCTACTGTGGACAACTTTTAGATGAACTGACCAAACAAACTGAGATATGTATATGTTGCCTATTTCGTTTTAAGATGGAAACTTCTATAAAATGAACTTAACACTTTTCATGGCTTGCACAGAATATTTCATGTCTTCTTTATAACTCTCAGGAGTTGTAGCTTGGGCAAGGATAATCACCTCAAAACCTTTCACAAAGGCGTAGGCAAAGGTGATTCTTAAAGCGCCATCTTGATCTTGTTTAAACACAAACATCTGACCTTTGTCTTCTGCACCCTTAACTTGAGTCGAAAACACCATTTCAGCTTTGCCCTCAAAATAACTGCCGTTAATCCAATCCTTTAGGGCAATAGTATTATTGATACTTCTTGGAAGAGGTTGTTTTATAATAATCATAGAAGAGATCAGATTGTCCCCTCTTTTAGTAAAAGTGCCTTTAAAAGAAGGAGACGGTGAACTAAGAAGTTCATTATTCATATTAGGAGAATGGAACGTCCACCCAGGAGCCATCACCGCAAACCGATCATCCACAAAAGCTTGTGATGATACAGAAAATAAAACTACAGTTAGAAAAATTCCTTTGATTAAAATTTGGTTTTTCATAACTCTCTGGCTCCTCGATTTATTTTATTACAAATGTCTTTATAAAATTAAGGCTCACTTGAAACATTTCAATGAGCCTTTTGATTCTATAGTTTTAAACTACATTACTGTCGCTGTTACTGGTTCGTTAGGTTTACCTTGATCAATAATTTGGAATTTCTTACCGCCAGTATTATGAACCACAATCACTTTTTTACCTAGAATGGTATTGGCGATGGCTGTGAGTTGCTTGTTATTTCCTTTTTCTTTGCAAAGCTGAATATCGGCATTACCTTCTGGAGTTTCGGCATAGATGTTTCCGCTTCTTTCTCTAATGGTAAAAGTCTTTCCACTTGGCATTTTAAATTGAATGCTTCCATTTCTAACTTTTGTATCAAAATCACTGATCCCATTGATTGGTTTTAATTGAGGCAATTCACTCCACTTTGTCACGCATATTGGTGCGGCATGTGCTTGATTTACTCCAAAAAATAGAACAACAAAGGTTAAAGCAAGTACGCTCATTAAAAAGTTGTTCTTTAAAATTCCAGAAGTCATGGTTCCCCCCTTGGCTTCGCTCTAGGTATATTGAGCAAAAGCTTTGCCAAACTAAACTCCTTTAAAATCTATAAAATCGACAATGAAATGACCAATTTGAGAAAATCGTAAAGAACTTTGACATCAGAACCACGACGAACCAAAGATTTAAAAAATGCCATCTCTCATATATTGCTCCTCTTAGCTCTTTTCGTTTTAGGCTGACACACTTTAAAGAAACCATCGTCAATATATTCGATGTACCAGTATAAGCCGTCTAAAGTCTGGATAGGAAAATGGGCTATTTAAATGGATTTTAAAGTGTTGCTACATCATAAGGCTCTTTGCTTTTTTTTAAAGTCTTTCTCAAAGTGGTATATATTTGAGTACACTTTATTAAATCAGCCTCAGGCTTATACCGAAAAATATAAATGATGCAGTTAAATCTGAAATTCAAATATAAGGATATACGTGCCAAGGTCATATTTTCTATTTTGACCTTAGGGCTGATTCTATTTAGTTTTCAAAACTGTATTGGGCCAGGATTTTATTCTATCACTGAAGAAAGTCTTGCGGCCTGTATTGATCCCAGTTGTGATGATTACAGAACTAATAGTGCGTACTGCGAATTTAATGGAACCTTAATTCGTAATAGCCAAAGTTTTAAAGCCTTTTTAAGTTCCAATGGCAGCTGTCAATCTGAAGACAGAACCTGTGTGAACGGAACCTTAACGGGTTCATATCCCTTTGCCTTTTGTACTCCTGGAGAAACAGTACCAGGTGCTTGTATCTTTGGAAACAAAACCATTGCTAACGGCCAAAGTGTAACGGCCTATTTAAATGGATCAGGAAACTGCGATTACGAAAGACGCACCTGTAATAATGGCGTCTTATCTGGAAGTTATCCTTATGCCAGTTGTAACTCAGGAACAGGTGAGGCGAATTGTTTATTTAACGGACAAACCATCAAACACGGCAGTGTGGTGAGAGCCTTTCAAAACTCCACTGTGACTACAGGAGAAACTTGTATTGAAGAGCTACGACTATGTACAAATGGTGTCCTCTCTGGTAATTATCAACATCCTTTCTGCGCAGTGAATGTGCCAAGAACTTGTCTATTTAATAATACTGTCGTGCCTCACCAAGGTCAGATCACCACTTTTGAGTCTTCAACCGTACCTTATGGAACAACTTGCAAATCACAAACCAGAACTTGTAATAACGGAGCTTTAACTGGCACCTACTTTTTTACTTCCTGTAACGTGGGTGCACCTGCACATTGTAAACTCAACCACGTGGCTGTAGTACACGGACAACAAGTTGAAGCTTTTCAAAATTCCACCGTGCCTTATGGTGAAACTTGTAAAAAACAAACACGCACCTGTAGCAATGGAACTTTAAGCGGATCATATATGTTTCCTGATTGTAACGTGGGCAACCCTAAATCTTGTATTTTAGATGGTCGACTGTTTTCTCATGGTTCTAATATGGAGGCCTTCTCGGCTGAAAAAGAAGATGGCACGTGTGACAGACAGGTTAGAAAATGTACCAATGGAAAATTTAATGGCGACAACAGATATAAATATGTAGTGTGTGGAAACAGCGGCGGCAACGACCCTGGCGACGGTTCTGGCGGCACAGGAGGTAGCACCCCCTCTACTGGTGGCGATGGCGGTGGTGGTAGTAACGGTAGCTACCAATGCGCCAATAACGAAATCTTTGTGGGCAATAAATGTATTGCAGCCCATTCTACTTGCACTGCTACCGACAAAGCTTTATGGAAAAATTTAGCTAAATCTGGGGACGAACGAGCCAGTGTGGCTTGGATGTACTGTGAATTTATTGGTGTTTATCGAAGTCGTCAGCACTTTGATCAACAAGTGTCCTTAAGACGTTATTCGCCTTCACAATATTGCCCGATGACTTTAACTAACTTTTTATTATGGGAAAAGTGCAAAACCAAACAAGGTGATGACGGGCTTCCCGTCTGTCATGATAGCGCTACGGCCCTTGTGAACAGTGCCTACCAAATGGCCCTAGGGCGTTTGCCTGTTAGCACTTGTCCTAACAATCAAGAATGGTGTTACACTGAGTTTCAACGAGAGTTAAGCTCATGGAATAGAAGAGGGGCTACAGACACAAGCATACGAGCTCAGCTGTACATGATGGATATGTGTAACAAAGCAGAATTTAAAAATAGACACAAAGACTATTTATAATTCAAAAAAAACAGTTGATCAGCAAAACAACTAGGCCATGAACTGTCATGGCCTTCACTTTTTTCGATTTCAAATTAAAGTTAACGGTAGGATGCCTCACACCCTAAGTTTTAGCTGGATGCACAAGCAAGGATGCGGTTCATGCGTTAGTTAAAATAGGCAGAACACTTCGCCCTACAACTTTGGGCAGTTTTTGTTGTAACCGATTTTGTAAGAGCAGGATTTGGTTTTGACGATGATCTGCTTTTTTAGCTCGGCGATTTCAAACATTTCATCGCTTTCGCTTTCTCCCCATAAGACATCGAAAGAATGGGGGGAATAATGCAATCGCCCCTTGATGTTACTCTTAATAGTACTTCTTAAAGGAAAATCTTCAGGCAAGATCACACGCGCTGTAAAATCAATCACCGCGCACAGAGTGCCTTGGCAATCAGCCCAAGAGGTCAACTTGGAGTTGATCTCAATTTCAAAAGGCCAACCCGTGTCCCTAGAAATCCAACGTCCACGATAACTCCACTTGTCCCCTTCATTCACTGGGTTTTCTGGTAAAGAGACACGGGGCAAGTAAAAGACCGAACCAATAGGATAGTCCTTAACCACAACGGGCTTACCGTAACTGTCGATCACCTCAAGCAGAGTCTCATTGGGTTCAGGGTAACCCATATCATTTAAACTCATATTGCCTTTTTTATGAGAGGTGTTGACGCGAAATTGCATCTCGCCGTTTTCTCCAAGATGCAGAGTGTGTCTTTGAATGCGAAACTCCGCGAAGTCCACATAGGAGCGGGTCTTTTTACCTAGGTCCATCACCACCACATCTGATTTTGTTGTATAAAAATACTCAGAGTTGGAATTTTGCAAACTGCTGGCTTGTAAAAGCAGAGGGCCTTCAATGTCCATGCTCTTTACTGAGGACTGACAGGATAAAATAACAACGCTCAAAAGAATAAGGCCTAAGTTTTTAATGACTGCTCTCCTGGATCACTTCATCAGCTTGTAAGTTCTCGCCCGTTCTATATCTTTCCATTAAAGTTTCATCTTTAGTGGGAAAAGAGAACAGTAAAATATTACTATCAGAAATCACATCTTCAAGGGTCACCACAATATAATACAGATTTTCCCCTTCAGAAAAACTCTTAATAAAAGTCACAAGGTTTTGTCCAAAACTATCTGAGTGTCTCCAAATCTCATCAGCATACTCTATGCTTTCTTCTCGAAGATGAGCATAGGCCTTGAACTGATCCACAGGAATGTCGTTCTCGCCCCTTAACACCAGCATGGCCTTGTAATGGCCCTTCGCCAACTCATCGCCTTCAGTCAAAGAGTCCCCTTCGATAGCTCCAGGATAGACATCCTTAGTTTGGCTATCAAACAGCAACACTGATCTTTGTCTTAATTCATTTAAGAGTTCATTAGATGTTGTGGGGAAGTGCAAAAAGATAAAACTAGGATCATCTTCGACCAAATAACAAAAGGCCACATAGTAGATGGATTTCTTTTCATCTATTTTTTTAATAAAAATTGCGACCTCTTGATCTGTAATGTCGCCATTGATCAGAGCTTCGTCTGGATTTAAAAGACATCCCGAAAGATGCTTTTCGTACTTTTCAAAGTCTTTTTGCGCGATGTCTTTTTTAAATTGTTTACGCCACTCGAAATAAAAACCTTCGATGTCTTCAATCTGGGGGCGAAAGTAGGTGAACAGCTCTTCCTCACTTGCAAAAGAAAGATCTTTTATGGGATCTATCACTATCATTTCTTCATCCTTTTGCACTTTGCTTTTTTTTCTCAACGATCTTCCACCTTAGGCTAGTTTCTTAACCTTATTATCACATTTGACTTGATTAAGATTTAAGAATCAAATGAAATTTGAGTTGGGGTTATCTTTAACGATAATAAATTTATTGACTTGAGCCAGAGGAGACACGGATGTCCATCACGCTCGATTGTTTTGATGAGCAAAACATGCAGGAGATTGAATACCTGCTTGCGCAATCAACAAAGGGACTACATTTATTATTTCACAAGTCGCACATCAAACGCGCTCTGCAAGAGCCCGTGAACGGCAATCAAGACTTTGACAAAGAAGATCGCAATAAAGTGCAAGACATCTTTGGCAACTTTATTGAGAAGAACAGCTTTGCCGAAAAAGAAGAATACCTTTCACAACTCAACGAAGAAGATCGCGAACTGCTGATCAAAGCCTACTTTCATATCGTTGAAAACACCATCAAGCGCACCACAAAACTGGTTCACTGATTTTTAAGATTTTTATTTAGATTTGCAAAAATAGTTAGCAAACTAGAGGCGATCTTACTTGCTTCTTAATGAAGAACTGACTTCTCTTACCATGAAGTTTAGCTTAGATTCCATAAGGGACAGCTCTTGAAGATTTTGCGCCAAAGCACTTAAAATGTTTTGTCCCTTGCTCAATGACTCATGGTCTAATTGAGTGTACGTACCTTCTGTAGGAAGGGCGTTAGGGCCGCTAAACAGCTGGCGTTGGATTTCTTCTCTAATTACTGACTTAGTGTTCAAACTCATCTTTTCTGTCCTCTTGACACAATATAATTGCATAGATTTTCAACTATCCAACTTAAAAAACCTGAAATTATGGATTTGACGCGCCGCTTACTATACCGCTATCGCCTGTTTTTATAGCGTCCACATAAAAGCTCAAAACCATATCTTCGCCATATTCACACTGATAAGAAGCTATGTCCGTCTCGTGGAAGACCAGTCCATTATTGGCCTTACGACGCTCCTGACCTCTTCTTAATTGATAGAACATCACACTCTCTTGAACCGAATTATGAGCGAATCCTAGGGCATGGCCAAATTCATGAACCATCAATCCTACGAAATCCACCGCTCCCAGTTGTCTTTCTTGATTATGATAAAAAAAGCTGAAATTTTTGGCATTTACTTTAATGTCCGCATCCACCAATTGATCCTGAAGCCAGCGTACAGTGGTTCTGGCCTGCTCTAAAAAGCGATCGTCTTCCCACTCGTGCATCCAATAGATCACAGGGATTTGGTCTCTGGTAGAAGGAGCCCCTTTGTGCCCCACGCTGACCACCTCAATAACTGGTTTTACAGACATTCTATTCCACAAGTCTGCGGCCTCATAAATGGAAGCCATAGCCTCTGGAGGCACACTCTCGTGCAAACGGAACTTAATAGGAAGGGTGTGTTTCCATGACACCCTCTGTTTTGAAGAGTTGGTGACAAAGTTACAGGACGCAGACCCTAAAGATTCTGTTTCCATACTGCATGCTAGTAGCAATGCTGCCAAGGTGAGAGTCATAAATAAGTATTTAAACTTTTGCTGTGCCATATTGCCCTTACAGAGCAACCGATGTGCCAGCAGACGGCACTTCAAGAGACGTTAGTAACATACTGAAATATATAGACTTTTAAGGATTCCCAAAAACCTCACTTAAGCCCTTAAGCCTCTATGTTTTAGTCATCGCCGACAAAAAAGGGCTAAAACCAAGATTGACCTATTCAAGAAGGCTTCTTTGTACTTCTAAGGCCTTCTCATCTGCATCCCATGTTAATGGGTCAAGAAATTCTCTGGAATGTCGAAAAGATTTTATCCAATGAAGTATCTAAGCCTATTTCTTCTTTTTTTCCTTCCCACAACAACGTGGTCTAAAAAACTAGAACCCTTGGGGCTTGAACCTGGGCTTTACAGCTCAGTCTCTAAAGTCTACCTCAATGGGAAGCTCAATGACCCCTTCTTGGCCGCCAAAAAGCAGGCCCTTGCTATGCCCAATGGCAAACAAAAGACTGAAGCCGCCCAAAATATTCGTCAGTACCAAAATACACAGATTTGCATCACCAAAGATATGCTCCAGCCACAAAATTTTTATCAAAAACAGCAGGACAGCAAATACTGCAAATACACCCTGACCAGAGCCACTGCTCAGCAGATCACCGCTCACTTTGACTGCGGAGAGGTACGGGGCAAAGGGATTGTCACAACCAAGATGCTCACTCCTACTACTTATGAGTCCGCGTTTATTGGGGGCAAGGGACCTAAAGGCGAAAAGCTTAAGGTGGTTTCTACGGCTAAAAAAATCGGGGATAAATGTTCTCCCCAGATCAACACCTATTCAGGGCAAGTTTTTACACCTAATACCCCTAGTAAGCCTAAAGTTAAAAAGAAATAATTAAAAAACCGTGTTTTCACACACGCACACAAAACTTAGAGACCTAAGCTCAGACATTAGAAGCTCGAAGCCCAGACCAGAAACCTGAACTCAGGCCTCAGACTCTGAGCTCTGGAGCACGCGGCTGAGCGCGCGACAAGGGATGGGGCTGCTTCTCTGAGCACCCATCTTGCTGGCAGGAAATGTTGGTGTGACTGTGGGCTCTGTTCTGGAGCCGCGACTGCGGCAAAAGCCCGAAAGGATACTCCCTATATTTCAAGACTTAGGCCATGTTTTTTGGAGCCCTTTTGGCCCCAAAACCCTTGCAAAACCCCACTTTTGCTTATTTTTTAATCTTTTTTAGGGGTGCAAAATGACACTGGTGTCAGTTCCTCCTTGCCTATTGACTGAATGGGGTTTCGGCCTTTCAATGCAGACAATTTTATGGCGTGTTGAACTCCTCAACTTCAGCCATTTTATACAGGGGGAATCCATGTTTTTTTCGCGTAAAAACAAAACACCAAACTACTCTCAAACTGACAATCCCATTCTGCAATTAGGTTCTGAAATTTTATCGGGCAAAGCCGAATCCAAATCTCTTTTTAACAAAGACTGGTGGTATGGAAAGATCATGGACTTGTCGATGAAAAGTCCTAGCTTTAAAACTCAAATGTTTCGCTTTGTGGATGTGTTGCCTTACTTAAACGACAATGAAGATGTCGCTAAACATTTAAAAGAATACTTTTCTGAAGATGGTTCCCAAATGCCTTCCGTCTTTCAGATGGGAGCCAACTTAGGTGCCATGGCTCCAGGTTTACTCGCAAATTCCGTTCGTAAAAACGTCACTGAGATGGCGAAACTTTTTATTACAGGAGAAACCCCCGAAGAGGCTTTACCTAAACTTGAAGCTGGTCGTAAAAAAAACTTAGCCTTCACTGTGGATCTTTTGGGTGAAGCCACGCTTTCAGAAAAAGAAGCTGCGGATTACCAACGTCGTTATATGGAGCTGATCGAAGCTCTTGCAGAAAAAAGTGTAAGCTGGTCTCACAATCCACAACTGGACAGCAATCACTTAGGTGAAATTCCAAAAGTGAATGTCTCTGTCAAACTCTCTTCACTTTACAGCCAAGTGCACGTGACGGCGTGGGAAGAGACCCAAAAGATTTTAATTGAAAGAATAAAACCCATTTTTGATTTAGCGGTGAAGAAAAATATTTTTATCAACGTGGATATGGAACACTATGCGATCAAAGACCTGACACTCGAAGTGTTTAAAAAGCTTCTGATGCTTCCAGAATATAAAAGCTATCCTCACTTTGGAATCGTCCTTCAGGCTTACCTGCGTGACTCTTATCAAGACGCGCAGGCCTTAGTGGATTTTGCCAAACACAGAGGCACACCCTTTAGTGTCCGCCTAGTCAAAGGGGCCTACTGGGACTCTGAGGTGATCCACGCCAAGCAAAGCACTTGGCCCGTTCCCGTCTACACACAAAAACAAGAATCAGATGCCAACTATGAAAAGTGCTGTGACCTTTTCCTTAAAAACAACGCCTATGTTCATGTTGCTGTTGCGTCTCACAATGTGCGCTCTATTGCCTATGCCATTCAAAGAGCCCAAGAGCTTGGACTGCCAAACAATGCCTTTGAATTGCAAATGCTTTACGGCATGGCGGATAACTTTAAAGCCGCACTCATCGCAAAAGGCTACCGTCTGCGCGAGTATGCTACTGTAGGAGAGATGATTCCAGGAATGGCTTACCTTGTTCGCCGTCTGCTTGAAAATACTTCTAACGAATCTTTCTTACGTACAAGTTCTGAGCAGACTCTGCCCCTTGACGTTTTACTTAAAGATCCCAAAATGGATTTACCAGAAACATCCAGTGATCCTGGGCTTACAGGTTTTATCAATGAGCCTCTTGTTGATTTTTCTAAAACAGAACAGCGCAAAGCCTTTGTTAAAACTTTAGAAACCGTAAAATCCCAACTGCCCATGAATGACATTCCTTACTCTGTGGCAGGAAAAGAAAAAAGATCGGGACAAAAATTAGAACGCTACTCCCCCAACGAGACACAACTTAAAGTGTGTGACTTTCACTACCCTAGCCCCGAAGATGTCAGTGAAGCCATCGCTTCGGCACAAAAGACTTTTGCCACATGGAGATATGTCCCCTATCAAACACGCTCCACAGCGATTCACAAACTTGCTGACCTGATTGCCAAACATCGCCATGAAATTGCTGCGCTACAAGTATTTGAAGTAGGTAAATCTTGGGAGCAGGCCGATGGGGACCTGACTGAAGCCATCGACTTCTGTCGTTATTATGCCGAAGACATTAAACGTTTAGGAGCAGGTGAAAAAGTAGGTTCTGTTCCTGGAGAGACCAGCATCTATCACTACATTCCCAAAGGAGTCGTAGGAGTGATCGCACCATGGAACTTTCCATTTGCGATCTTAACGGGAATGGTGGCCGCAGCTCTTGTGACAGGCAATACAGTTTTAATCAAACCAGCCGAACAAAGCACAGCCACAGCCTATTGGTTGTATAAACTTTTAAAACAAATTCCAGAAATTCCTGCTGAGGCTTACCATTTCTTGCCAGGCCCTGGAGAAAATATCGGTGCACAAATCGTAAAAGACCCCGATGTAAATATGATTGCCTTTACTGGTTCTAAATCTGTAGGGCTTTCGATTTTAGAACAAGCAGGACAGGTCAAGCCTGGTCAGCAAAAGGTCAAAACTGCCGTCATTGAAATGGGTGGAAAAAACAGCATCATCATTGATAGTGATGCCGACTTGGATGAAGCCGTGGCAGGTGTGCTGTATTCCGCCTTTGGTTTTCAAGGGCAAAAGTGCTCGGCGTGCTCGCGTGTGATTGTGCTTCCGCAAAACTATGACCTGTTTGTCGAACGCCTGATTGAAGCCACTTCCAGCATAGAGATACGCAATGCCCAAGACCCTAAATGCTATGTGGGACCTGTGGTGGACGAGGACTCCTATAAGCGTCTATTAGGCGTTATAGAGCGCGCCAAGAGCACTGAGGCCACATTGGCCTACAGCGCTACTGAGTTGCCTACAAATGGCTATTACGTGCCCCCCACCATCTTTACTAACGTGGACCCCAAATCCTTCTTAGCGCAAGAGGAGTTTTTTGGTCCCGTACTGGCTGTCATCAAAGCCAAAGACTTAGACGATGCGATTAGAATTGCCAACGGCACAGAGTACGCTCTGACCTCTGGCATTTACTCTCGTTCGCCCTCAAGCATTGAAAAAGCTAAGATGACTTTAGAAGCAGGAAACATTTATATCAACCGCTCAATCACAGGAGCTATGGTGAACCGTCATCCGTTTGGAGGGTTTAAAATGTCAGGTCTTGGAAGCAAAACTGGAGGACCTGATTACTTAAAAGGATTCATGTATCCTAAGGTGACCACTGAAAACACCATGCGACGCGGATTTAGCCCTGACTTAGTCAACTAAAAGGCAAAATGATCATCGAAGTGGCGGCAGTGCAATCAAAGGGGTTCGCTGACCCACAACATCCGAAGACTCTTCAAGGTCTATGATAGGAATGCCTTTATATTTTCTGTAAGCAAGCACGGCCAACCCCGCGCTAGCTCCTGCAATAAATCCTCCCAAGTGAGCGGCGTGAGCCACGCCATCAAAAGGAGGAATTGAGGCTAAGTACCCCGCAAGGTCAGAGAACAACCACAAGAATAACACCACTCCCGTGTATAAAGTGACAAAGCCGTAATACTTCTCAAAGGGCAGCACCCAATAAAAAAACCGCAAGGGTTCTTTGAACTTACAAATAGCATAAAAAGCAATCAGGCCACACACTCCCCCACTGGCCCCGATCAAAGGGATATTGGCTTCGCCTGTCAACAAGAGGTACACAGGCACTACAAGCAGTCCTGACCCTAAAAAGATCACTACTGTCATCAGTCCACCAAAGGCTCTTTCAACCAAAGCCCCAAATAAAAACAAAAAGATCAGATTAGAAATCAGATGGTAGGCTCCCGCATGAACAAACATATAACTAAACCATCTTTGCCAATTTAAGCTGTCACTCTTAATTCCTAGTAAACTTGCAGAGTTCACAGATGCGTACTCTTGCAAAAGATAATAGGTCTCTTGCCAATGTTTATAAGACACATCATCCACACCCACTCTAGATGCGGTGAGTGGATTAAAGAAAGGGTCCCTTAAGGCGATCTGACTGATCAACTTGGTGTCTCTGTCTTGGCTACCAATACTTGCCACCATTCTTTGGTTTTTATCTAAATTTTTTTCTGAATTTAAAAAGTTTTTATAAAGTTTGGCGTTCACACTATGGAACATTTCACTTTCAGACACAGGAACCATCAACGACACGTCCGCAACTTCGTACTCTTTGACCAAAAGTTGCACGACCGCAATCAAGGCAATCAACAAACATGTCACATAGCACTTTTTAATTTTTTTATGTTTAGGAAAGGGAACTAAAATCATTTATTCCCCTTTGGTTCCACCAGTTTTAGCAGGAAACCTTGATGTATCAAGACCACGTACTTTTGTTAAATCACGCGCCTTGATGTCTCTAAGTCCCATAGACTCGTTATATTCTTTGTTCAGAGATTTAAACACCATAAAGCTATGAGTTTTATCATCATGCTCAGAGAGTTTACTTAGTAGAGCCTCTCCCCACATGCGCCACACATAGTCCCTGTAATTCATGTTCTGCCAATCTGTAAGCATCTCTTTTAAATAATCTAGGCTATTGATTTGCATAAAGCCTTTGTTCAAAGCGGCAAGCCGCACATCAGCCGAATGCGAGTTATTTTTCAGAATGCTCTTAACCACATCCAAATCCACAAGTGCATCATCCGCAAAACCTTCATAAAACTTTTTTAAAGTAATATCTGAAGTGTAGATATTATGTTTTTCACCAATACAAGAGTAATACGTGTTTTTGATATGGGAGTTTGTGCTTTTGGGGATATTAAGACTTTTACAGTTCTGGCTTTGCAGAGCCATACACCCTTGCGCCAATAAAGAAGAGCAGATGCGTTCATTAAAAGTAGAGCTTGAAGGGTTATTCCCTTTTAGCACCTTAAGCACACTGGCGTATTCTTCGGGACGGTTCAGATACCCCGCAGACTTCATCTGCATTTCAGCAAAAAAATTCTCAACTCCACTCTGCACTTCAAACTCTTCTAGGTCATTACTGAACTTGCCCATATTCCCTTTTGCAAGGTCTCTTTTTAAAGACCAGATTTGCAAATAGAAGGGGTTTTCACTCATGTGGAAGTTCTTTTCTCCCTCATAACGATTAGGCCATTTATTGATCCAAAGGACTAACTCACAAGGCTTACTGTCAGGAGACACTTGGCAAACTTTATTAAAATACTCTAAGGCCAGAGCATCATTAGTTTGAGACGCCACAAAACCTTTTGCTAAATAAGCCAGTGGATTTTTATTATTTAATCCTATTTCAAAGTTAGCCTCTTGGTCTAAACATGGAGTCCCTACGCGAAATGCAGAGAATAAGGCAAGGGCAACCTCTAATCGACTTTCGTAAACTCCAGAGTCCCACCACTTATCATAAGTGTTTGTGACCTCTTCACATAATTTCTCTGAAGAGGACAAGTCTGTTTTAAATTTATAAAAATTGCTGCTTAGAAAAAAACTCACCGCACCAATAATCAATAAAAAATTAAACATTAAAAATGATCCCAAAACCCTATGGAAGGTCATTGTAGTACGAAGCGTCTCCCCTCTAGGTTTGGTGCTGATCATGATGGTGTCTGTGATTTTGTCGTAAAAGGTTCTGCCCTTCTCGTCCGTCAAAATGGCAAACAAAGGAATGGCAAAACATAAAGCGCCAAAACTTAAAAGAGATCTTAAGATCAAAATGTAAGCGTCTGGACGCTTTAAAGTGTTGTGCTCCTTAAGCTCAATACCAAAGAAGTACTGCCCTAAAGTTCTTTTAAAGATAATGATGCTTGTGGCTTGGTAACAGATATAGAGAACAAAAGCGGTCCAAGCTAACACAAACAAGGCCGACAAAAATCCAATGTACATCTGAAATGAATAGGTGATTTTTAAAGTGATGATCAGCTTACTGCTAAACACCTTCATGATGGGTAAGAGCACCATAAGATCCACAATAGCCGCAGCCACCCGATCTAGAGCAGGCGCAAGAAATGCACCTTGAGGGGATGCCTCTTTACTTTCAGTGTTTTTAAGCTCTTTCGCCTTTGGAAAGTCATGTCCAATAACCACAATATTTTATCGGTAAAAGGGGTTTATGTGATAAGCAAAATGCGCCTTAAAATAGGCTTGGGAGCTTGATTTTACAGGGTTTTAGACCTTCTTCTAGTTCCAGTTAGAACTTA
Organism: Pseudobdellovibrionaceae bacterium; assembly: GCA_023954155.1. Lineage (NCBI taxonomy): Bacteria > Pseudomonadati > Bdellovibrionota > Bdellovibrionia > Bdellovibrionales > Pseudobdellovibrionaceae > Pseudobdellovibrionaceae bacterium. The sequence continues at coordinate 227,395 of JAMLIO010000002.1, read as the reverse complement.
AAGAAAGCAGTTCATTGTTTTTGGAAATTTTAAGATGAACATCACCAATTTTTTTATCCGCAGAGTACATCTCATAAGTGTGTTCATTGTGGTCTTGTTTAACCAAACGAAATTCAATGTTTTCTACTCCATTAGCTTGTCGGTACTGATTCAAAAGTTTGGGTAAATGACTTAAAGGCACAGGCTCTGCTCCGTCTTTGAGGTGAAGCTCTGTGATGAATTCTTTTTTCTTAGTGATACTGTATCTTCCAATTAAAGACGCAAACACCAGTTGTTCTTCCGCAGAAGGTTTTTCCGAAAATACGATCTCATTTCTTTGGTTAGAGGAATTCAGATGCGTTAAAACCCAACCGTTTAAATTTGAGACACCTTGGCCCATCACACGATTTTCCACATCACCGATGTTGGCGACATCACGCTCTTTGCTTAATTTAGATTGATAAGACAGATTTAAGATCACCGCAAAAAGCAGTACTGAAGCCAAAGAGAGAAATAAAAGAGCTTTCTGGTTCGCCGTTTTCACAGCATTGATCTTATCACCTTTTTCAGGAAATCGAATAACCTTAGCCACAAATCCACCCCTTTACTAGACCTTTAACGGTTTTTTTGAACTGATCCTTTATAGCTGTTTGGCCTTTAAATTAGATTTTATCTCATCTAAAATATAATCTAATAGAGGATCATGCGAACCTTGATACTTCAGCAACTGCTCTGACTGAAGGCTTTCTGTAGGAGCCACACCTGTTCCCTCTAAGACATCTTGCTCGAGGTCGGTGGACCACGCGTAAGGAACCGACATCATAATGTCCTGTCCTAAGTCTTCGATGGGATACCAAATGGCAAGTAGCATGTGACCTGCTGTTGTGGTCCCATAGCTTTTCACGTTTTTAATATTTTTTTGAATCAGTTTAACTAAAAGTTCAGTCACTGAAGCTGACTTTTCATTGATCAACATAATGACTCGTTTCACAGGCTTGCACGCCTTTACAGGAAAGGTTTTTAAGTAAATGGGATTATGTTGTGTGACTCTTAAGATTTGGGCCGAGTCATCAAGGTCATCCTCTAACTCTTGCTCTGAGGTTGCAGGAGTTCTTTGGTGATAGATTTTTCCTACACGCTTAGACTCACACAAAAAGCGGGATAAGACTCGAAGAATCGAAACATAGTTCCCACCCAAATTGCCTCTTAAATCTAAGATCACTGATTTTCCTTGGGCAGGAGTCAATTTTTCTTCTAGATTTTTATAATCAAAATAATCTGATTTGAAAGTAGGAATCTTAAGATAGGTCCAATCTTTATTGACCTCTTTGACCACCATGTTTTCGTTGTAATGAATCTGTCTGATTTTAACAGGAACTACTTTTTTTTCACCCTCTCGTTGAATCAAAAAGTCCCCTTCGCTGACCAAAATATGTTGGGCATCTCGAATCTTTTCTTTGTTGATTTTAAGAATGTAATCCCCCACTTGAATATCCACCTGAGGGTTGTGCACTTCTGTCACTGTCCAGTGGCCAAAAATATGTTTAGCCAAAATCCCACTTTCTTGCCCAATGCCTTCCCACATTTTTTTATTTTCTGCATTGTTATATAAATACAAGTGGGAAATATTAAAACTAGAAAGCCATAAATTGATATCTTTTAAAAACTGTGATTGCTTTGTGTAAAATCCTTTTGTGGTGAACTCTAAGCATTCCTCTAAAACATCATCCGAAAGTTTATCAATGTAATTGTCTGTCATCAGTTGGCAAATGACCCGATTGGCTTTTTTGAACTGCTGTGTGCGATAATAAAATAATCCACCACAAATCAGGCACACCAATAAAAAAAGCAAAAAAACCAGTAACAGGTTTTTTTGCTTTACAATAACATGCTGTAAATTTTGATCGCGTTCTAGCATGGACCACCGCTACCCAGCGGAAAGGATTAAGCCACTTTTTTACGGCGTGCTAAGGACGGATCAATCTTATACTGCTTTACTTTTCTATATAAAGTAGCTCGGCCAATTCCTAAAGCACGAGCGGCTTCAGTCAGATTGCCCTTGTACTCATGGATTGCATTTTCAATTGCCACACTTTCAAGTTCATCAATAGTTTTCACTTTTTTATTTAAACTGGCTTGAGGGAATTGAATGACATTACTAGGGTTCTGATTTGATCCAGAAATCAAGCTTTGCACTGATGCCCCTTGAGAGCTCTGTTTTTCTTCCCACTGCGATACAGAATAAATTTCTAGGGTTAAACCCATAGTGTAAGCGAAGTTTCTCGCTTTCTGTACAATCTCGTGATCATCAGAAACCACTATCACCATAGAACGCGCCATTAGAAATACCCCCTTGTATTTACATGCTTATCGGCGGTTCAATCTGAGAATTTAGTAAAAAATTAAAAAAAGCCAATTTAGAGCTTAAATTGGCTTTCATCTTAATTTTAAGGTTTTTAAACTGAAATGTAGCTTTACCTACGTCCAGACTTGATCTTCTTCTGTAGTTTTGTGATCAAATGCACGGCCATCTTCTCTTGCACTTTGCACATTTTAAGTTCGTCTTTTTTATAGGATCTCTGACTGGGGGTTAAAGTTCCAGTCTCTAACTCCATTTCATAATCCAGTTTATTGGCACGAATGCTTTCTAATTCTTTGGATTGCTGTTTGAAATGCTTAGTCACACCACTGATAGGGGCCACATCAATCCACTCTTCTTTGGCTTTATACCAGTTCACCATTCTTAAAAACCGAGCTTTATTTTTGGCTAAAGTGAATTTAGGGTATTGGGACTCTTCTAGGGCCAAAATATTGTCAATTTGGTCTAGGTCAAGATCAGACGACGTTTCCTCTTCCATGATCTCCATGTTGTCCATAGTCTCCATACTATTTTCCTCCGAAGTGACAATTTATAGCCCAGGTGAGACTTTTTTTCAAGGTGCCCACTTTCATTAGCAAAAGTTACATATTTTAGCCCCAAAATCTTGGCACGATTTTTAATCGCCTTCTGCAGGGAGCTTCCTATTTATTCCATACATAGACTTAAAATGCTCAGTGACGTTTGGCATGATTTTGCGTTCGCAAAATAATGCCAAGCCGAGATCGCACTTTAAATCTATGTATGGAATAAATAGGAAGCTCCCTGCAGAAGGCTTCATGTTTGAATTTGCGCTTTAGGAGTTTGATGTCGAGAAATATATTGTGTCTATAAAGTTTTAAATATGGTGCTAACACTTTTATAATGTCTGTTCACTGGCTATGGATTCAGCAGCCAGAGAATTATCTTTGGCCTCTTCTGAGATCTTCTTTTTTACGACAATGAACTTGCCCCTGAGGACTGCGGGTGAGCTGGGGTAAGTGGAAACGAAATAATAAACACCTTCGGCATCGGGCATTTGCACTGTGATCTTATCGCTTTTTCTAGGTAAAACAGGGCCCATTGCTGCGATGTAGTAGTCTTGTGGGAGCATCCAGTTCTGATTCTCATCACTCATCTGTAAAGCCAGTTGCGATACCACAACGGGATCATCACCTTGATGAAGCAGCAGAAAATTAAGGGGGTCTTTTAAGTTGTTCACCACTTTGATTTTGATCTTCTGCCCTGGCAAAGCCAGAACTTCTTGAGGCTCAAACATCAAGGTCGTCTCTTGCGCCTTAATCGTGACTTCAGAGCCTGCAATCACCTGTCCTTTACCCTCTTTAAGCACCTCAGCAAAAGCTGAATCCTCCGCTTTAAGAGCGTCGTACTGGATTTGAGAGAGCCATAACTGAGCCCGCATCTTTGTGTCTTCCACCCACTGACAGGAGTTCAGTAGCACTGCGCATATAACTAGAAGCAAAAGATTTTTCATCCCTCCACCTTCCTTCAATTTTTTAAAAACTTCAAGTCTCTATAAGTGACGGGGCTTTACTTAGATATTTTTCTGTTTCCTCTTTCCTTTTCATGGCAGACACGCCCATCCTGGGCTCGCCAGCATTTGCCCTTCGGGCAAAGCGCGTCCCGCTTGCTGGAGGTCTGTCATGAAAAGGAAAGAGGAAACAGAAAAACATCGGAGTAAAGCCCCTCCTATTGATCCCCCTCATCTTGTCTCTCACCGCAGCAAAGTTTGGCCTTAAACAATTAGATTAACTTTGCCCTTATTTTGGGCGTTTTTCTCACGCACCGTTCAAAGACAAAGGCCTAGGTCTGTAAGGACAATAGCTCTACTAAATCGCGCAATTTAACAAAAACCTAATTTAAGGGGGAATTATGAAATTGTTTTTACTCACACTATTAACACCCATGGTGACCATGGCGAGCAGGATATCAAATGCGATATCAAAGTGCTGAAACAATGGGGACAGCTTTCGCATCTGATGTTACGGGCTCTAAAACGGCAAGTGGTTTTTACAACAACCCCTCACAACTGATGTTCTTAGAAGACGGCATCCACGGCAGCGTGGAACTTATGGGACTATTTCCTATGGGTGACTTTGAAAATACAGGTGGTGGTGCTGACACTGATGGTTTTGCTTCTGCATCTTTCATTCCCAGCCTTTATTATGGACAAAAGTTCGCAGACAAAATGGGTGTAGTTGTAAGCTTCACAGTTCCATGGGCGACAAATACTGAGTATGATCGCGGCTGGGCTGGTGAAACTCACGCACTTAAAACTTACTTGGCTACATACAACCTATCTCCTTCATTTGTGTATGAAGTGAGTGAACAATTAGCTCTTTCTGTGGGACCACAAATTCAATTTATCAAAGGTGAGCTCTCACAAGCTACAGTTCTTGCCGCTCCCCCTGCTCCTACAGCCCTCACAGGTATGGATGGAGATCACTTAGGTTTTGGCTTCACACTCTCCGCACTGTACAAAGCTAGTGATGCCTTAAGAATTGGTTTTAACTACAAAAGCCGAATCAAACACACTATTGAAGGTAAACTTTCAATGGACCCCAACCCTATTGGACTTGATGGTAACAACGTTGAGCTAGAACTTTCTACGCCAGACGTCATCACTGTAGGGGCTTCTTACTTACTACAAGAAAAGTTAGATCTACATGGATCGGTTTCTTGGAGTAGCTGGTCTGTTTTTGATCAACTTGCTGTGGAAAACACAACAACACCTGCGGCTTCTCCAGCACCAGTGGAAACTAAATGGGATGATACATTCTTTGTGGCTTTTGGAGCAGACTATTACTTCAGCGACCAATGGACTTTCCGTGGAGGACTTTCTTATGAAACAGGAGCGCCACCAGACAAATATAGAACACCTAGAAGCGTAGACTCTGATCGTGTCACTCTTGGTTTAGGTGCAAGTTATGCACTTTCGGAATCCATGACCATTAACGGTGCCTTAACACAATTATTTTACGCCAGTGCACCTACTGTAGACTTACCTGCCGCTCCACCCACTCACTTAGCTCCACTTGAAGGCGAATACAAAGGCAACATGGCCACTGCAGTAAGAGTAGGCGTAAGCGCCCGTTTCTAAATCCACAAACACAAACAAAAGACTTATAAAAATTAAGTCCAATAAAAAAAGCTAACTCCCAAGAGTTAGCTTTTTTATTTTCATTACCCATACAACTACTGGCTCACATAATCACAACCACTCTGCCGCAACACCCACAAAACCATCGCACCACCCCAATCCCAAACCCACAGCTGAGCCTTCTTTTGGGAGTCTCTAAATTCATTATATATAATCAAAATGCGAGTTCGGCTTGGCGCAACTTTGCGAACGCAAAGATGTGCCAAACGTCATGTCTGAGCATTTTGAATATATATAACGAAATTTAGAGACTTCCAAAAGAAGGCGAATCGCCTAGAGGCCCCACTTGTCAATCAAGTTCCCGATGACATCCTCAGGCTCCCCACTGGCTTCCACTTCTTCTTGCACATCTTCAATTAGAGTTTCGCAAAGATCAGCCATGACGACCTGATCCTCATCTAAGCAGGGTTCCCACACTTCAAGTAAAGTGTACATCGCAAGCCCCTTTTGAATAGGACTTTGAAAGACTACGCCTTCTTTGTTTTTAATAGCAAACTGATAAGTGATCTCTTGACGGTGTTTAAGCCAATGGGAACAGGTGTAAGTTCCTGTCTTGGCATCAATACATCTCATGCCCAGAACTCTTTGCTCTTTGCCATCCTTTAGTAAAAGACAAACCGATTCGCCTTCATAAAGAAAAACCTTACCCAGTTCAAACTGTGTACGAATGTTAGTCCCTGTAGAGATGGTAGAATCTTGAAAAAGAGGATTATCTTTTTGTGTCATTCGGTAGCCCTAATCCCAAAGTTCCTTAGCCAGATCCGCATAGGCTTGTGCCGCTTTAGAATCTGGTGAATGTTTTTTCACTGGCAAGTGCAAATGATGAGCTTCCTCTACTGCAATGTTATCTGGAATATAATCTTCAAAAACTTTAAGCCCATACAGCTCACCCACTCGATCAATCACAGAACCAATCACCTTACGATTTTTAAATCTGGTGATGATAATGCCCTTGATCTTCACGTTATGGCCTAAGCCTGCACGGATATTGCGTAAGGTGTCTAAAATCAACTCAATGCCCTTAAGAGAAAAGTACTCTGGGCAGATCGGAATGATGATCTCATCAGAGGCCATTAAGGCATTGACCGTTAAAAGTCCCAAAGTGGGTGAACAATCAATAATAATGGCGTCGTAGTTGGACTTTACTGGCATCAGACTGCGGCGCAAATACTTCTCGCGTCCAAACTGTGCGGCAAGTTTGATGTCCACACCACTGAGTAAAATCTCTCCAGGCATCACATCAATGCCAAAGCTTTCTGACCTTTGAATGATCTGCTTGGCAGAAGCTGTGTGTGTAATCGCATTAAACGAAGTGTATTCAAATTCCGTATCCCCAAAGATCGACTTTGTGGCAGAGGCTTGAGGGTCCAAGTCAATGAGCAAAACCCTCTTTCCCATATTAGACCATTCATGTGCGACGTTGACGGCAGTAGTTGTCTTCGCAACTCCACCTTTTTGATTGATAATTGATACAACAGGCAAGTTGAACTCCTATGATGATCGACAAAGATTACTTTGCTTACACATATATTCTGTCTAAGTCTGTGCTTAAGGTCAAAGTTTTAGCCCAAGTGGATTTAGAATATGCGGCACTACAGCAAAGGGAATTCGACGTGCAAAAGAATTTGGTGAAGTCTTATAAAGGATTTGACGGGATAATATTGCCCCGTATGAAGCTCGGTAAAGCTCAATGCCTGCCCCACCTGATCGTAGGAAACACCCAATCTGATATTTCTCCATTCATGGTAACGGGTAAGCCTCACATTCCACGCAAGTCCATATTTTAAGTCATAAGCAGGATCGTTGGTCATCACATTGAAAAGGTCTAGTTGCAGAGTGAAAGGCCAGTCATAAAACGAAAAGTCAGCTTTATACCCCACACCCACGCCAAACAGTAAGACTTTTTCCAACGCAGCTTCTGTATGAAAGGGCCCCACAAGAGTCGGAAACAGTATGGGAGCATAATGCACCATACTTTTTAAATAAATATGATGAGTGTCTTCAAACAGCCATCCCAAACTGACACTTCCCCACAAATGCCTGTAGCGCCAACCATAAAAATTAAGATGTCCTGAATCACTGTGAACTTTTCCTGGCAGACTTTTAAAGTCCCCTTCTAATAAAAAATTCTGCACTCGCATCTGTGCTTCCACACTCCAAGCAGGAAGTTTTAAAGAGGTGTACTCAAAAGGTAAAGACTCTTGATATGTGCTCATAGAAGCCGTTAGACCCGCAAACGCTCTGAGTTTAAAAGAAAAATCGGTTTCTTGTTGAGTCGTGAACTTAAAGAGATTTGGCCTTGCACTCCCCATGGGCACCACTAAGGCTTTGGGTGTAGGATTATCGTCTTTAGGTGGAGCTTCGACTGACTGCTCTGTCAAATTTGAGGGCGGCTCTTCTGTCACAACAGCTTCAGACGCACTAGTTTCTGGGTTCTCTTGAGGGGGAGCATCTTGATGAGTTTGAATGGTCGCTTCTTGGGAAGATACTTCAGCTTCAAACTCAACTGCAGCTTCAGCCCCAGATGCGATATGAGCTTGCGCTAAGTACTTCCAAACAGGTCTTAGGTCTTGGCTGGCAACTAGAAATTCAGTCTCTAATCTTTTTTTTTAAAATCTAAACCCAGCTCTTCATCTTCAAAGCTCACGCCTGATTCATAGTCTTCAAAAGACCCTTCGTCTTTTTTAGAACTAGGCTCTCTGGATTCGTCTTCAGAATTTTTAGATAAAGTGCTTTTGAATACAAAGCCTTTACTGAATTTAAAAACCCACTCTTGCGGAGCCACATCATATACAGACGGTGTCGTTGAAGACAGGTCTCTTTGTGAATCGGTATTTTTATTTAATACAGCATCAGTTGTAGTTCCAGTTTCTAACCAAGGAATCGAACCGTCATCTGGTACCTTAGTGTATTCATCCTCAATAACAGTGGGACTTATACTAGCGACCTCTGTGCTTGTCGTTGGAGTATGGGTGATAAAGTCCTCTTCATCTAAAGCTTCAGCTTCTTCATAAACTAAGAACTCATTTTGAGACGGTTTTTCTTCAACCACTTCTGCATTTTGTTCGGCTAGTTTTTCTTGTAACTGATCAGCAAGATCCGCAGGGGCTGAGACCATCTCTTCTTCGCGTTCCTTACGCTCTGCGGCCTCTTGACTCATTTTGATCTCTTCTTCATTGGTTTTTTGAATCTGATCTAGTCTTTCATTATATTTATTAGCCGCACTTTCAAATTTGGAAAATAAGCTGCCTTCATAATCTTCGTAAGAAGGTTCTTCTTCTTGAATTTCGTCGATTTTTTGTTCAACAAGTTGTGGCTTTTCTGCGGGCGTGATCCATTCTGGAGTCTGCTCGGTGGCTTCAGGTTGCGCACTTGTCACTTCAGTCACCGTCTCAGTGGCATCCATAGCGTCTGCATTAAACTCAAGCACTTCATCTTCTTCGTTGTTCGCCGCATGATCCTCAAAAGTCATACTCTCAATACCAATAAGTCGATCCACTTCTGATGCAGAGACAGTCTTCTCTGGTAAAACCTCTGCAAGGCTAGATGACTCGTGGTCTATAGAATTTGCCTCAGCGGCCTCTTCTCTAGCAATGGCCTTTTTCACATCCACAGTATCCGTACCGTATTGGTTGGCTAAATTTTCAAACTGTGAAAATAAGGATTGCTCTTCTTTAACCGCAGGGGTTTCGGAGGCCTGTGTACGCTGTCCTGCAGTCTCACTAGCAACACTGCCGCTCGTTGCAGACTTAGAAGCTGCATAAATCTCATCCACAGAGATCACAGGAACCGTTGACTCTTGTTTTCTGATGATCACACGTCGCTTTGCTTGTCGTCGAACTTGATACAAATCATTGGGATCTTTCGAGGCAATATTAGAAATATCTTTCTTAACGGCATTGTTGATCAGTTTATTGGCGACTAAAAATCTGTAGTCTCCAAATCTAAATCTCACCACATAGTCCTCATAACCATTATCTTTAACCAACTTGACTGGCAGATATCTGGTTTCGAAGTCATAGGGCAGTTCTAGCTCAAAGTGAGCCTCTCCGTTTTTAAATTCAATATTAGATGTCACAATATCAAATTTTCTAACAAGTCTGGATTTAATGTCTTCAGATACGACAGCATCCACATTCTGCAAGTATTCTAAACTTTTTGCATTTGGATGTTCAGCAACTAATTTGTATTTCACTCTGTTGCCACTCAGCTTTTCAAAAGACACCGTCTTCCAGTTTAGAGTGGTCATATTGGCTTTTCTGGAAATATTGTAGGTCTTGTCAAAAACGATCTCCATTGCTGAAGACATTGCTGGAGCTAAAATCAAATTAGCACTACTGGCAACAAGCACCACTTTTTTCACAAAGGACTTCTGTAAGATTTTTTTCATACCATTTAAAACCATAACTGAATTTGTTATCGGGGAATTTTTATTAAAGCTTGCTAATTTGAATCAAAAACTAGACCCCTGCCCAAAGGCCCGCCTTATTTTGAAACACTTCTTTTGGTTTATGATTTTTCTTAAATATTTCTAGACCCTATTCCGATAAACACTCATAGCGCACCCATGTAAGGAGAGCATAATGTTTAAAATTGACGAAAAAGAACTTAAAGACCCGTTCGTAAAAAAATGGTACACCAAGGTTCAAGACAAAGAGACTGGCCCTTATTCTTACGCCGAACTCTGTATTATGTTAGCAAATAAAGACCTTCTGGATACAGAAGAAGTCACTTATTTAGGACATGGAGAGTGGGTGCTGATCAGTACGGATGATCTGTTTCAGCCTTTAGCTGTAAGAAAGTTTTTGGACGAAAACAACATCAACCTTGATAGCGATATTCCACTCAGAAAGTCTATCCGTGTGCCTTTAAGTGCCGAGATTGCTTTGATCTGTGATGGTCGTATGTTTAAAGCCCAATCTATGGATATGAGCACAACAGGACTTATGATTAAAACTCTAAAATCTGGCTTGAAACAAAACTCTAAACTGCGCATGCACGTTTATAAGAATGACGAACAGAAGATTCCTGCCATTAACTTAAACGGAATCATTGTTCGTAAATTAGATAAGTCTGACAATAAGTTTGATTACTTTGGCATCAACTTTGAAAACTTAAGCACTGAACAGCGCGAAATCATTCACAACCTGATTCGCATGTGCATCTTACAAGGAACCTCAGAGCATGCCGTACGCGAAGTCTTTGGCTTAAGAATCAAAGGGCTAGATTACGGCCCATCGTTTAGCGTGGCCTAATCTTCCCTCCCCATCATCCCTCCACTCCGCTATCTGAATGCTTGCGGCAATGAGGACTTGGGACTATGGGGGACCTACAGGTCCACCATCCTTGCGTTGCGGAATGAAAGCGAGCTTTCAATAAAAAATCTTAAACTCAAACCTAATGGCCTTTTATAAGGCCTTTTTTATTTGCCTAACGACACAGAATTCAATACATAAAGCTATGACTTTAAAAATTGTACTCACAGGAGGGCCCTCCTCTGGTAAAACTAGCCTCACTAAAGAGTTAAAAAATTTCTTATCCGTCGAGGCCCATGTATGCCAGGAGGCTGCCGAGATGCTCTTTAGAGGGGGATTCCCCAGACAAGATTGGCCTGAAGGTTTAAAGAACCGCCAATATGCTATATTTCATTTGCAAAAGGCTCTTGAAAATATCGCCTTAGACACCTGTCATGATGCCAAATATTTATTTTTTGATCGCGGGCTTTTGGATGGCCTATGTTATTGGCCCGAAGAGGCTTCAAGCTTTATGGACATCATGCAAATCCATCCCCAACACGTTTATAAACGCTATGATCTTGTCATTCAGCTAGGGGTGGCCCACCAAGAGGACTATCAAAATAGTCCTGTACGCACAGAGGACATTCAAACAAGCCTCGCAATGGAGCAAAAACTTAAATCCATATGGAGCCCCCACCCTAATTATATATTCATTCCCTATCACCCTGACTGGGACGTTAAACGCCAAAAAACCTTAGATCTTATTCGTAACTTATCAAGTGGTCATCAAAACCCTTAAAAAGTCCTCTATAAAAAACTGACCTGCTCCCCAAAAGTTGAGCCAAAAAGTATGATAAACTAGGGCTGAAAAAATGGGAGAAAGAAGATGCCACGAGGAAAAAGGATCGATCTATCGGGGGAAGGTCAAATCTTGCTATACAGATAGTCTCTTAGTATTTGGTTCATACTTCGGGGGCAGGTCAATAGCCAAGATCGTATATATTTAGAAGGAGGATTTTCTCGGGGTACCATGAGTAAAATTGAGAATGGACTAACTAGTCCAGAAATTTATACCTTAGCTAGAATTGCTGAGGTACTTGATGTGTCAATAAAAAAACTTGTTGATTACGAATAAAAACTACAAATTATCGCTATTAATTAGATGCATGTAGTTAATTATACCAAGGAATTAAATAACCTTTTATTTTTACTCAAAGGAAACTTTAAGTAATGGCTAGAATTAAACCTGGAGCGCAGGTGAAAAAAGATCCTCAAAATTTTGGTATTAATACATATAATGTTTATGAATGGAAACGAATTGATTACGCACGTAATTATTTGTGTCCATTTTGCACTAAACAAATACACTCAAATAAAAGCTTTGGAGATGCTAATAGCAGTAATATTATCCAGATTTGTCCGAACTGCCGCGCTCCAACTTTGTTTAGCTACGGGTCTCAATTTCCACTTTTCAGCGAATACACTCTCCCCGATAACGTTCCTGAATTAGTAGCAAATTTGTACAAAGAAGCTTTAGCTTCTTTTTCTGTTTCATCATTTACTTCTGTTGTCATGTTATGTAGAAAAATTTTAATGAATTTAAGCGTTGAAAATGGTGCAAAAGAAGGGCTCGCCTTTACACAATATATAGACTTTTTAAATGAAAGTGGCTTAATACCACCTAAAGGAAGACCCTCAGTAGAGAAAATCAGAATAATGGGGAATGAAGCAAATCATACTATAAAAATTTATACAGAAGATAATGCAAATACCATTCTTAAACTTACAAAGTATTTATTAGTTTTTAACTATGAATTAACAGACTAGCCTTATTCAACATAGTAAATTATTTAAAAAATAGCCACACAACGTCTGTTAACTTACTTTCTTTTGCCTTCTACGTTGTTCACTTATTAAAGTATTATATAACGTTGGATATGCATCATGTTCTATAGACCTAACAGAGCACAAATATCCCATTAAAACCATTAACTCCTTATCACTTAATACTTGAACTCCATTTTTTTTAATTTTTATAAATTCCTCGCCAAACAACTTAGCAGTCAACTTATAAGGAGCCTTTAATGTATTATCTAAGGCAATTTCAACACCAGTTACAGATTTAACTCTGTTGCTCCCAAAAGCCTTAGTCTTAGATTTTTTGATTTTTAAATTATGTTTTTTTATTATTTTGTTTACATTGGCTCTAAACCAGAGCGGAATTGGTAAGTTAGATGAAAATGACATGTCGTCGATGTATAAAGAAAATTTGATATTATTTTTATAAGATAAATTAAAAATCTCATCAAATAGATCTTTATGCATCAAATATGTTAAAACTGTACTTATTGGACTCCCAGTTGGGATGTGCTGATTATAAACAACCAGTCCCGTCACAAATTTAGCAATATCTGCTGGCATTTCTAATTGATCACAAAAAAATCTAAATACATAATCAGATCTAGACGATGGATAAAAATTTGCTATATCCATATTCAACAAAAACTTTGAACCTATATGTTGTTGAGCATTTAGCACGTGCCCTCGTCCCTTTGTTGCCATTACATAATCAGGCATTTTGATATTATTAAGTTCATTTTTTAAAATTTTATGAATTAATTTTAACTTCGGACATGGCACTTCAGTCTTTCTTGTTTTAAAATTACCTGCTTTATCTTTTTTTTTAGTTACTTTTAGGCTTTCCTTATAATAAGAATTAGGGTTTTTTACAATATGAGATAACTCTGCAAACGAAATATTTGCTTTGGCTAAAATAACGTTCACCAAAAGTCTTTTATTTTTCAACCTATAAAGCTTACAAGGTTTCGTCATCTGTATCATTGAAAGCATCCATAATTTTCATAAATTTAATAATATTTTTCTTAAAAAATTGATTCCCATATGTTTGTTCATTTATCTCTTCTGCGAAAAACAAGATTGCTGACTTACGGACTTTAAAACGCTCAGCATATTTTTCTATAATATCCAAGTTAGGTTTTTTTTTACCATTCTCGATTTCAGACAAGTAGCTTACAGATATTTTCAATTCATTTGAAAGCTGTGTTAATGAAACACCGTTAAATTTTCTTAAATACTTTAATGCATCACTTAACATTGACCTTCCTAAAAAATGTGATGGAGTGAGCTTAGTCATCCTCACCAACCAAAAACCAATCTACGAAAAGAAAAATAAGCTTTATTATAAGCTTGAATATTAATCTCTTTAAAGACGGCCTTGATGGCGGTTTACGTCTGACATTTTTAATAGTGTTTAAGTTAGATTTTTCATCCATTACTGGCTCCTATGTTATAGAACTGCATAATTGCAGTTCTCCCTCCACAACATAGGTGTTTACTAAAAACCTAACTCACTTCCATCATTCGCGAAGCGTACTCCTACGCTTCGCCCTCATCGGGTCTACTGTTGTCTCTAGTGTCACTAGAAACGATGGTGGCCCAACAAGAAATTACTTGTTTTAAACAAATAATTCACAATGTTATTTAAAACATCTGGAAAAAACTGAAGGGTATCCTCAGCAAATCCCTAAACACAGGACCATTAAACTTCGGATATATATAAAACACAAGTTTTTTCACCGATAGGCGAATATTTTTCTCAATTTGACACAATGAGACCAATATAATAGTTTTAGAATTAACGTAAAAAACTCAAAGGCCCCCAATGACATGTTTTGAAAAGAACTACTTAGTTTCTCAATATTTATTATTTATAACTCAAGTACTTCTTGTGTTAGTAACAACTTACTTTTACTTAAAGCTCGTAAAAAATGATAATGATCGAATGACTAACGAAAATAACAAAGAAATAAAATTAAGATGCAAAAATTTATTAAAACAAGTCGACTCACCTGGCGCACTTCAACGCGCAGGGGCAAGAATGAGAGAGCTATTTCCCGATAAAATAAATCTTATACTGCAAGCCTATGAAGAGTTTATTGAAACAGAAGATAAAACTCGATCCCATGGAACTTTACTTGATTTTGTTGAAACAATGAATCAATACGAACCCAATGAATGGCCTTATGACTATTTACTCAAAAGTAAAGATTAATTGAGCAGTGAGATTTTTTTGTGACAATAGAATTTTATTTAAATGAAGTTGAATTTGCAGCTACCAAGATTCTGCATGCCATATGGCATGAACATTCAGAATACAAAAAAATGAATAAAGAACTTGGCGAGCTTTTTCAAAAGACCACATCAGAATATGAAAAAAAGCAAGCAGTTGCTCATCAAAAGAACAATCCATTCATCTTATACTCCTGGTGGAACAACTCAGAAGAGTTAAAAATACTTTTTGATAGAAATGATAAATTAGATTTATTAAAACGCCGCATTAGAGCTCGAATGTTTGCTGTAAATGTTTTAGCAGGAAATCTTCTTCAAATCGCCAAGCAGGGAATCAGTATTACTCATGGAGATTCACAAAACTGTCCTGATGGCAGACAAATTGGATCACAAACCCTTAAATCAATTATATGGCATGGCAGAAATCAGTCTCTACACTGGGAGGAAGGCAAATTAAGACCTGAAGCCGTAAATTGCTTTAAAAATCTATGCCGAGAGCATGGGCTTGCACAATTCGGAATGTTTAAATCACAAAATCTAGGCTTTGCAGTAATAAATATCCTAGGATGGAGAACGTTTGAGAATTTTAAGTCAGATATGCTTCTATTGGATAAGATCGATGAAGCCTGTTTGCCAAAAGACATTATACCAATCTAACTACACAAATCAGTTCTAAACTCGTCCCATTGGGCCCGCCAGTTCTTTTTTTAAATCCATTATTTTATTCCACATCGATTGCTCAGACATACGTTTGTCACAATTTTGCGTTCGCAAAATTGCGCCAAGCCGAACTCGCAATCGACGTGGAATAAAATAATGGATTTAAAAAAAGAACTGGCTTATTTGCTTTAAGAATTAGTCTTTGTTGTCTATGGCGTCTTTGAACATACGACCATGCCCATCTGTTTCAAACAAGATGACGGCGCCTTTTTTTTTCTGAAGTGGAGTCTTCTTGTCCCTTTCGATGAACCATAGAATCCGCAGGTATCCTTACAACTAATTTACCATTTTTAAATAAAAGGATATAAGCCGTATCACCTACTGATTCACAATTTCCAAGCTTTTTAGAAAATTCATATAAATTTAAATTACAAATATCATAGTAACGCCATTATTCCGCCATAATTCCGCCGTTTCAAAAGTGGCGGAATTAATATCTCAAAATGACACCGCATTAAAAAACACAAGGGTTAAGGATATACTTTTTAAGCAAGCCACGTTCTAAACCCATCTCACATTGCGCCCGCCAGTTTTTTTTTAAGCTCGCGACGGGCTAGAGTTCTTGTGGTTGAAGGTGTCGAAGTATAGATGAAACCTTTGTTAACTACTGCCTTGGGCTTTTAAATTAAGGCAATTTTTTCAATCAATTTTTCCTCGCCTTTCCTTAATTCTCGATTTTAAGGCGCTGGAACGGGCTCAAGGCGTTCCAGCGGTAAAGAAGCCACTGCCTTATACATTCCATAAAAAAACCTAAATTGACCAATTTGGCTATGGTTAATAAGTTTTGTTTTCTCATTGGTAAGGGAGGCGGACCGTGGGTAAATATTTAGTTAGATTTTCTATGATGGCTTTATTAGGGAGTGTGTTTTTATTTAGCACTTCAATGGCCCAGGCCAAAACATTAAGGTATGACTTAATTTTTGTGCTAGAAGTTGTACTGGATAAAATGGGAAAGCAATTTGATCCTCAAAAGCCTTTACCTGATGTTTTTTTTGAAAGCCAAATTCCACTTCGACAATTTCAAGATGCTGTTGAGCCCCAGTGGGGCATGCGACCTGATTTTGTACTCAATGCCTATATTGTGACCCTTAATGAAATCTATCTTTTAGATGATCCCACCTATTATAAAAAAACCAACCGCTATATTGAAGATTCATTGGTTCACGAGCTGGTTCATTATGTTCAAGTGATGTATAGCAATGCTTCTTTAGCAGACGGCGGTGATTACCTAGAATTGCAAGCCGTGGAAATTCAAACTTGGTTTAGAGAAACTTATTTAAGAGAGTCTACTGTTTCGGCTTTATAGGTTATAGCGTTTTAAAAGCGATCTTAACAGCCATATTCTGGCAAAAAGTTTAAAAACCAGCCAAAGGACCTAGCAAAACCTTCTGATAATTAACGCTTATGTTTTGACCTGGACTTAAAAAGGGCGTTTGTTTTTCCTATACTCGGCACGTACACTACAATTTCTGATATTAATTCGACTTTTTCTTTTGGTTTTGCATTTGGTTATGATTTAAACCCTAGATTAAACATTGAACTTCAATATATTTTTACTGAGTTTGAAGACACTTATAATTATGGTTACTACGGTGGTTATGGCTACGATGCAAAATTTGACCAAAATGATTTAGCTGTTATTTTAAATTATAAAGTTTTACCGGCAGGACCTGTGCGTTTACTTCTTCGTGGCGGTTTAAATTACTCCTATAGATCTGTAAGGGACTCGTATTGGGGCGACACGGATTCATCAACTAGTATTTTGGCCTTAATTGGTCTTGGTGCTGAAGTTAAAATTATTCCTAACCTCTACGTCACTGGAGTTCTTGATTATAACCTAAATCTAGATAATTCAGGATTAAGTTATGATCCAAGTCCGCTTGATTTAGTTTCAGGCGAAAACTACACCAACTTTAATGTTGGTTTAAAGTATAAGTTCTAATATACTTTTAAAAGGGCAGTCTCTACCTCTGCCCTTTTTTAAATTATTTTTAAGAATTGGATACATTTAACATGATTGATCAGCACTTTGAGGGAACCTTGGTTTTAGAAAAGATGGCTGAAGTTGACATGTTAGATGAGTTTTTTGATGCAATCGACTCGGATGATTTTTCTAAAGCCAAAGTCCTTATGAAAAAAGCGGGGCTAGATCCGAACACTATTGCAATTGTACTAAAAAAAATGCAGGACGCTGGCGGCGCTGGCAGTAAACATTAATTTTTTTGTCATTTGGGGGGATCAAATGAATTTAAAAGTTTCTTTAATAAAAAGTCTTTTTTTATGTTTAGCCGTAGCCGGTTGTAATAACAAAAAAGACAAAACCACTAAAGATCACTCTCCTCCTGAACTTTTGGCCCCCTTTGTTGACACAGACCTAACTGAAGAATTTTTAGCTTTTGGGTATGAGCTTATGTCAACTCAACTTAGCCCGGCCTATGAAATTATAGTTTCAGGTACCACTGCCCAAGTTTTTTCAGCATCAAATGGAGTCGTCACGCGTGTGGAATTTAATGGCGGCGGTCCTGGGCAAAATGATTATGAAATTTTTGTAAGACCTAAAAAAAATTCGGTGTATTTATTAATTTATGACCATGTAGATAATGTGGCCGTGAATGTGGGTGACACGGTCGTACCCGGCACCATACTGGGCACCGTTGGCGATTATGGCGGTGGGCAAGGCCGCATAGAATTACAAATTAACAATGATAGTACTGATTTAGCCGAATGTCCCGAGGACTTTGGTAACACCGCTTTTAATGACTCCATCGATATGGCCCGCCACTTAAATAACGCTGGTTATACCGTTGGGGATCCTAGATATTTTGAGTCTGCGTGTTTAGTGCCTACCGTACAACCGTAAATACTTAAATGAAAAAAATTAAAAAATATCTTACTTTTTAACAGCCCTCTTCTGGCAAAAAAGCCGAAAAACTAGCCAAAGGACCTAGGAAAACCTTCTGATAATTAACGCTTATGTTTTGACCTGGACTTAAAAAGGGCGTTTGTTTTTCCTATACTCACAAGAAGCATCCGAGAAGCAAAAAAGAAGCAAACTCACGAAATCCACCGAAAGATTTTGAAATATTCCATCCAAGGGACCCAAGCCCCTTTAGTAATTTCAACTATTTAGTTTGGTTAGTTAATATTTAATTTCACTTTTTGCGATTGCCGAAGAATGGTAGCGAGGGAGGGACTTGAACCCCCGACACGCGGATTATGATTCCGCTGCTCTAACCAGCTGAGCTACCCCGCCATTTGGAAGTTATAGTGTTAAAGTTGTTCGGTTTTGAAGTCAACGACAAGCCTTTAAAACGATGAGTTTTTAAGCGAAAATGACAAAAAAATGGGCTCGGCACTGGGTAAAATGGCTCTGATCAGCCTCTAGCAAATCCAGACCCCTCAATCCCCCCCCCCCACACGACGACGTTACGTTGTTCTATACAATACCAAGTTCAACGCTCCCCCTGTTACTGTGCTAAGACTTTATTTCCCATAAAGCTCTCTTGGTTATGTATAAACCTGACACACACACCTTTGAGTAGGGCTTAAGAACGAGACCCGATATTGCTATAGATTGTAAAATGAATAGAATTGAATAATGAGAACCCGATCTACTTTTGTGATCATCATAGCCTCTTTAGCCACAATGTTACTGTTTCAAAATTGCGGCAACCCTTTCACGGTGGAGCTATCGTCTTCTGGATTAAAACAAAACTCTATAGATCAAGAGTGGCAACAGAAACAAGAGAGTTTTGCCAACTATATGCAAAACATCAACCCTCAATCTTTATATCCTCTGTATAATGTTCAACTTTCGACTGGTCCTTTTTTGATTTATGCCTTAGAAACTCAAAATCAAAAATGGCTCATGGACTTAGTAAATATTTATAGCTTATCAGAACAGCACTTGACCACAACAAATAAATACTTGTTTTACTACCCCATAGACTTTAATGAATCAGGATTCACCACCGCTTACCAAGCAGAAAAAACCTTAGATCGTCCCTATCGAATGTGGCTGGATGCTCCGCAAGCTGGGAGTGAGTTTTCTGTCGGGATAGAATCCACTTTAGTTAGCGCACAGTTTTTATATCCCATTGTAAAGCTAATATGGTACTTTGCTCATACCAAACAACTTAAAGACCCCAAAGTAGAGGCTTTGATCAACACCTTCTGGACTCTTAACCTCGAAGACCACCTGCTGCGATGGATCTTTAACGAAGGGACGCTTGGGCTTTGGATATGCCCCTTATGACTGGTCTATGTCTCGAAGTATTTTAACAAGTGGTTATGGATTTTGGGCGAAGTACAATCCCGATCTTGCCAAAGTGATTTTAAGTGTTGAAGCTCTTGAATCCTATGGAACCGCGTGGAGCAAAATTGAAATCTGGCCCGCCCTTCCTTCATCACATTTTGTGAGCAGCCCATAGATTAAAGTCATAAAGTCGAGCGACTGCGGCCCTTTGCAAAAAGATTTGTGACATTTTTTTTAATCACAGGTAAAACTTTTTTTTCAAACCAAGGATTTTGTTTGAGCCAAATATTATTTCTTGGCGAAGGATGAGGTAAAATAAACAGACCGTCCTTACCTTGAGACCATTCTTTAATGATGTCGGTCAGCTTAAATGGTTTTTTATCACCTAAAAAATATTTGACTGCGTACTGTCCTATTAAAAACTTATATTTTACTTCTGTTAAATGCTCTAGGACCTCTGGCATCCATTTGGGGGCGCATTCTGGTCTTGGGGGCTTATCCCCCGTTTTGGCTTTACCAGGATAACAAAACCCCATGGGCACGATGGCCACAAGGCTGGCATCATAAAATTGATCTTTGTCTATTCCTAACCATAATCTTAATCGGTCGCCGCTAGGATCATTCCAAGGGGTTTGTGTGTCATGAGCCCTAATTCCAGGAGCTTGTCCAATAATCATGATCTTAGAAGTTTTAGAAAAGTTTAAGATCGGACGAGGAGCAAAGGGTAAATGGGCTTTGCACAAAGTGCACTTTTTAATTTTTTTTAACAAAGGGTCCATAGAACTAAGTGTACACCTTATTGATTTTTTATAAACCTTGCTTTTTTATCTTTGGTTTTGCACCACAGAAAAAATGATCTTACTCCCAATTTTGGGCTTTTAACTCAGCTTCTCCGTTCCAGATGTCTTTTTTTAAGTCTTTTTTAAATGACTCCACAAATTCTACAGTGACAGGTTCAAAGTCATTGCCAAAGGACCTTCTTATGTAAGTCACCACAGAGGCAATGTCCTCCGCACTGAATTGATTTCTAAACCCTGGCATCATACTTTGAAACTTTTGTCCTTTGACAGTGATCTCCCCTTGGACACCATTTAGCGCAATGGCCACAGCCCATTTACCCGAACCTCCGACCCACTCCGCTCCATTTAAAGGGGGAAAAACTCCAGGTAGTCCTTCACCGCTGGCTTGATGACATGCCTGACAGGTGGTGGTGTAAATTTGCTGGCCTCGTTTCATCAACTCCGCAAGATCTAACTCTCGACTCAGTGGAGGAGCCACACCCTCTGTGTTTCCATCATTCTCTTGTGTGCTCATAGGCACTTCCTTGGCTAAAGGTGAAACGGTACGGCTGTCACCTTCTAACATAGATGTATTGGGAGTCTTTAAAGCAATGTAAGTGATTCCAAACCCGACAAGTAGTGAAATCAACATTATAGGGATATTGATGAATTTCAATGAAGAAGCCTCAAGAGGGTCTTTCTTCTCATTTTCTAAACGATCTTGCTTAAACATCACTTTTTATTCCTCACTGGCCTTAAAAGGGTCGCGATCTCTTTTTAGACTCATTAAATACTCCACTAAATTTTCCGCCTCAGGTGTAGGAAGAATCCACGTCCCCTCTTCACCAGGAACCGCGATGGCCTTCATTTGTGGACGATTGGGGGACTTCAACACTTTATAAAGAAAAGGAAAGCCTGGCATAATGCTCCACTGGACTAAAATGCGTGGATTGTACAAATGCAGATGCTGCCAATCATAACTGGGTTGTCGAGAACCTATATTAGACAGGTCTGGCCCCGTTCGCATTGTTCCTAACAGATGCGGTTTATCATAAATATAATCTGATGCTATGCTCGCACGTCCCCAGCCAAAGTGTTTATCTGCTCCTGCTATAGGGTCTCTGACTTGCTGAGTATGACAGTACACACATCCTTGTGCCACATAAACTTGTCGTCCCATAAGTTCATCAGCACTATAAGGAGCCTGAGCACTGATTGCCTCTCGATCAATGGGGATCAATTGCAAACGAGGAAGTAGTACAAATAAAAAAATAGAAAGAGTGATGGTACTCGTACCGCCAAACACAAAAATATAGGCTTTATTCATGATAAAGGCTCCTTTTTGTCTTTAGAAAATAGAAGACTTAAGACGTTATAAAGCATTAAGATATGCGAGATGAGCATGAGCGTTCCACCCCCGCTTCGTAAAACCAGATACGGCATAGTTAAACGCACAGAGTGTTCAAAAGTTCCATGCACATTTCTTAATTCCACACCTTGAAGCCAGCCACCAATCCCCAATGCAATGGCGTAAACTAAAATACCTATCGCAGCAATCCAAAAATGCCAATTGAGCAACTGTGGATTTTTAAAATCACGTCCCACAAGACGAGGGAGCGCAAAGTAAATACCACCAAAAAGCACCATGGTGGTAAAACCATACAGACCAAGATGTGCATGAGACACTGTCCAATGCGTGAAGTGAGTGATGTAATTAAATGTTCTTAAAGAATGAAGCGATCCCTGCAAGGAACTCACAGTATAAGACATGGCTCCGAACACAATAAACCTTAAAACCACAGAGTCCTTTAAAACATGAAAGTGTCTATATGTAGACACATGGTGATTGATGGCTACAGTCACAACAGGTATGGCCATACCCACACTCATGACTACTGACAGATTGGCCACCCATGTTGGGATGGGACCACCCAAAAGATGGTGCATTCCCACTTGAGAATAAAAAAGAGCCAAACCCCAAAAGCCAAATAACGAAAGCTGATAAGAAAAAATAGGATGTCCCGTAATTTTAGGAAGTAAATAATAAATAATTCCCAATCCAAGTGGTGTCACCCAAAGCCCAAGTACGTTATGAGCAAACCACCAATTGGTGATTGCCTGCTCAACCCCTGAATGTAAAAAATGAGAGTTAGCGATCACAAAAAGTACGGGAAACCAAATCAACGCACAAATGGTGTACCACATGGTGACATACAGATGCTTTTCAGTACTTAAATAAACTGTTCTAAAAAGAGGAATGGCAATCATGGCCCCAGCAACAGCCAGAAGAATATCTATGGGCCACCAAAACTCTAACCATTCCAACCCATCACTCACTCCATATAGAATACCTACGCACCCCAAAATGACGCCGAGATTCCAAATCAGACCTGCAGCAAAAAGCGTTTTAATATTTTGCAAAGGCACCTTTGTTAGGCGCGGTACAAGCCACATAGCTACACCTAAAGCCGCAGGACTTAACCAACCATAAGTGATGATATTAAGATGCAGAGGTCTTAATTTCCCAAAAGTCAGTAAAGCTTGTGTACCTAAAAAATCTGGAGCATGGAATTTAAATGAAACCAAAAGTCCAAAAATAGACCCTATCACCAGCCATATCACCGAGGTGACAAGAAAAAATAAAATGGGGATCTTTGCTGACTGATCCAGGAATTTCCACTGCTCACTTAATGATGTTCTTTGGTCTAGCTCAACTCGTCCCACTTTTTGATCTATAAAAATAGAACGTGCTGCCGAGGGTGGGACAAGAACTTGCTTTTGAATGAGAGACACCACGAAGGCCAGCATTCCTAATACTGAAATGGTAAAGGTAAGAATAAGAAAAATTAACGTCACATCCATAAATACCGCCCAGAAGTGGTCATACAAAATAGGAACTTTTGATAAATTTTGCAGATCCCAGTTTTTTATTGAATTGTTGTATATTATATGCAACATTAAATAAGACCTGTCAATCAACCCAATGTAGGAATTTTTGCAGTGGCTGTTAAAGTCGAAAATGAGCTGATCTATTTTATTTCTGGGATGTGGTGTTCAACTTGTGCCAAAAGCATAAGTAAATCTGTCACTCGTCTGGATGGTGTCCGCTCTGCTCAAGTGAATTATTCCACAAAACTTTTATTGGTGAAGACTCGGCCTGACCTCCATGCCCCCACCTCCTTAGATACTCTGATTCAAGAAAAGGTCTCACACATCGGTTTTGGAATTAAAAAGCAAACACAAAATTGGCTGCAACATTTCCATGAGAATTTAAAAAATGAGGCAGCGCAAAAGATCACTTGGGTGCAAGTCGGTGTGGTTTGGTTTTTGGCCATGTGGTCTTCTATGTTAGGACTGACCAGTTATCTGGGTGGGCTTTCAGAATCCGAAATTTATGGCCTCAGTTTAGCCTCAGCAGCCTTAGGACTGCCTGCCGTGGCGTTAGGAGCTTGGCCTTATGCCCAATCTGGCCTTAGAGCCCTAATCCACAGCCGATGGCTTACTTTAGACTTTTTTATTTTTATAGGAGCTGTTGCCGCCACTTGTGTGACCCTATATTCACTGGTCAATCATGCGTCTACTTCTTATGCAGATTCAAGTTCTATGATTTTAGCTGTTTTACTTTTAACCAAAAAACTTGAGAACGTTTTAGCTCATAAATCCACATCTAAAATTCTATTTCAAATTCAACCCGAACTGGATCAAGTTTTAGTTTTCAAACAAAAAAAATGGACTCTGGCAAATACCCATCAAGTGCGATCAGGAGATTTGATTCATATTAAAGAGAACCAAACACTGCCCTTAGACGGTCAACTCGAAAGCTCAACAGCACAGATCAACAACCACTTACTGAGCGGTGAAGATGTTCCTATAAATTTAAAAATGGGTGATACCGTGCTTGCAGGAGCCATTGCAAACTCTGAGATGCTCATTCGCGTCACCTCTTCTCAAGGCCAAAGAAGGATTGATGCCTGGGCGGAAAAGGCTCTTCTTTCTGAAAGTTATAAAACAGAGTTGCAAAGCTTTTTTATGAAATTAGAACAACGCTTAGTGCTTCTGGCCTTTTCTGGAGCTTTATTGATTGCAGGCTCATATATTTATCGAGGTGCCTCTCTGACACAGATCATTGAGTCTTTTTTTGTAGGCATCTTGATCTTTTGCCCCTGTCTTTTTGCAAGCATTTTACCTCTAGCAAAGAGGTGGGCTCACTTTGCGCTTTTTAACAAAGGTATTTTACTTTCACGTTCTGGTGCCCTTTTAGATTTATGTTCTATTCAAAGATTTTATTTTGATAAAACTGGAACCCTAGAAAATGTGGAATCCCAATTTGTGGCCTTTGAAAGTAACGACTTTATTCTCCCATATTTAAAGGAACTCTCTATTAAATCCAGACATATCATTTTAAGGGAACTAAAAGAACTTGATGCTATTGTTCCTCTGCCTCTAGAAGACCTTAAAGAAATTCCAGGACAGGGTATTAAAGCTAGGTCCCCCCAAGGCGATCATATCTTTTTAGGTCGTCCCAGTTTTTTACGTACCCAGAATGTCAATGCGCACCCTTCTCTTTGGCCTCATGAAACTTATGTGGCAGTAAATAATCAGATTGTGGGTTATATTTTATTGCAAAAAAGTTTCAATGCCACCACCAAAGACTTCTTAAAAAACCTTCTGACACTTTTTCCTCAGCTTGAGTTACAGATTCTTTCTGGGGACTCCGCACCTGAGGCCCAAGCCAGATATACCTCCATTGATCCTCGCATTCAATACAAAGGAAATCTCTCGCCAGAAGACAAAAGTGCTTTAATAAAACCACGCAGTGCTTTTTTGGGTGACGGCCTCAACGATACGATAGCATTGGCTCATGCTGATGTGAGTTTAAGATTAGGTCATCGCATTACGGGGTTGGTTCCTGTAGATATCTATTTTACTCGTCCACATTTAAATCAAGTTCTAGCTCTTTTAAAGTACGCTCGTAAATACAAGAAAGTTTTGATTCAAACAGGACTTGCCGCTCTTGCGTATAATGTGGTGACAATCTCTTTAGCATTATACGGCGTCTTTTCGCCCTTGGGGGCTGTCATATCTATGTCATTTAGTTTTTCATTGATGCTTTTAAGTGTTTTTCGACTACAATTTTTTGAGGAGGATCAATCATGAGACACCATTTAGCACCCTATCAAATCTTTTTTCCCATTGGAACTTTATGCGCCATTGTGGCTATCTCGGTATGGTTTATACAGGACTTAGGATGGCTCAGTGCTCCTGTACTCATTATCCACTCTAAACTGGTTATGGGTGGATTTATATGGAGTTTTATTGTGGGGTTTTTAATGACCGCCGTGCCTAGAATGACAGGCACGCCCTCAGCGCATTTGGCGGAATATCTCTGTGCGTTTTTGCTCATTGTCAGTTTGATTGTCTTTTCGTGGATGACAACACCTCAATACTATTATGTCACTCACATTTTGCTGATCTTATTTTTACTCACCTATGCTGGAAGACGAGTGCTTAAATCCCAAAAGTCTATTCCCGTGTTTTTCTCTCATATTATTTTAGCCATGATTTTAACACTTCTAGGAGCCGCCTGTTACATCAAGGGACAAAACTATATGGGCTTACATCTGTATCACATGGGGCCCGTACTACTTTTAGTCTTAGGCATTGGAACTCGATTCTTTTCTTTCCTCTCAGGACTGCCCTCTATCTTTGAAGGCTCGGCTTCAGACATCAAACGTTTAGGCTTTCACACTTGTGGAGTTCTTATTGCTGTATTTTTATTTTTAGCTGGGAGAGGACTGTCATGGGCGTATTTACCTCTCTTTCTTCTCACATTGTATTACGTTATTGATGTTTGGAAGATATTTCGTCCTTCTTCACGCCCTTCTGCTCTGAAGTATGGAGTCCGCGTAGTGGCTTTAAGCATTCCCTTGTGTTTTCTTCTGCTTTGGCTCAAACCACTTTTGTTTGTCACATGGATGCATATTCTATTTATTGGCTGCTTTACCATGATCACTTTTGCCGTGGCCACAAGAGTCACCTTAGCCCATGGAGCTTACCCCACTGATCTAGAGCTAAGGTCTAAGGTGCTATGGTGGATGGTAGGGCTTTTAATTCTTGCGCTAATAGCAAGAATCTTTTATGGATTCACTTACGACCCCATGTGGAGAAAGAGCATGATGCATTCGGCTGCCACATTTTGGGCTCTAGCAGTTATCATTTGGAGCGTGGATTATATACGAAAGATTTTTAAACCTGGTCCGATGAGAACACCATCATGCTAGCCGCCCCCTCAATCTTAATCCTGGGCTAATGTTTTAAAATTGGGGTTATGATTTAATTAAGGAGATTTTAAGTTTATGCGTCTGACAGATCATACTGATTATTCATTTCGAGTGCTGATGTACCTCAATCAAAAAAAACAGCCTGCCACTTTAAATGAGCTTTCTGAAAAGCTTGATGTCTCTAAAAACAACCTGATCAAAGTGTCAAATCAACTGGCCAAACTCGGCTATATCACCACCACTAGAGGTCGCACAGGCGGCCTTGTGATCAACGAAGATACTGGAAGCCGAACACTTAAAGAAATTTTACTTGAAACCGAAGAAAGCTTTCACTTAGCTGGATGTTTTAAATCCAATAGATGTGACTGTTCTTTTGTGAAAAACTGTTTACTGAAACAAAGCCTTAAAAAAGCCTTGGATAGCTTTTTAAATTCTCTTGCAGAAAAGACCCTTAACGATATTACTCTCTAATATTTGAGGACCTCGGCACAAACTTGTAGACCGATATCTTTTCCTGTTTCAATGTCAGAAGAATGGTGGACACCGCCCAGAACCCTAAGGTCCGCCATAAATTCAGCGTAACTCATAAGGATGTCTTTGTGCTCAGGATACATAGAAGACAGTACACAGGCAGATGCAAAGACCTTAGACGCATGCGAACTCGGATAAGAGGTTTGGCCCCCAGGTATAAAGGTGCAGGGTTGTAAACTCTTGTCTTTGTCATAAGGACGAACTCTTTTATATTTATTTTTAAAATGCCGAGTCACCCGATCGGTGTATCTCATAACACCTTTGATGTGATCTTTAAAATCTTGGATGTCTTGCTCAGTAAAAACAGGGGCAGTCTGATAAAACTCTTGAACATATTCTGCAAATACAATTTCCCAAAAGACTTCAAAGGTGGCAAAAGCAGCCTGTCCTGCAAAATAACACTCCGACTGAGTTCGATTTTTTTGTCGTTCACGTAAAAGTTTATACTCTTGCTGCTCTTCTGCCGAGTCACTTACAGGTGGAGGAAGTACATGATACGTATCAGGCTTTCGCAGATTATAATCCGCAAATACATTTAAGGAATAAAGACCAATAATGAGATAGCAAAAAAGTCTCATAGAGCCCCCTTTTAGGCTTGTTAGCATTACCGAAGGTCTGCGGTAAACACCATGACGCAGAGGGCATGGAGGAGAGGCCCCAAGTCACACTCTTGGGGCTGTCCCATGGCGATGTCAAGCTCGGCGCGGATTGCGGGTTGGTAAAATTTATCTCTCTTGATGTGTAGGCGTGATAAATTTTGGCTTAGTATCTATAAAATAGAATTTTTCTCCGTAAAATTCCCAGCCTAAATTGCGACGATAGATTTCTGCTAGAGTCAAACTTCCAAGAACTAAATTCTTTTCTAAAATAGATTTAAACTTCTGAGCATTCTTCTTGCTTGCTTTGCGTCCTAATTTTTTATCTAAATCTAAAACTGTTTTTAAGTCTTTACCCGACTGCTCCACCTCTTTGATCAATAAATCTAACAGCGGAAGGTTTTGATGTTCTTGAGTGAACTGTGACCACTGCTTTTTTGCCCGCTTAAGCACATCCACCATAATCTGTGGATACAACTCATTCACATAGTCTGTTTCATAAATATGATGAATGCCCTTTTGTCCTGTAAGTTGTCCATCATAATTTTCAGTGGCATGTAAAGGCTGAGCCATATCCGATACGTAATGCCCCACTACACCCGCGTACACCAACCATCGCTCCTGTAACTTACGATGGCTTTTAATTAAGTCCTCCACGTTTTCGCCTTTACGTTGTTTTTGCTTAATCTGAACAGAAGATTCTCGGAGTTTTTGCGTGACGGTTTCAAGGTGAGTTACAAACTCTCTCACTCTCCAAAATGCTCTCCCTTCTTTGGTTTCAATCTCGGGGTATTTTTTTTCAAACTCTTTACGGGTCATTTTAAAAGCTGTCTTCAAATCCACTTTATGGGGCTTTAGCTTTCTTTCAAAAATTTCCATATCCATAAAATGATTATGGGCCTCTTGGTTGTAAGTGGCAGGATTCTTCCAAACGAGGTCAGGTACATTGTTGTAAAAACCAAAATCATAACTGTGTTCCACTAAAAAACGCGCAGAGTAATTATTGATAGTCACTTCAGACGCCACTAAAGCTGCCACCTCTCCGCTGATCTGATGTCCTCTTTTGCCCCACGCCCACGAGTTTTGGGAGGCCAAAAGTACGACAAGCAAAATCCCGACACTCTTTAGTTTTTCCATAAACATTCCTTTACTGTGCTGCGATCAAAAAACAATACCTTCTTAGGCAGAACTTATATAACATTAAAATATAAAAAAGGACGACAACTTACTCTATGACTAAACGCTTAAGTTTTTTATTGGTTTTAAAGCAGCTAATGAGACAACTCAAATCCAGTTCTATTTTTGACGGCGCCGCAGCCCTGTCCTTTTATTTTCTTTTGGCCACCCTGCCCGCTCTGATGCTGAGCCTGATCCTGCTCTCTTTTTTCTCCTTACAGGACCTTGAACAGCAGCTTCTGCTTTTGTTACAACACGTGCCCGATGATGTGCAAACGGTTTTACTGCGAGCCCTGCGTGAATTTAAAGGCGAAAATGGCATGAAGCTGCACGCCCTGTCTATCGCAGCTGTGACCGCCGTTTGGACGGTCAGTAACGGGATCACAGCAGCAGTAAGACAGATTGATCAAGTTCATAAATCCCATCGACGTCGAGGTGCGATTGCCAATAGGCTTTCATCTGTGGTGTTGATCATGATCATCTGTTTTACGGGACTTGTGTCTTTGTTGATTTTGGTTTTTGGAAAAACAATCCATAAACTTGAAACATTTAACAATATTCCTCTTGCAGACAGTGGTTTATTTTCGTCCCTGACTCTTTTCTCTTTGTTTGTGTTGATCTTCACCTCTTGCTTAAGCTTGTATAGGCTCAGCGTAAAAGAAAAGCTCAAACACCTAGTCCCTGGGGCGCTCTTTACTACGGTCTCTACGATGGCCCTCACTCATCTCTTTGGACTTTACGTTAAAAAGATGGCTCACTATAGTGATATTTACGGAAGCCTTGCCGCCGTGATTGTGATGCTTTTTTGGTTCTATTTGATCGGATTTTTACTCATCCTAGGTGCTGAAATTAACGTCGCTATAAGGCAAACCTTATCCAAGCAATAAGCTCTACTTTCCTTTGTGGGCTTAAAAAGTAAGCTTTGTTAGGATTTGAACCAGACTTTGGTCTTGCGCCGCAATATTTGTGCTTAAAGAAGAATCAACTCTTGCATTCAATACATCCTTTGATGACAATTTTACTGCCTAAAGTGGTTTTCTAAAGCAAAGGGGAGATTTTATGAAAGCATTACTTTTCTTAGTAGTAGCGGCTTTTAGCCTGCAAGCAGGGGCTAATAGTCTTGATCAATTCAGCAATTATTCTGAAAAATTTTATTCTATCGAGAAAGCCGAATTGATGGAAGTTCCAGTCGATGAGAAAACTTTAAACAATTACGCTCAAAGCAATATGCACATGGCTTGTCAGGATGATCTTGCGGGCTCTAACTTAATCTTTGATACAGGTAAAGCAGTCTTAGACCCTGTAAAAGAAGAAGTCAAAGTTGCAGCCGAAATCGTAGACGAAACAGGTAAGGTTGTAGATGGCATTATTAACATTGGTAAAAAGATTTGGGAGATCATTGTTTCTGGTCAACCCGTGATGAATCTGAGCATGGACAACTCTGCCAACGCGCTTCCTAGAGGTGTGCGCTGTTGGGATGAACTGTCTAACTGGCAAGTGCCTGCGGTCAGAAGTTACAGCCAGTCTTTTAAAAACTATTTTGGTGTAGAAGTGATCCGTTTTGATTTTGATGTGGTGTTCACTTACGGAGGCGACATTCAAGGAAAAGGTCTTTACCTCACTAACGTGCAAGTCCATCCACGTAACGTGTATGTGGGCTGGGGATTCAGTTTGGATGCCAGCGTAGACATTCCTTCTTTAGTCAACCTAGGCACTGTCGACCAACCCGTTGCAGGAATGCAAGTGGATGTAAAGTGGTTGGCGTCTTCTCCACTTAGTAAATTTAGACAAGGCATTTCTGTCTTTGTCCAAGGCGATGGAAAGTCTAAAATTTTAAGACAGTAGTTAGAAATCTATTAAAAATTCTGTCTTTTAAGGCTGGGGGCGGGTTTCTTACCGCCCTATAGCGTTGAAACCAAGCATTTTGCTTGGTTTTTTTATTTTTTACCCCGTAAACTTAAAGGGAACGCAAAAAATTAAACTCGACCAAGGAGGATGAGTTGAAAATAACAAGTACGTTAGCATTAGTGGTCACTGCATTTTGGTTTACAGGGTGTTTTAAAGAAAACTCTGTTCACACTCCAAAAGCTAATTTAAAATCCGCACAAGTAGAAATTAAAGGTTCCACAAACGGTTATGGTAATCTACGCGAGGACGGTCGTGCCGATTTTGGTCTTATTCTTAAAAACTTCAACAAACAGGATCTTTTTCAAATTGAACTTGATGACCTGATGAGCACATCGACAGATCGCCTTTCTGTTTTTGGCTACAACTTAGATTTACCCAGTAACGTGGCTCTTCCAGATCAAAGAGAGAGATATATTTTTTCTATCCGTTTAAACAAACCTCACTACCGCTTGTACTTTGAGCCTGGACAGGACACCTCTTTGATCATCCTCCATGGTCAATTTCCCTTCTCTGATGTGATTGATGGTTTTAGAAATGGCACCTCCCTATTACAACTTGCTGGTTTGTTTAATATTCTTTCTTATACAGAATATGTGGGCACCACTGTAGACAGTCCCCAAGTGATCTTTCAAGATCTTGCCGTAGGTCAAAACCGCCTGAGCGAAACAGACACCATTGCTGCACCTACTTCTGTTCCTAGAGATTTTAATTTTGTGGCTGTCTCTCTTTTACAAGCTACTGCAGGAAATAAGTTTTATCCTACAGACATCAAAGTGATCAATCCCAGTAGAAGCGCGCAGATCAAAGTAGAAAGAGGGCGCTCTGCTTTATTCACAGGCCTTTTTCACTCTACTTTTGCCGAGTCCGATACCAAAGGGCTTTTGCGCTATAAAATGTCTTTACAATTTAGCGCAAACACCAATGCTCATCCTCTATTAGGTTTTGTGGATCAATTGAACTACGCAGGGGGACACATCAATTACACCGCACCTCAAATCCCTACAGGATTAAATGCGATTGGAGCAAGTGCGCAGGTCTTTGATGCCACCACCAACGAAGTGATTTACACTTCATACCAACTTGGCCCATGGTCAGGACAATTAGACTTAGTCGCACTGGAAACCTTAAGACAGTCTGGCAAAAAGTATCGTATCGAAGTTTCATTGCACGCCTCTTCGTCCAATGATATTCCTAATGATCATGAAACTCTTTTTGAAACTACGGAACTTGTAACTAAAAATGCCATTGAAATTTAAAATTCTTATCGCTTTATATCTATCAAGCTGGTGTTTTACACCAGCTTTTTCACAAACATCTATCCCTGAAGCCTCTGGTCTGACCAATAGAAAAACACAACTCTATAATGCGTCTTACAACAGAGTTTGGGACGCCTTACAGAACGTCATGGGAACTTACCCCTTAGATTATAATGACAAGAAGAGTGGGGTGATCAAAACTCAAAAACTAGGCCCAGGAGAGGTGTGGCGGGCTCCCTTTGAAGAGCCTTTACCTTCCAATTACAGGCAGATTCTGGTGATTGAAGTCTTTAGAATTGGACCACGCACGACTCAAGTTCACATCGAAAAGAAGGCCGAAGCCCAAGTGGACTTTGTCGGCTCGATGAAACAGCTCTCCTCATCAGGGTGGGAAGAGATAAGACTATTTTACAAAACCCAACGCCAACTTGAGCTGGACACCGTTTTACGCCGAATCAAAATCAAATGATCTGTTGGACACAAAAGATTTTGATCCTGCCACATTTTATACGAATCTAGCCCTATAAATCGTAGTCTTATGATTACAAGAAATTTTAAAAAAATATCAAATAAGATGCCACTCACTATCTAGTGAGTGGTCCTAGGGTTACATGCTGCTGGGCTCATCAATAGGGTCAGGAGTCAACTGAGGTTCAATCTTGTGGGAATGAATCGACGTAGGTTTTTGTGGCAATTCAGAATGCAACGAGCCTGGAGTGGCAATGGGGTTAATCCGTGTGCTTTCTGCCAACTTGGTCTTCCACAAAGCAGAGCGTACATCTAAAGAGTCCGTCTGACTTCCTAAGCGCGTTTGATGATTTTTTTCAAGAGCATTGATCGCTGCAGTTTGTACGATGACATCTTTGTCTTCAAGGAAGTTGGCCCACTGAGAGTTGTCTGTCATATCTGTAAACGCCAGAAGTGCATTAGCGATATTTTGACGAATCCATAAACTGTTTCCACGATGAA
This sequence comes from Pseudobdellovibrionaceae bacterium, assembly GCA_023954155.1. NCBI lineage: Bacteria > Pseudomonadati > Bdellovibrionota > Bdellovibrionia > Bdellovibrionales > Pseudobdellovibrionaceae > Pseudobdellovibrionaceae bacterium. The sequence continues at coordinate 194,082 of JAMLIO010000002.1, read as the reverse complement.
AGTTCTTTTTATCAGTTAAAGCGGCCCATAGGGTGTCTTTCACTCTGGTGACACCACCTAATTCTAAAAGCACATCCATTGCTGCAGAACGAACCAGTAAGGCATTGTCTGACTCAAGAAGTTTCTGTGCACGTTCAATAGCAAGCTGCGCATCCATAGTCGCTAAAAACTTAAGGCCCCCGACTCTTAACAACCAATCTGTAGATTCAATACAGGACAGATAAATGCCTTTTGCAAACTCAGGAGATTTAGTTGCTAAATCAGCAAGGATGTTCCATTTTTGTTGAATAGAGATATCACGATATAAGTCTTTATAAGTTAAGGCTTCCAGAGGGAGTTCTTCGGCTTCAATATTATCAGAAACAATAGACTTCAATCTTTCAGGATCAGAAACTAATTCCTGATACTTCTCTTCTACACTTTGGACGCTGGCCCACGCACTTAACGGGCTGACCATTGTGACTAACAATGCCAACAAAATATTAAATGATGTCATGATGTTTGCTCTCCCTGCTCACGCATGTCTTTCTTAATTTGTTCAAGTAACTCTTTTACTTTTTGTTCGTCTTCATCATAATGAGGGTCCATCTCAGAGCTTGCGGCATTGATCTTTTGCTCCTCTGAAATAACAGCGGGTTTGGCATCTACCGCTTGAGACTCTTGCGACGGCTCTGGATAGTCCACATCCTCTTCCGCCTCTTCTTCAACGTGTGGAATTTCATTAGGTTTAAACTTTAAAGCTTCTGCTCGCAGAATGGCATCTCGCACTCGCTCATCGTGAGCCTTGTCAGAAGCTTCATCATGAGTGTGTTCTGATTCCTGAGTGCGTTCTGGTTCCTGAGTGGGCTCTTCATCTTGAATACGTTCTTCTGTCTTTTTCGTTCTGACACTATGAGGAAGCGACGAGCGAATGGGGTTATGAAACTCAGGGATTTTCAGCGCTGGATTTTCTAAATCTTCAAATTGACTGAAGAAGGAGGCCTCATCGGTGAGGGCCTGTTTAGACTCGACATGGTCTCTTCTGCGTCGTTCAGATACGATGTACCAGATCAGCGACAGGATAAAACCCGTGGCACTAAAAATAAGTAGATAGGCGTTGTTTTCAAGCAGTAAATTCCAGAAGTTCATACCCTTATAGTGTGACGCCAGATGGACCGTTTCACAAGAGTTTATCGGTCATAATGCAGCATTTTACCCCGAGAGCCGCCTAAAACCTGGCCATTTTCCATGACCAGTTCCCCTCTTAAAATCACCTCAGTTGGTGTACCCGTAAAGGTCATCCCATCAAAAGGTGTCCAACCACATTTGGAGTGCATCTGTTCGTGTTTAAATTCGATCTCAGCATTGGGGTCTATCACGGTAAGGTTGGCTTCCCACCCTAACTCGATACTCCCTCTTTGATGAAGTTTATAAATCTGTGCAGGTTTGGTCGATAAAAGGTCCACGTATCTTTCCAGAGTGATTAGCCCTTTCTTCACAAATCCAAACATGACCGTGGCAATGGTTTGCACGCCCGTCATCCCCGAAGGGCTTTGAGGGTAGGGCTTGGCTTTTTCCTCGCGCGTATGAGGAGCATGATCAGACCCCATCACATCCACAGTTCCATTCACTAGGCCCTCAATCAAGGCTTCTCGATGCTCTGCCCCTCTTACAGGAGGATTCATTTGCGCTAAGGTTCCTAACTTTTCATAACATTCAGGAGCCGCAAAAGTCAGAAATTGAGGCGTACACTCCACGGTGATATTGGCGTCTTTATTTTCTGCCAAAAATAGAATTTCTTTTTTGGAAGAAATATGCAGCACATGCACAGGGTGATTATATTTTTTTGATAATCTCACGACTTTTTCTGTCGCAATAAACGCAGACTCTTCATCTCGCCAATCAGGGTGCGCTAAGGGATTACCCGCAACCTCGGCAATGGGTTTTCTTTCCAAAAGTCTTTTTTCATCTTCGCAATGAACCGCAATAGGGCCCTTAGCCGTTGCAAATACCTTTTCCAGATCGGCATCGTCATCCATCAACAATGAGCCTGTAGAACTGCCCATAAAGATCTTCACCCCACAGCACCCCTCAAGCTTTTCAAGTTGAGGTAACTCGTCGATGTTGTTATGAGTAGCACCCACAAAAAACCCAAAATCTACCCATGCTTTTTGACTGGCAAGATTTACCTTTTCTTGTAAAGTTTCTTTAGTTACCGTCAAAGGATTGGTATTAGGCATCTCAAGTACCGCTGTGATTCCACCCGCTAATGCAGACAGCGTTCCAGTTTGCAAGTCTTCTTTATGTGTGGCACCTGGTTCACGAAAGTGAACTTGACTGTCAATTAAGCCTGGTAAAATCCATTTGCCTTGCAGATTCAGTTTTGTTTTTCCCGTAAGTGCATCTTCAGTCAGAGTCTTGATCTTCCCCGACTCAATGCCCATATTAAGCTTTTGTAGCTTTCCTTGATAAAACACTTCGGCATTTTCCAAAACCAAATCATAACTCATATAAGGCTCCTATTGGGTCTCACTTTACGCCTCTGCTTTGAGCTTGTCACTGGCTGTGTCACCCTGCCCCTATCTCTAAACTCAAGGCACAGCAATTAAAAAACCCGTATGGGTTTTTGCTTTTGTAAATTGCTGTTGCATTGATCTCTGAAACCTAAGCCATACTGGATTCTAGTGAGCAGTCTCTCTGTTCTAGTGAGCGGCCACTCGTTTCAATCTGGCCATAAAAAAGCCATCGAAGTCATTCTCACCCACAAAAATACTGCGAGTCTCTTCCAGTTCCCAACCAGGATTTTCAGCTAAAAATGCCTCCACTTGCTTTTGGTTTTCAGAATGAAAAACACTGCACGTAGAATAAACCATCTTGCCGCCCACTTTTAACATTTTAGAATAGGAGTTTAAAATTTCTTTTTGCAAATTATAAATCCGCTCAAAGTCTTCGGCTTCCCATCGGTATTTTGAATCAGGATTACGTCTAAAGACACCCGAGCCCGTGCACGGCACATCTAAAAGCAAACGATCTGCCGAATCTGCTAAACGTTTGATGGTCTTTTGCCCCTCAATGAGTCGTGTTTCAATATTTTGCAGTGAATTTCTTTTGGCGCGTTTTTTAAGTTCCCCAAGCTTCCACTCATAAATGTCTAAGGCTAACACCTTCCCTGTGTTCCCCAGTAAGGTGGCTAAGTGCAGTGTCTTACCACCTGATCCCGCGCACGCATCTATCACTCGCTGCCCTGGTTCTGCTTGTAAAAAAGGCGCAATCAGCTGCGAGCCCCCATCTTGCACTTCAAAAAGTCCTTTTTTAAACGCTGGGCTTTTAAATATATTTTGTCTTTCTCGCAGCCTTAATGCCGACGTCGAGGCAGGCACCTTATCTGTGGCAATGCCCTCTTCTTCTAAAGTCCGCTTTAACTCCTGCACACTTGTAAGGTGTGTGTTAGCACGTAAAAACACAGGAGCCACCTCTTCTGAGGCCTGATAGTACTCTTTGAGTTGAGTCGTCATCTGGCTCTGACACACTTCGTGAAAACGTTCTGAATACGAGTAACGAATCCACAGAGGCGCTCTTTTCACATCCCCACGCCCCAGTCCTCGTAAGTCAGGAGCTTCTAGAACATGGTAGTCATTTTTTTTCAAATAATAGTGGGCCAAAATATCTGAAGACGCATTGATGTTTTCTTGGGCCTCGTAACTTAAAGCATAACGCTTGCGAATGATCTCATAAAACACTTCCGCAAACACTTTACGATCGCGACTGCCCCATCTTAAATTATGACGAAAAACATTATCTAAAACTTTTGAAGCAGGCTTCTTCTCTTCAAAGACCAGTACCAAACTAGGAATCAGCTCTTTTAATAAAGGCCGATGAAACTTTTTAGCAGACCCCACATTAGTAGTTTTAGTTGCCCCCGAAGGACGCGCTGAGGATTTAGAACCGAAGTCTCGAGAAGGACCTGAAGGTTTAGACTCCGCATATCGTGAAGTGCTTGCAAACTTAGAACCCGAACGTTCAGAGGAACGCGCAGGGTTTGAGGGTTTAGAACTCGAATACTTAGTAGAACGTGAAGAGCTTGCGGACTTCGAGCCTGAATATCGCGAGGAGCGTGAGGAATTGGGTGATGAGGACTTTACTTTTTTAGACATTTTGACTTCTTTTGAACACTTTACGAAAACACTTTTGTGGGTTTCATTTTCACAGATTTTTAAAGTTTGTAACCTAAGCTAATGTTTCCAAAAAAGCCAGAACTATGTGCATTTTGGCCAAAAGAGAGGTCCCCCGTAAGACCTATTTCAAACCGATAAAACACAGGTTGCTCTTTATGAATTTGGTTAAAGAACACCCCCGCCATCCAAGGGGCAAAAAGCTTTTGACTGGGCCCTACCATGTCTCCATAGCCATATCCCAAACCTGCCCCAACAAAGGCTTCAAGTTGTGTGAAGTTCCAACGAATGATGTTTATAGATTCACGGTGGTAAAAGCGCACCCGCCCCCAGTCACTGGCCCCTCGAATATCACTTAAAAGCACAAACTCCCCTTTGGTTCGCCCCCCACTAGCATTCACAATGGGAATGGCTAAACCAAGGCTAGTTCTTAAACTGGGGCTTCCATCTGTGCCGCCGTACTTTTCATTGATAAAGCTTAAATAGATAGCAGTTCTACGCGGAGGCTGTGGGGCTACCGTAGCGGTAATCTGTGATGGAGCGGCCTCATGCTGAGCCACTTCTCTTGTTGGAGTTGCATATCGAGCTTGTGCAGACGGAGGAATGTTATATTTTGTGGCAGGTGGTGCCGCCTTAACGCCTTTTTGTTGCAGCTGCTTACTTTCATAAAAAAACTTTTGTGCTTCTGCAAAATGCGGGTCGTTGGCCGCTGCTACAGAAGTCAACAGAAAAACAGATGTCATTAAAAGTGTTCTGCAGCATCGGTGTTGCATATTTTTATTTTATGTCCAAAGGCACTTAGCGTCACCTTGACGTCAGGCCAATATCTTTTTACCTTTCCATACCTAAGGAGAGTCAGGAAAGATGAATTGCCCCTACTGCGGTCACCAAGATACAAGAGTTCTCGAAACAAGATTAAGCAAATCTGGCAATAGCATTAAGAGACGGCGCGAATGCCAAAAGTGCAAATCCAGAGTCACCACTCACGAAGTTGTGGAACTGAACTATCCCATGATTGTCAAAAAAGATGGACGGCGCGAAGCCTTTTCAAAAACTAAACTTTTGGCGGGCTTACAAGCCGCTTGTCAAAAGCGTCCTATTGCTCAATCCCAACTTGAAACTATTGTTGAAAAGATCAGTCATAAAATTCTTCAACGTGGAGAAAAAGAAGTCGCCGCCGATTTGGTCGGTCGTTACGTGATGACTGAACTTAAAAAGATCGACGAAGTGGCTTACGTGCGTTTTGCTAGCGTGTATATGACCTTCCGTGAAGTGAACGAATTCGTAGAAACCTTAGGTGGAGATCCAAAGTGGGTCTAATGCGTGCCACGCGTGAAAACACGCTTAAAATTTTGTTTCAACAAGAGTTCACCCAAAATCCCCTTGATGAAAGCTTAAAGCACTTTCGCGAGTACTTCATTAAAGACGAACCCGTCAATTGGGAGTTCATTCAGGCGGTCACCTCTTATGTTCATGCTCACCGCGAGGATCTTGATCAACAAATTGCGTCCCTTGCCAATAACTGGAAACTTGAACGTCTTGCACTAGTGGATCTTCTTCTGTTGAGAATTGCCATCGCAGAGATTAAACTAAATCTAACGCCTTTTAAAGTGGCCATAAACGAGAACCTAGAGGTGGCAAAAGTGTACAGCTCTAAAGACTCCGTAGGCTTCATCAATGGGGTGCTTGATCAATGGGGGAAGGAACATGGGGCAACTGAATGAGATTTCACAACTAGCTTCTACATTTGTACCAGGAGCAGATCTATGGGCCGTTCCTTTTAGTCCCCATAGCACTTGGTTTAAAAAACTCAACTGGTACACCTCTTCCCAAATGACACTTTGGGTTTACAAGAAACAACCCACATTCTCTGACACTTTAAAAAAAGTCATCAAAGACGAACAGATGCCATTTTCGGATCAGAAGACTTTACCTGAAAACAATGTTCTGGTGTACACGCAAAATATTTTCCCCAATAAAGGAATATTAGCTCTGAATGTCGATGTGGGATTACAAAACTGGTTGGTTGAACTTCATAAAAAGGCCACAGAGTTAAATTTAAATACTATTCGTATATTTTGGGGGTCGAATCAGATCGAAGATTTTTTAAAAGGTCTTATGGCTGAACAAAGTCGATTTGAAAACTTCCAACTTGAAGTCGTCACCTGCGAGCCCGATCCTCTATGATACAAAATAAAAAAATCTATGTGCTTTCTGACGGAACAGGTGAAACGGCCATGAGTATGTTACAGGCCGCTCTTGTGCAGTACCATAACTCAGACATTAAGATCATTCGTGTCAAAAACGTCAGAAGCCCCTCTCAAATCGAACGCACGATGGAAGAGGTGAAGGAAGAAAACGGTTTTGTGGTTTACACGCTTGTGAGCAAAAGCATGCGAGAACTCATCCAAAATTTATCTCAATCCTTGAATGTACCCAGTGTAGACCTCTTAGGCCCTGTCTTAGAGCAATTGGACTTATTTTTTGATCTGCAAAAACGCGAACATTTGCAAGCAGGACTTTTACGTACTGTTGATGATAAGTATTTTAAACGCATCGAAGCCATTGAGTTTACTGTAAGGCATGATGATGGCAAAACTTTATCTCAACTAGACAAAGCCGATATCATTTTGGTGGGTATCAGCCGCACCAGCAAAACTCCACTTTCTATATTTTTAAGTCATAAAGGCTGGAAGGTTGCAAATATCCCTCTGGTTTTAGGAACATCACTGCCAGATGAACTCTTTGAAGTCGATCAACGAAAGATTGTGGGCCTCACCATTAACGAAGACAAACTTCACCTGATCCGCCGCAAACGCCTAGAAAACTTCGGCCAAGACCCAGGCGGCGAATACGCAAATCTAGATCATATCCAAAAAGAATTAGATTACGCCAACGACATCTTCAAAAAAAACAGACGCTGGCCGATCGTCAACGTCACCGACCGCGCCTTAGAAGAAACAGCCGCAGAAGTCGCCCGCATCGTCGCCGCCCGTCTCGGCAAAAGCATGGATCCTCTATTCTAAGCCGCCTCTTGCGCTTGGTCTTTGGGTTGTATTTTTTTATATATACTCAAAATGCTCAGACAGTGACGTTTGGCATGCCTTTGCGTTCGCAAAAGCACGCCAAGCCGAACTCGCATTTCGACCATATATAAAAAAATACAACCCAAAGACCAAGCGCAAGAGGCTCAGTTGGTGTTTTAGTTTAGGGCTTGTTGGCGGACGGCGCGGAAAAGCACCTCAACAATATCGTTCACTTCTTTTGTGTTTTTATAATACATGTTTACAGATGTGCTAAAGCGGACGTCTTCCACCATGATTTTACTTAGGCGGCCTGTGCGTACTTGTTTTTTAATGCTGTGAGCGGGTAAGAAGCCCCAGCCTAGGCCAGTTTCGATCACTCGTTTTAATGTACCTACGTTATCGGATTCAAAAATGGGGTTTAATTTTAAACCTTGAGCTTTGAGATGTTCATCAAGTTGGGCTTGGAATCCGACGTACTTGTCGGTGAAATAGATCACTTGATTGGCAACGTAATCTTTTAAAGCCACTCTTTGTGGTAAAGACGAGTCACGACCTGAACCTACCAGCCACATTTCATCTGTCATTAAAAACTTTTTACCTAAGCTTTTAAATTTATCTGAAACTTCAAAAGTAGGCTCTGGCAAAATAAGAACATCTAACTGATCCTCATCTAAGTCTTTCACTAGGTTATGGATCGAGCCATAAATCAATTTGATCTTAAGTTTTGTATTGTGCTTCATAAACAGACCAATGACAGGGCTGATAAGGTAAAGTCCCAAAGAGTTTAAGGTCCCAATGCGGATTTCACCTGAAAGTTCGTTGGACATGGCCTGCAAAGCCACTTCGGCTTGCTCTGTCAGATGCAAAATGCGCTTAGCGTAATCATATAAAAGCTGCCCTTGCAGGGTCGGTTTAACGCTACGCACACCCCTAACCAAAAGCTCACAATTGACTTCATCCTCTAAGTTTCGGATCTGTTGGCTCACTGCGGGCTGAGTCAAAAACAGTTTTTCAGCCGCAGCAGTCATACTTCCTTCGCTGACGACCGTACAAAACGTTGCTAATTGCTGAATATTCATGATTTTAGCCTCCATTATGCGTTTTTGTAATACGCATCATCCTCAAATCCTTATATTAGTGCAGGATGGCAACAAAGTATAAGCATAACTTATCAGCAGTGTAAATTTTTCTTTAGATGACTTTATTCAGGACCTTAGGCCAGAATAATTGTGGGAACAGATGGGGGTATAAGACATGAAGTCTTTTTTCGTCACTAAAGGAATTTTTCTAGTATCAATGACTCACCTTCTTATCGCTTGTGGCGGTGCAGATCAAGTCAGATATGGCGCACCACAAAGCGAAAGTGAGTTAGGTCAGCTTATTTTAGGAGCAGAACCTAGCGAAAAAGAAAAGTATTTATCAGCAAAGCCTGCTGCACAAATACGCATTCTTTCCGAACAGCATGGATTTTATGAAGTCCTTTCCGAAGACAGCCACGAAGAGCTTGCTAAACATTTTCCTTCCGCTCTGATTCAAAAGAATGAATTTTATATCAAAAAACAAAGCACCAGTGATGCTGACACATTGACGGGGCTTTTTGCGGCCCAAAATTTCTCTGCGGCTCAAGACTTAATTGATAACACTCAATACCACGGCTTAAAAGTGATCGGCGAAGAGATTAACTTTCAAACTTGCAAAAGCAACGGCCTAAAACCTGTCATCAAAATTCTACCTGTTTCAGACAATTTAAAGCGACGAGCCCCTCTGGAGATCGGCGAGACTGTGATCTTAGATGCGTCTCAAAGCCAACCTCATGCCTTCACGGGTGGAGACTTAAAACTGTCCTTTGTTATTGAATCTCCACTAGGCTCTCATGCCAAAGACATCTATGCGGATCAAACTTTAAGATTAACTTTGGACACCATGGGTGTTTACCGCATCCTTGTTGTTGCTCAAGACATCAAAAGTGTGTGCCATGTTGAAACCGCTAAACTTTTAGTTACAGGAAATGAAGAGTTTAAGCCTTCTGTAGTAGCTATGGATGCCCGTGTTTCAGTGCAAAAGTTTTTACACAAGCTAGAACTTGGACAAGCTCATAAAAAATCTACGGGCCAAGGTGTTTTAATCGCTGTGGTTGACAGTGGTGTGAACTATAACCACCCCCACCTTGTAGACAATATCTTTATCAATACTAAAGAAACCGATTATAATTCAGATCAAGATGGCAATGGCTATCGCGGGGACATCCATGGTTGGGATTTCGTCAACAATGACCCCTACCCTTTTGATGACAATGGACACGGAAGCCATATCGCTGGTCTTGCTGCAGGAAAACTTTTGGGTGTAGCCCCTGATGCTAAAATTTTACCCGTAAAAGTATCTAATGCCGAGGCCATGTCAGACCTAGGAACGACACTACAAGGTTTAACTTACGCCATTGAAATGGGAGCCAAGGTCATCAACATGTCCTTTGGGAGCTACCGTCCACCAGCTGCCATTGAAAATCGAATCTTAAAACTTGCTGAACACGCAGATGTGCTTCTTGTCGCTGCTGCTGGAAATGGCGATCCTAACTCGGGCTTAGGCATCGACACAGATAGAATTCTGCACATGCCTTCAGGGCTCACTTCTCCTAATCTTCTCAGTGTGGCCGCCGTCAATGAGTTTGATCGCCTGTCTTACTACTCTAATTTCGGCTCTAAGAGCGTACACATCGCCACTTATGGTGGAGAAGATTTTGATTTTGCAAATCGCAGACCCTACGATGGAATGCTGTATTCCACTTACATCCCTAACCCCGATGGACTTTTATTCTTTCCTTCGCAAGGAACTTCCATGTCCACACCCATTGCTGTGGGAATTGCCGCTCTTGTGTTTTCTTATAATTCTTCTTTGACCGCGCCTGAAGTCAGCCAAATCCTTAAACAAGCAGGACATAAGGCCAGTGCTCTTGAAGGTAAAATTTTATCTGGAAAAGTCTTAACCGCAAACTCAGCCCTTGATCTAGCTCCAGTACCTACTCCAACATCTACAAATCTAGCAAGCCAACCTTAGACCTGTTCCCTTGATAAGCGTTTTGAATCTTCTCCATAATGTGTAAAATCACATTATGGAGAACAACATGAGAACACACATCATACTTACTGGTCTTTGCATCTTTGGACTTCTATTTGTCGCCCCAAGTGTACATGCTAAATTATTTAAAAACTCTTACGTACAGTTTGAGCTTCCTGCAAATTGGGACTGTGAGCTTGAAGGTACTGAATGGGTTTGTATCAATAAATTTGTAAAGAAAAATAACGAAAAGCGTGAAGCGATCATCATCCTAACGGCTAAAGAAAAAGGGCCAAGTGACTCTTTAACTTTGTATGAGGGACACTTAAAAACAGAGCGCAACCTCGTAAATGCCAAAGGTCAAAAGTACAAATCACAAATCAAACAAGTACGGCCTCGTAAAATTTCTATGCAAGACTGGATGGATGGGATTCATTTAGGCAGTGAGGTGCAAGAGTACTACACTCGCTATCTTGCTACAGTAAAAGGACAGATTGCAGTTCTTGTGACCTTTAGTGCCCACAAGGATCATTACGCCAAATATGCCCAAGACTTTATGAAAGCCATTCAGTCTTTAAGAATCGTAGCCTCTGATGACATCTTAGCAGGATCAGGTGGAGCCCTACGCAAAAGAGAAGACGATCTGTATGCACTACCCATAGGCGCCACTTTAGACGAAAGCGAATTGGGTGATGAAAACATGTATGCAGAATCTGGTGGTGACAACCAAACCGCAACACGCATCCTCATCGGGCTTCTTCTTGTGGCCGCAGGTGGTGCGGGTTTCTATATGCTACAAAAAGATAAATTTAAAAAACGTGGTTAATAAAAAAGCCAATTTAGATGTCTAAATTGGCCTCTACTTCTAAAATGTTTCCCCACTCAGGTGACCCAAACAGGCATCTGAGTTTTTTTTATTTCTAAAGCCCCAAAGACTTGTAGTTTTTGTATTCAATAGGAATGCCCAGCTCTTCAAAGTCTGGAGTCAAACTGGCTTTTGAACCTAGGATTGTGATTTGTAAATTTGTGTTTCTGTAGTATTTAGCCAATATAGCACTTGCATCTTTGACTGAAACTGACGCCACATCTTTGACATAAGTATTTAAATAGTCTTCATCAAAACCATAAAGTTTATACTGCATGACTCTGGCAATGTAGGACTCTGTGGTTTCAAAACTTCTAGGAAGCTGTCCTAAGATGGTCGCTTTTTGATCTTTTAACTCTTTAGCTGTGACGCCATCTAAACGAGCGCTTTCAACCTGTTGTAAGACCACTTGTAAAAGTTCTGAGATCTTTTCATGACGAGTAGAAGCCGCAAATATAATTGGGCCCTCTTCTTTTAAACCTTGTGGGGAACCGTGAATGCCATACACAAGTCCACGCTTCACACGCGCCTCTTGCATCAAGCGAGATGAAAAATCACCTCCCGCAACAACTCCATTTGCAACCTGAAATTTAACAAATTCAGGATTGTTACGCTTCATACTCTGGTAACCAATACGCACTTCTGCTTGAGCCATATTAGGTTTATCCACAAAGATGATCTTTGTAGGCACCTCTTTCACTTGCGCAAAGGTCTTGGCCTTTAAGTTCGAACCCTCATGGGCCTTTAAGGCTCCTAACTTCTGCATTAAAATCTGCTTAGAAGATTCAGAGTAAAGCCCAGATATGGCAATGTGCATACGTGAAGGATTCATGTAGCTTTTATAGAAGTTTTCGATATCGGCGACATTCATACCTTTGACCGCAGATAAGGTTCCTGGAACAGGCATTCCATAAGCATGATCTTTTCCAAAAAGATTAAAGTAAAATAACATGCTGACAAAAACCTGAGGACTTTCCATGAAGCGTTCCAGTTCAGCCACTTGGGAGTTTCTGCGTCTTTCAAATTCTTTTTTACCAAATTCAGGTGAGGTGATGGTCTCAACAAATAGACTGGTCGCCTGATCACTGTATTTGGATAAAGCTTTGGTTCTTAAGGACGCAAAATCACGCTCTACACTGACAGACAACGAGGTTCCTAAGTTAGAGTAGGCCTCTTTAAGTTTAGAGCCAGGACGGTTTTTTGAACCTTCTTTTAACATTTCAAACATAAGTACTGCTGAGCCCTCTTTGCCCGCAGGGTCTAAGGATGAACCTACATCAAACAAAGCCTGTAAGCTCATGTAGGGTAAGCTAGAATCTTTAACAAAATAGAGAGTCACACCATTTTCTAAAACCACAGTTTCAAACTGGGGAAAATGAAATTTTGTGGTCGCAGTAGAGGAGGTTGAAGAACATCCACCCAGACCCGCTATCAGTAAAATTCCTAGAACGAAAGAACATAAAGATGTTATCCACGATCCTGTCTTTTGCATTTGATCACTCGTATTATTTTTCTCATTATTAAATTGTTTCATATTCACTTCCTAAAATTCCATGTCCAAGAATTACTTTCCTAAGCTCAATACATTGGCTTGATTTCTGGAGAGGTACTTCTTTGCCGCTTGTTTGATTTCATCATTTGTCACAGACTCATAAACCTTTAAATCATTAAAGAACTCTTTATAGTCTCCACGGATCAACTCTGTGGCCGCAAGAACTCGCCCTTTACCACTTCCAGTCGCCAGTGCCGTGGTGAAGTCAAGCATGATGCGATCTTTAGTTCGCTTTAGCTCTGTCTCTGACAGACCTTTTTGTTTGATTCTTTCAAGCTCACGTAAAATTTCACTCTCAACAAGATCAAAGCGACTTTTGCCAATCATATTGATGTTAAGCCCCAGCACCCCACTGTGATTGAGAGAATAGTTCCACGCACTCACGTTAGAAGCTAGTCGCATTTGATCTACTAAAGATTTATGCAAACGACTGTCTTCACCACCACCCAAAGCCTCAGCCAGAATATCTAAAACATAGGCATCCTTTTGACCAATGCCAGGCACTCTAAAAAAGATTCCTTGCATACGAGTATCAAACTTCTCGATGCGTTTATATCTTCTTGCGGTTTGAGGTTTAAACGCTGGTGGTTGTTTTTTTTGAATTTCAGAAGCAGGAATAGCAGCATAGTATTTATCAATCCAATTTTTCACCTGCTCGACATTAAAATCCCCCACAATCACTAAGACTGAATTATTAGGGGCATAATATTTTTTATAAAAAGCCTTAAAGTCATCCATAGAGGTGGCGTTTAAGTGATCCATAGAACCAATCACAGACCAACCATAAGGATGCCCCTCAAAGGTCATACCCATCAATGTTTCAAAAGCTAAACCCGAGGGAGAGTTATCCACACGCATACGGCGTTCTTCTTTGACCACTTCTCTTTCTTTTTGGATTTCATCCATGTCTAGGGTCAGATTCACCATACGATCGGCCTCTAGCTCTAACACCTTTTCAAGTCCCGCAGCAGGAAGCATCTCGTAGTAGCCCGTATAATCTGAAGAGGTGAAGGCGTTGTTAGAAGCCCCCAGCTCTGTCAACATCGCATCAAAAGATCCTGAAGCATATTTTTTTGTTCCTTTAAACATCAAGTGCTCAAAGAAATGGGCTAAGCCTGTACGGTGAGGTTCTTCATCGTAAGACCCTACATGATACCATTGGTTGACCGTCACCATAGGCACACGATTGTCTTTATGAAGTAAGACCGTCATTCCATTTTTGAGTTTATACTTTTCTACGTTTAACTTCAGTTCCTGGGCTGACGCCTGAGCCATTCCAAACACCAGAAATGCTACAGCTATAAACATCCTCATCTTTCACCTCAATGTTGTTTTTTGCTAAAAAACTGTATTTTTGCATATACATCATAGTGCGAAATGGGCTGACCAATAACTTGCAGCGCATCACTTAGAGAAATCTAATCGAGGCCAGTTTGTGACAACAAGCCCCAAACCTAAGATCAAAAAACAGACAGGAATATACATGGAGTTTTTTAAACCCCACTCATCTGCGATCACCCCCGCAAGCATGTGCATGATCACCACCACAAAAGAACTGACAGCAATGGCCATCGCTGAAATCTTTTTAAATTCATGTCCTGCCTGTTTAGCAATTTCAGAGACAGTCACGGGGTAAACAGGAGCCATTAGAAATCCCATAAACCATATCCATGTGGGTTCAAATACAATACAAAATATCAACCAGATCAAAGACGTAAGAAGCGACAGCATGATAATGCTTTTCCCACTGACTTTGACAGGCAAAACACTATTGATCACTCGACCAACAAAAAGCCCTAAAAAGAAAAAAGACAGAAACTTTCTGGATAGCTCCAAATTCTGTCCCAACCCTTCCTGATATAGAATAGTCAATCGTGTGGAAAAGTAGAGTTCACTAGACACATAACATGCAAGAAATAAACTCCAAAAGATCAACACCTCTTTTTTGTGAGTCACCATCAAATCTGCACTTAGACCCACTTCTGACACCACTCCAGCAGAGGGCACCTGACCTTTTTTCACTCGTAAACACTGCCACACACCAAAGATAAATAACGGAACACTTACAAAGAGTATGGGCAAAAAGGCATTGGACCACTTGATGGGCCATGCAAGGATATACCCAATCAGCAGAGGCGATAGAAAGGCCGCCAGTCCATACAAAGAGTGCATCACAGATAAGAATGACCTTTGCTTGGACTTAGGCACAAACTCTTCAATCACAATATTGATGGTGACCATAATGATCCCCAAAGCTAAACCAAAAAAGACAGCTGCGCCTATTAAAATTTCAAAGCACGTGGAAAATGACAGTCCCACCACAAAGATCATCGTGCACACCAGTCCAATAAGTAAAGTGCTCACCGAAGAAAAGTATTTCAGCAATGTGGGCACTAAAAAATTAGCAATCACTGCCATAAAGGAAGCCACAGCAAAAAAAGCTCCCCCTTGCACATGACTTAAGCTTAATCCCTCTAGAATTTGGGGATAAAGTGGACCTCTAGCATTGTCGAGCCACCCTAATGTGATCAGACTGAAGAAGGCCAATAAAACTGGACCCCAAAAAATGGCCGAAGAGACTGTGACGCTTTGCTTTGGGGATGGGATATCAACTGTGTTCATGCCAAATTCTTACTATGGAAGGACAAACAATGGCTAGCAAAAAACCACAACAGGAAAACGTATTCCTCAGTTTAGCATTCAATCTCATCATCCCTGTTCTCATTTTGCAAAAAGGGGGGAAACTACTCGGTGGTTTTGACGGAGCGGCCACTCTTTCCCTTATTGTGGCTCTCTGCTTTCCCCTATTCTATGGGCTTCTAGATTACATTCGTCGAGACAACAAAAACCTTCTGTCCATCATTGGTTTCATCAATACACTGGTCACTGGGGGATTTGCGCTGGCAACCCTTCAAGGTCACTGGTTTGCGATCAAAGAGGCCGCTGTGCCCTTGATCTTAGGACTTGGGGTTTTGGCCTCTATTCGTATGAAAAAACCATTTATGTCTTTTTTAATTCTGAAATCTGGGGTTTTAAACTCTGATCTCTTAAAACAAAAAATTGAAGAGCAAGGGCACCAGACGCAATTTGAAAAGCAACTCAATCGCTCCACCTACTTGCTTTCCATTTCATTTTTTATCAGCAGTGTGCTGAACTATTTTTTAGGACTTTATATCTTCCAACCTTTAGATACAACACAGACATTGGAACAGCAAAAAGATGTGCTCAACACTCAGATTGCCCAAATGAACTGGATGGGGATGCTGGTGATCAGCTTACCTTTAATGTTTTTTCTGGGATTCATTCTCTGGGATTTTTTCAGACAGATTAAAATCTTAAGCGGCCTGACCCTCGAAGATCTCGCCCCTCAAACCTAGAAGCTCTTGGTCGACGTGGCTCTTCTTTTACTTCTTTTTTCTGTAGCGGTGGAGGATGAAGATCAAACTCCTCTTTTTCTGGAATAGCATATTTCAATTTTTGCTTTTTACCTGCTAAATAGTTGGCGCGCGCTTTTTCTCTTTGAGCTTCATGTCGCTTTTGTTGGTCTTGCATCCACTGCTCAGCCTTACGTTCTTTTTCTTCTGCACGATCAGACTTTCTCTTTTTCACATACTGCTGGCGGGCCTCTTCGTATTTTTTATCTGCATTTTGACGCTTTTGTTTAAAGGCATCAGTGTTGCTGGTTCTGTCCTTATCGAATTGCTTTAGTTTTTTTTGTCGTGAATAAAAATCATCGTATTTGGCCTTTGTGGTCTTCTCAGGAGTCACAGCAGAAAATGCCGTACTTAGCCCCACCAACAGACCTAGGCCCATCACAAAACATACTCTAGTTAAAAAGCACATAGATCAGCCCTCCGTGTCACTTCGAGTTTAACATAGACAATTGGGCCTAGAAAAGCAGATATCTGTAAAAGGACTAGGAGATACTCATGGAACATGTCATTGAATTTGGAGTTTTTTTCTTAAAAACAGCTGTCATCCTTTTTGCATTCATTATTGCCCTATCTTACATCCTCAGTGCTTCACTTAAGGCTAAGGCTGGAGACAAAAGCACTTTGCAAATGACCAACACATCTAAAAAACTTAAAGAGCGCGAAAAAGAACTGCAAGTTAAGTTTGCCGACCCCAAACAGGCCAAGGCTCTTAAAAAAGAAGTCAAAAAACAAAAGAAGAAAAATAAAAAACAGGCCACTTCTGAAGAAAAAAAACGTTTATTTGTTTTAAGCTTTGAGGGTGACATTAAGGCCTCCCAAACCGAAGATTTAAAATCTGAAATCACTTACCTACTTCAGGCCGCACGCCCACAAGACCAAGTCATGCTTAAACTTGAAAGCCCTGGCGGTATGGTGAGCGGATATGGTCTAGCTGCCTCTGAGCTTTTAAGAATTAAAAATGCAGGGCTGAAACTTACTGTGTGTGTCGATAAAGTGGCTGCCAGCGGAGGCTATATGATGGCCTGTGTGGCTGATGAAATTCTTACGGCCCCTTTTGCTATTTTAGGTTCTATTGGCGTTGTCGCTCAACTTCCTAACTTTCATAAGCTCCTGAAAAAAAATGACATTGATTATGAAGTGCTCACAGCAGGAAATTACAAAAGAACTCTGACTGTATTTGGAGAAAATACTGACAAAGGACGAGCCAAGTTTGTAGATCAACTCGAGGACATCCATCAGCTTTTTAAAAACTTTGTGACACAAAACCGCCCGCAAGTGGATATTGATCAAGTGGCTACAGGTGAATATTGGTTTGGAAATCAATGCGTAGACCTAAAGTTAGCCGACGGAATCAGCACCAGCGAAGATTTTGTTTTTTCAAAACATAAAGACTTCGACATCTTTGAAATCCGCACCCGCAAGAAAAAATCATTGGTGGACATGATCTCTGAGCCTGTCAGTAAAATTGTAAATGAAAAGCTAGAACAACTTTTGATGTGGAAGGGCTTTTAAAATCTATAAAAGCCAAAGGGTATTCTTTATTCAGCAAGTTTAAATTTGTATCCGCCCTCTAAGTCCCCATGAACCTCATAAGACTTTCCTGCTCTTGTGAGGTGGCCATTAAAAGACAAAGATTTTGTTTTGTACGGTATCTCTTTTGCCGTCAATTTCAGTGGCCCCACCTTTGGAGCTTGTGCGATAAACTCTAAGCTTCCTAAATCTTGATCTAACAAAAGATCCATTTTCACAACGGCATTCTCAAGATGATTAGGGATCAAGTCCGCAGTCTGCACATACTTTGAATTGACTTCAAACTTTTTAGACTGCATTTGCAAAAACATTTTTTTATGGTCTTGGGCTTTGATCTGTAGGTTCATCCCTTCAAACTCACCCCATAAGGTTTTGCACTCTTCAATCTTTGCATTCACCAGAATATGATTGGCGTACTTTTCCTGTCCTTGCACTGTAATGTCAAACTTATCAAAAGAAAACGGCTCAAGCATAAAGAGCGCGTACACTTGATTGTTGAACTTTAAGCTTTGGCCATTGGCCTGAAACTTCCACTGATACTCGTCGCTTTTAATAGGCTTAAGTTCAAAACCAATTTGTCCTTCAACTTCACCCTCTCCAAAGGTGATTCGTTCCAGATCAATTCTGAATTTGTCTTTGTAGTACTCTAAACTCATTTCCGCTTTTTCCACTTTTTGGAATGCTCTTTGGCCAGAACTGGAAAAGAAAAACTCAAGCCCCTCAACACTGCCTTCAAAAACAATATCTTGGAATCCATTGACAATACCCGACCCACGAATATGTCCTGCACGTCGTAAAACACCTCTCAAACCTTTATGATCCAAAAAGTCTGATGCCTGTTCGAGGTCTAATTTTTCAATTCGCCACTCAAAGGGCTTTTGCACGTCAAGCTTAGGATAAACAGCAATCTCAACATCCCCAGCAATAGCATCCACCATTTCTCCGCGCAAACGTAGCACGCGGGCTAGGACATTTAAACTCAGTTTTTTGTGATAGCTAGCTAGCAGCGCACCTTCACCATTTAACCATAAAAGATGAGTGTTAAGCTGTGACAGAGTTTGTTTGGTATCAAAAGTTTTCACTAAAAATGAAAACGGAAAATCGCTGGCCTTCCAATGTAACTTCAAATCATCCAAATCTTTTTGATAATCAGAGTTCAAAGAAAAACGACCTTCGTTATAGCGGGCCTTAGCATTCATCTTAAGACCCTTGGCTTTGTTAAACTCTAAGTTGATCCAATAAACTGGAAGTCGTTTAAGGGTTTCAAATCTTGGTAAGAGGATTTTAATACCCCCTAAAAGTAGAATGGACTCATTGCTCTTATCATACGTAAGCCTGAGCCTTTGCACTTCGGCATGTTTTGCATTTTGAATTTGCGCAAGATCTTCTTGGGCTGCAAGCAGTTCCGAAGCTTCCGTCTCTTTATCGGCTTCTAACTGTTTTACTTTTTCTTTGGCTTCACTCAACGCCACCTTGGGGTCATCCCAAAGTGCCGTCACTGGTTCATAAACATTTACTTTTTGAATCTTTAATCCCTTTACTCCACGGAAGGGTTTTAAGAGCGCTGTAAAGAGTTGATCGTAATCTTTTCCCTCTAAGGCTTGCGTGACATTATGAGTAGGTTCTACGGGTTCACTTGCAGACTGCTGCTCTTGTTCGATACAAATATTGTCTTTCTTAAGAACCTGCAAATCCACGTCGCCTATTTTTAAATAGCCAAAACGAAGTTTACCTCTAAAAGCTTCAATCAAAGAGAAGGGAACCAAAATATAGGGAGCATTCATTTGGAAGCTATTTGAGCAACCATGATATCTGATCATCACTCCTTTAGCTTTGATCCCAAATAAAGGAAAAAAACTTCCTGAAAAGCTCACTTGAGCCTTTTTAAATTCTATATCCAAATGTTCGTAATCAGGAATCCCCGTCTTAATCCAACCCGCAACTCTTTGGGGTGACAGAAACAACTGCGTACCACCGCTGACCGCCATGACTATAAAAAACGTAACGATAAACAGTTGGAAAAGTCGCTTAGAGCGTTCGGGCTGTTTCATAGGTTTATAAGAACATACTTCTTACTTAAATTCAAAGTCTACGATCTCGTATTCTTTATCACCACGAGGAGATTGCACTTCAACAGTGTCCCCACCTCTTTTGCCAATTAAAGCACGTCCTAAAGGTGAAAATACAGAGAGCAGACCTTGTTTAATGTCGGCTTCATCAATACCCACAAGCTGATATGTGGATTCTTTATCTGTGTCTAAATCTACAATAGTCACTGTGGCCCCAAAGACCACTTTATCTGAACGAACTTCAGCAGGATTGATCACTTCAGCACTTGCCAATTTGGCTTGAATTTCACTAATACGGGATTCAATAAAACCTTGACGTTCCTTGGCCGCATCATAGTCAGCATTTTCACTCAAGTCGCCGTGGCCTCGAGCCTCTTCAATAGCTTTAATGGCCTTGGGTCTTTCAACCTGAAGTAGATTTTTTAGCTCTTTATTAAGCAGATCACGCCCTCTTACTGTCATGGGCTGTTTATCACTACTCACTTAAGCCTCCCTTAAATGGAAAATTGCTGTTAAACTTAAAGCGACTAATATATAGTATGTTTAGCTTAATTTTCAATCTTAATTTACGAGATGGGACGTCTTCATGTTTGCTTTCTGGAAAAAAGGTCAAACCCAGCTGAATAAAAACCCAAGTCTGATCAGCAGCAAACAGCTCTCAGCTCTTAGGCATATGGATTTATCCAGATGGATCAATAACTTAAGCAAAGCCGACTTCCTCAATCGTAAAGACGAGATCATGGAATTAACGCAGATTGTCGATGCCTTTCTGGAGCTTCCTGAAGCCCGTCTTGTTGAGATCATTGATCTTCTGGAAGTCACCGACTGGACAAAGCTGATTGGCAAGGCGGACATTGATGACTCGGTATTTTTCTTAGGCTATTTGACAGAAGACCGCCTCGAAGAGCTTTTACCTCAGCTTCCTCAACATCAAAAATTACGACGTTATTTAGAATACCCTAGGGATTCTTGCGGTCGACAGATGCAGACGGATTTTTTTTCTATTCCCATAGAACTTACGGCCGAAGAAAGTTTGGATTATATCCGCAAACATGCCAAAAATACCGACTACATTTATTACATCTATTGTGTCACTAGCACTCTCAAACTCATTGGTGTGGCGTCGTTAAGGCAATTGGCCATGGCAGAACCTCAATCGGCTTTAGATGACATCATCAATCGCGATGTGATTGCGTGTCGTACCCATGATGACATCGAAGTGGCGATCAATATGGTTCAGCAGCATGACCTAGTGGCCATTCCCGTGCTCAATGAAAACCACCGCATGGTGGGCCTTATCACTATTGATGATGTGGTAGACGAAATCCAAGAGCAGGCCACAGCCGACATCTACGCTCAAGCAGGTCTGCAACAGATGGACTCTGTGACCATGAAGGCGTATCTCTCTTTTTTAAATCGTATCCCTTGGCTTGTCTTAAATATGTTTTTAGCTTGGTTTGCCAGTTTAGTGATCCATCAATTTGAAAGCACCATCTCAGAAGTGTTAATCCTTGCCAGTCTGATGAACATCTGCGCAGCTACAGGGGGCAATACGGCCATACAAACTTTAACCGTGGTCACTCGAGGATTAGCCATCGGAGAGTTTCATTTTACAACCTATAAAAAGGCTCTGATCAAAGAGATCACCGTGGGTGTCACACTGGGCTTTTGTACAGGAGCCGTAGCCTGTTTAGTGGTTTATGGATGGAAGCAAGACCTTACTATTGGACTCATACTGTGGCTCTCCATGTTTCTCAACTCCATCATTGCAGCCACTATGGGCTCTTTGGTTCCTATTATCCTTAAGTCTTTGGGTAAAGACCCTGCGGTGGGAAGCGGTGTGCTTGTCACGATGGGTACAGATATCGGCGGCTATTTGATCTTTTTGACCATCGCCACTTTTGGCCTTTCGTATATTTCTTAGGTCGAGGTCTTTACCAAAAGACCTTAAAGGTACACTCTTATACTAATGGATACGTATAAAGCTCTTGCGGAAAAGATTCTTAAATCTAAATGTATTTTACTCACTACACATAAAAACTGCGATGCAGATGGGTTTGGCTCAGAACTGGCCATGTACTATGCCTTAAAAAAAGCAGGCAAAGACGTGCACGTGGTTCACTATGAACCCGTACATCCGCGCTATCATTTTATAAATAAGGACCATGTGGTGAAAGTCTTCTCTGAAGAGGTTGCCAAAATGAAGCCTGATCTGGTGTTAGCCTTTGACACCAATGACCAGCGACTAGTTGAACCCCTTTATAAAGCCTTTGCCCACACCTGCCCTTTTATATTTTTAGACCATCATCAAATCCTACAGTCAGGACCTCAACCCACAGAGGGTTCAATCATTGATGTCAACAGTGCATCTACAGGTGAGATCGCCTTTAAGTTGATTGAAATGTTAAATTTAGAATTAGACGATGACATTGCCTTTGCTCTTTACACAAGCATTGCTTTTGACACCCATGTTTTTAAATTTATCAGAAGCTCCAAACGCTCTTACGAAATTGCCTCTAAGCTTTTAAGTTTTAATATTGATAGCACCTATATTCATCAGATGCTTTTTGCCAATGGCACTATTGAGAAGCTTCGATTTATGGGCCATATTTTAAGCCGTATTGAATTTGGCAATAACAACAGATCCGCCATTTGTTATATCTCTGCCCAAGAGATGCAAGAGCACCAAGCTGGCATTGAAGAGACCCATGATATTTTAGATCAGATTATGAGTGTGGGACAATGTGTTCTTGCCATTTTGATTCGCGAAGAACGACAAGGCACATACAGAATCAGTTTTCGATCCAAAGGCGACATCAAAGTGCTTGGCATTGCAGAAAAGTTCAACGGTGGTGGACACGCTCACGCGTCTGGAGCCACGGTCACTACAGATTTAAAGGATTTAAAGTCCCAGCTTAACCAAGAAGCAGGCCTATTGCTCCAAGCCACTACTTAAAACTTGCTCTTGAATTTCTAGAGGAAAAACACATGTGAACTCTGCACCTGCTTTATATTCAGGGCTCACAAACACTTCCCCTTTGTGCAGTTTCATAATGTGGTTGACGATGGCAAGACCAATACCAAACCCGCCAACTTTACGACTTCGAGATTGATCCACGCGATAAAATCGCTCAAAAATACGTCGTTGTAAGTCTTGAGGTATCCCAGGACCCTGATCTCTTACTCTGAGAATAATCCCTTTAGAGTCTTTCTCCCAAATGACAGAGATCTTTCCACCACTCGGAGAATATCTTAAGGCATTAGTCACTAAGTTTGTGATCACCTGCAAAAGTCGCTTACGGTCTGCGTACACATAAAGGTCTTCATCAGCCAGAACCTCAATATTTTGGTTTGCAAACTGGTTGAGTCGAAATGCCGTATGAGTGAACTCTTTGCAGTTGATCAGTTCAATATCAATCTGCTCAGAGTTTTCTAAGGTGGAGAGATCTAGAAGACTGTCTGTTAAACCCACCAACCTAGAGGTGTTTTCTTTAAGGGTTGATAGAACTTCCGAAAATATCTGAGGATCAGACACGCTTCTTTCTATCAGACTCACCGAACTTGAAATCATAGCAATAGGAGTTCTTAATTCATGCGAGGCATTGGCCACAAAGTCTAGGCGTTTTTTATTGATCTCCATCTGATGGGTACGGTCTCGCAGTACTGCCACTACACCATAGGTGGACATGTCGGTCTCACGTTTTAACGGAGCCACAGACACGATGTACACATGCACCTGTCCGCCCACCAAAATGTTTACAAATTGCTCTTCAGCAATTCCCTTTTTAAGACTGTTTCTTAAAACCTGTAAAAGATTAGCATCAGCCACTACTTGATGGGCATAAAGTTCTTCTAAAGAACCTGACTCTAAACCAAAGACCATTCCGAAGGCAGGGTTATAAAAAACCACGCGTTCATTTTGGTCGATAGCAAAGATCGGTTCCTCAACAGAATTCATCACAGCTTGCAATTCAATTTTTTCTCGAGATAAAGCTTTAAAGTTTTTACGAATGATCTTAACCAAACGTTTGATCACTTTTTCTAGTTCTTGCCACTCACCAGGGGTTTTATCGTAGGCAGACAGTTGCGACAGGTACAACTCGTTAAAGACCTGATCCTCTACCATTTGTGTAAGATGATGAACGATCTGCATTAAGGGACGCAAGACATAGGCCAAAATGATGATCAGATTGATGACAGAAATAAAGGCGAAAAACACATAGCTATAGATCTTACTACTTTGAGTTAGGGCTCCTTCAGGTAAAAATAATCTAAAGGCGATGTACCCTACGGTAAACACAATGATCTGCACAATAAGAGCGCGTAAAAAAAGTCGTTGCGGAAACTTAAACTTCATCAAAGTGCATTCTATACCCTACACCACGAATAGTCTCTATTAAATCCGCAGCGTCTTCTAGTTTTTTTCTTAAACCAAAAATATGGGTGTCCACCGTACGACCAGTGACATTCACTCCGTCACCCTGTACAGTTTTGATCAGCTGTTGACGCGTCAAAACACATCCCTTTTGCATGATCAAGGCTTCTAAAAGTAAAAATTCCGAACGTGTTAAAGGAAGTTTCTGTTCGTACAATCTCGCTTCAAAAGCTTGAGAGTTTACAGAAATAGGTCCCACACTCACCCATGTCGCAGTAGCACCACCACTGCTGCTCGCAGAGGGCTCAACCGTTCCCATACCCGCAGCCCCTGCTAGGTGGATGTGCTTCTGATCATAACGTCTGAGCACGGCTCTAATTCTTGAAACCAGTACACGTTCATCAAAAGGCTTTGTCACGTAATCATCAGCACCTGCTTCTAAACCTTCAATGATGTGCTCTGGTGCACTTAATGCCGTTACAAAAATAATGGGCGTGTCCGTATTGTCTTTGATCTCTTTAAGAAGTGAAAGGCCTGACCCCTCTGGGAACATTCTGTCTAGCAAAATCAATCGATAGCGTTCCGAAGAGATTTTGTGTCTGGCCTCTTCGCCATCAAAAGCCAAGTCGACATCAAAACCATAAACCCTAAGTTGTAAGGAAACTAATTTCGCTAAATTTTCTTCATCTTCTACAAAAAGCAATCGAGAATTCACATTACGCTCCTTGGAAACCTACTAGGAATATATTCAATAAACGACCAAGACCCAAGTTCTAAATAAAAACTTTTCCGTTTTTGACAAGAACTTGACGCAAACTCGCCCTTTCGTTAGAGCACAGTCATGACAAAGCTCAGTGTAAACATCAATAAAATCGCAACACTTCGAAACGCACGCGGTGGGGACGTCCCTAATGTGGTAGATGCCGCCAAAAGCATTCAAAAATTTGGCGCCCATGGGATCACTGTTCATCCTCGCCCTGACGAACGCCATATCACCCGTAAGGATGTTTTTGATTTACGCCCTGTTGTGCACACAGAATTTAATATTGAAGGCTACCCCTCCAAAGACTTTCTAGAACTGATTCTCAAGGTAGAGCCCCAGCAGGTGACCTTGGTCCCTGACCCTCCAGAAGTTTTAACGTCAAATGCAGGTTGGATTGTAAACTCAAACAAAGCCCTATTAGAACAGACCGCCGATCAACTTAGAAACTTCCGCGCCTCTGTATTTGTCGAGCCCGAAACCTGTTCTTTAGAAGACCTCAAATTCCTTAAGAGTGTGGGAATCGCTCGCGTAGAAATGTACACCGAAGACTTTGCCAAAGCCTTTGAAACGGCTGACCATAAAACCATAAATGCAGCTCTAGAGCGCTATAAAAGACTTTACAACGATGCTTTAGACGCTGGCTTAGACCTCAATGCAGGGCATGACTTAAGCCAAAGAAACCTAGCCTGTTTTTGCGAGAACTTCCCCCACGTCAGCGAGGTGTCCATAGGGCACGCGCTGATCAGCGAGGCTCTTTATGATGGACTTGAGACCACCATCAAAAACTACCTCTACATTTTAAGAGCGTAAAGAACTCACCCCTTAACCCTCCACTCACAACAGCTGACATCTTGGCAATATGATGGGATAGAGGCATAAAAGACAACGCTTTGCCCGTGGGCCTCTCAAACGCCATATCTTTGGAGTACAGCACAAAAAAGCAGCACTCCACTCTCTCCTTCCCTTAGCGAAAACCCTGTTGACAAGCCCGTTGCGTTACAATACAAATCTACACTTTAGGAGTGAGATAATGGCAAAGAAAAAAGGCAAAATCCGTATTATCACATTAGAGTGCACAGAAGCCCGAAAAGAAGGCAAATCCCCTTCTCGCTATACCACTAAAAAGAACACTCAGACTCACCCTGAAAGACTGGAAAAAAAGAAATACAATCCAGCTCTTAAAAGACACACTATCCATAAAGAAATTAAGTAATTTCCTATAGCCACCCCCTGTATTTTCCACTATCCTTTTTCGCTATGAAAGAGGTTTTAGGATTTTTTATCGCTGGTGGTATTCTCATGTGGCCACTGACCTTGGTGTTTGTCATCGGGGTTTTTGTCATCATAGAGCGATCTGCCTACTGGAAAAAGCTTAAAAGCACCTACTCCACCCAAGATGTAGAGCTGGTTTACACCTACCTGACCCACAAGCAGCACGATTTAGCCAAAGAGGTGTACTCTAGCTCGGATGACCCGTCCCTGAAGTGTTTAAGACATTGCCTTGCTAGTAAAGGGCGAATTCACACCCAGATTTTACAATCTCTAGGACAACAGCTTTTGGATCAGTCCAAAAAGAACTTTCGACTGCTTGAAACCCTCATCACTGTCAGCCCTCTTTTAGGAATCTTAGGAACGGTGGTAGGCATCATCCTTTCTATTGGAAGCCTTAGCAGTCAACCTGATGCCGCCGTCCCTGATAGCCAGCTGATGATGGCAGGACTGTCGCAAGCTCTGATCACCACAGCTGTGGGGCTTGTACTCTCCATCACCTTTTTATTATTTTACAATCATTATATCAGTGCTTATGAAAAGCTGAAATCCAAACTGGAACGAGACCTCTCAGCACTTGAGAGTTTGATCTCTTAACTGAAGGATATAGCCATGAAGTTTCCAGAAGAACAGCTCACTTCCCCCTCCATCAACCTTATCCCTATTTTAGATTGTATTTTTGTGCTGATCTTTGTGTTTATGTTTATGCTTTTAAACGTAGCCAAAAGAGAGGGGCTCAACTTAAGTCTTCCCATATCTCAAGCCGCAAAACCTTTATATGAACCTGAGCTGATCACCATTGAACTGACTAACGACAACAAGATCCATCTGCACAACCGCCAACTCAGTCTAAAAGAATTGGATCGCGAACTGGAGTTTGTCTCTCTAGAAGCCCATCCACCCGCTTTAGTGATCAAAGGCGATAGAGACACCCCTTTAAGTCAAACCATCAAAGTGTTAGACCTTGTTAAAAAATACGGCTTTAGCAACGTCACTATTGAAACTTCAAGGCAGTAGAAACCGACGATTAAGAGGACAGTTTTGGCAGCCAATTCCTGATTTGCAACAGATGGCTTTAGTGGCATCTCTGGCTCGCAGGCTTTGGAATATCAACTCCAAATGTTCTGGAGCAATTTTACCTTCATACTGTTCTTTGATCTGATAAGAAAATTGATCAAGTTCTCTGGGGCCTTTAACAGGTTGAGCCTCCCACGCCGTAAAAATCGCAATGGCCTCTGACCAAGGGAACATCAGCCATGGCGCACTCTTCATGGTTTCTTTAAAGCGTTCTGTAGTCATTTCTACTGACGTAAGTTCATGGCCAAAAAGACTGTTGATGATATGTTTCGCGTATTCATTGTTTCTAGGAGTGACTACACTTCCAAGTGAAGCACTTAAAATCCTACTGTAGATAAAATTTGAAACTCGAACATAAAGCAAGCGCACTTGATTCATATAAAAAAGAGCAAAATCATAATCTGTTTCTAATCTGTTATCTTTGATTTTATAATTGGCTAAGATTCTTTGTTTTTGAGCCTCAGATAACTTATGGCTGTTGTAGTCTATATACCCCGTCTGCCTTACCCAACCTGCTTCTTCAGTTTTTAAATCTATATACAATTGTTCTGGGTTTTTATTTCCCGATAAAATTTCAGGATTGAGCTGTTCAATGGCAAGAATCAACTTGTCACTGGTCTTTTCAGACAGATGTGGAACACAAGTCCCAGAAGCCCTCGCGATATGATGTCCCCCAAATACGATCCCCAGTACTAGTACTGCACCCTTTAAAAGCTCCACCTTGAAACCACCCTTGCTTGTAGTGAATTTTCTTTGTCCATATCAATCGTAGAATTTTTGATCTGAGTCTGTTCTAACACAAACTGGAAGTGCTTGTTAAAGTCGTAACCCAGTTTCCCTGTAAAAAACACTTCTTGAGAATCTTCCGTACCGTCTTGTCCCCATCGCTCTACAGAGATATACGGTTGGAAAAAGATTTTTTTATAGCTGAGTTTAGGGGCAATCAGGGCCGCAATCCCTGTATTTTGGATGGAGTTAATACTAGCAACAATAGACCATAGCTCTAGATCCACATCCAAGTTCACTTTTCCGATATTTAATAAGTTCACATGTTGGTACTCTAAACCTATTCCGCGCACCAAAGGTTGGGCTTCATACTTTCTAGAAAAGTAATTCAGTCCCAAGGCATTAGTTTTTGTCGGCGTCCATTGCAATTTTAAATGATGGGGCAAAACATCTATGTCTCTATTCTTACTGTCTGTTTGTCTTAAGTTTTTACCTGCAAAGACACTGGCACTGACTGTGACCTCGGGAATAATCACTTGAGTAGAAAACTGCACACCTGTGTCTAGCCCTCTAGGTAGGTCATACAAATAACTATAGTAAGAGGGCATCACAGAAAATAGTCCATCTAGTTCGTTTAATATCCCATAACCCAGTTTCAAAATCCCCACTTGAAACTGAGAGTCCTCTTGCCTAAACAAAGACAACTTCGTGTGATAATAAAGTTCACCAATATTCACGTTCAAATTGCCCACTTGATCTTCTTCGCCCAAAATTTCAAATACAAATCCTGAGCTTTGCTCTTCAAACAGACTGACCATAAGAGAAAGATTTCTGATATTGGTGGTCTCTGTGTTCTGCATGGTTCGTAAACGATCACTTCTGTATTCTAAAGAAAGCTCTGTATCTAAAGACACATACTTTTTAAGTGAATACGTGCTTTCGCCAGAAACTCCCTCTGTAGCTTGTGAGGATAAACACAAAGTCATAAACAGCTTTATGAAATTATAAATCATAAGATTCTGACCTCATGACCTGTTGAATTCGAGTCTGTTGAATTTCAAATCCCCACAAACGCCCACTGCCAAAGTGTTCGATAAAGATTTGTCCATCAGAATTACAATCTGCACTTTTAGCACTTAAGAAGGAATAGTTCTTTTTGCGTTTATTTTTGCCATCATAATACATATTCCAGATGGCAATGATCGGTCCTCGATTGTCCTGATAAGACAGTTGAACACTTAAATCTATAATTCCATTTTTGGAAACAGCGTACTCAATGGTGCAAAAGTGATAAAGTGGATAGTCTCTGGTGTACAAATGCACTTCTATGCCATTTTGAGCATTCGGAGAGAACACCATACGTGTTCCATCATTTGTCGTAAGGCTTGTTGTGTAGGCATTCACAGCTAGCTTTGACTCTTCAGATAAAAATTGAGCTTTCACATTAAAAGTCAGTGGATCTTTATAATTTAAAAGCAAAGAGCTGGCTTTTAGGCGTGTGTTGGCCTGCAAACTGATACCACTAAAGTCTTTGTCATAAACTTGTGCAGAACGACTCGAACGATCTACGAGTGTCAATTGCTCAGGTGTGCGCTGTTTTTGCACATCACCGCAAGCTTGTAGACAAAGACATAAAAGAAAGGCTCCTATTTGGCTATTGCGCATGTCTTTGTCTATCCTTTGCCAAGATTCCATCTTCGTCTGAATTAGGCTGAACATATTTTCTAAGTGCATTATAAAAATAAGGGTCTCTGATTCGAGCCGCATAGTGAACCGCAGACAGGTTAAAGTTGTCTTTACCGTTTACAAGACCAGAAAAAGAGTTCATGGGAACTGCTGACCATAGAGGGTCCACCTGATCTAAGAGCATATCAAAAATATCTTTGTAGTTCTGATCTACATAAGTAAGTTCGGGATCAATTTTACTTAACATGAATGTGATCGGATATTGCCCATCATTGTTGATCATCGCAGGATCACGTTGCTCACATTGCATGATCAGCTCAACGGCTCTGGCATTTCCATTTTGTGCTGCCAGATGCAAAGAAGTGTTGCCATCATGATTGGAAATATTGATATAAGATCTTTCAAACCACAAATAGTCAAAGTCTTGGGCGTACTCCACACCTTTACGAGCTAGGAAGGTTCCATTTCTAATGGCCCATCCAAAGATACCCCACCAGTCGTTCTCTTCAGTTCCCCAGCCTCCACAGTATTTATTCAAGAACCAAGCTAAGACCTCTACCTTGTTGTACTCTGCTGCTTTCATCAAAAAAGTGTCGCCATGGTCATCATAAGAAAAATAAAAAGAGTTCCAAGGATGTTGAATATCTGCAACACCATAAAACCAATATGTTTCAAGTTGATCTAAAAAACTTGCACTACGAACATAATGAGCAGAAATTTTTCCTGAATCATCAGCGAAATCTATATCAGGAAAATTAGCCCATACGGACTGTAATGGTCCCGCTTGCTTTAAATATTTATCGCCCACAATATCAAAGGCCTCTTTGTAGTCATATTCTGCTAAAAGAGACACAAAACTTCTGTTGTCTTTATTTGGAACTTTTAAATCATCAAAGGTGGCAATAGAAATAAGTTTTAATACAAAATCTAAACGTTGTTTTTTAATGGCCACGGCCAGTGCTGTATCACCATCAATATTTTTCTTCCTAAAATCAATGTAGGCATTGGGCTCTTGCTCTTCAAAAAGTTTTTTGTCATTCAAATACACGGCTTTGAACAACAAAGTAGGAGCATACAAGGCCTTTTCTTCTTCGTTATACTGATGATACTCTTCTGAGTTCTCTAAATATGCTGAGTCTGAATCTGAACACGCAAAGTTGAACACTGACAGGGTCAACATCATAAAATAAATAGAAAACAGTTTTTTCATGGTCTCTTCCTAATTGGCTTTGTTAGACTGGGATCAGTACATAAAATACTTTAGAGGGAAAATCGAGAATTATGCTTGTTTCAAATTGCGATGAAAGCGACTTGATAATCAAAAAGAAAAATCTTTGAGTTCTACAACAACAGCATTATAAGTCTCCGAATGAAACCGTATAGAGATTTAAAAATCATATTTAACCGTGTAACTTTTATACTGTTATTTTCTTTACTCCTTATCCCCGTTTTACCTCACAAAAACGCTTGGGCTCATAGTGAAGTCAGTAATGATGGTGTGAGCATTGAACACTATGCGAGTATTCTCGAAAAAATTGGTCATCTGAATATTGAAAGCTCCACAGAAACACAAACTCTACGTGCCAACGTTAAAATCTCTCCTCTGCCTTTCTTTAATGTTGGTGGCAGTAAAGTTTACATAGACAACGCCTTTTGGGATTTGGCCGATGAACTCTCGCGCCTTTATATCCAAGAGATCAAACAGGCTTGTGCAGAATGTGTGATGCCCAGTATTGAATCCATCCGTGCTGAAGCCCAAAATCTGATCGCTAAAGGCTGGCTGACGTTGAAAGCCCTAGCCATCAAAGATGCCGTAGCCTATCGTTATGCAGGTGAGTTTATTGGACTAGGGGCTAAGTACGGTACCGCTTCTGGTATCGCCAAGGTCGCAGGCGAGCTTGTCGAAGAGGCTATGCTTTATGTGTTTAGAATGCCTGGAGCCCATTTTCTATGTGAGGCCATCACCTTTGTGATCGCCTACTATTCGGGAGCCGCTTTAACCACTGCTAGGTCCTTACTTTATGCCAAGTACTTTAATAGAAATGCTGTCTCTAATTTAGTAAGACTAAGTGTAACTTCCTACTACATTCGTAGAGCCTTAAAACGCATGGAAGTAGAAGTCCCAGAGTTTAGGATTGACCCTGAGCTTTTAAAAGACTTCAAAGAAGAAAACAGCGAACGAAAACTCACCTACCGCATTACTGGACGCCACCGCGCTGAAGCCTTTCTGCAAAAACTTGAGGTGGATTTAGAAAAACGTCGTGCAAGAATTGAAAACCTTAAAAGCAATCCTGATAACCTCAGCAAACGCCAGCAAGAGCAACTTCTGAAAGCTGAACTTGAGGGCCTTCACACCACTCTTTCCATTAAAAAGAAAGTCTTTGATGGTTACAGATATAAAAGGTTCTTGTTATTAAAAAAACGTAACAACCCAAGAACCCTACATTCTTTTGCGCCTAGTACGTCTGAACTTTTTAAAGGAACTAATTTTTGGTTTTTTGAACTGAAAAATGAAATCTTCGAACCCCATGTCATCACTGAGGCAGAAAAAGAACATCGTGCACTTGAAAGAGACTTTGTCAGTTCCCTTAAAGAGATCAATATTGACTCCATTACTAAGTACCAATTGGATCAGATTGAAAGCGAGAGAGCGAAAGAACTTGTAGCCCATATTTTTAATACCTTAGATAAAATTGGTGATAAGAGTGGGAACATGACCCAAAGATACTTACAGGCTACTTTTTTAGAAGCCTTCTTTGGAAGTACATTGCCTAAAATTGTAGATGTGATCATCGAACGCTCTATTGCTGATATGCCTAAGTCTGAAAGATCTTTTAGAGAGATCTCTAGGCTACAGTGGCGTGCTGGTCGCATGACTTATTTTACAAATATATTTGTGGATTTCGTACGCTTTAGTGCTTTTGACAAACGTAACGCTGATCCCACAATGAAGTACAATATTAGAGATTATGCTCTGAAAGTTTTAGAAGCCTATTCTGGATTTTCTCAGTTCAGTGAAATTCATAGTACTGAAGACATAAAAAAAGCCGCCGATTATTTGCTGGAACAAAATCGAGTCCTCAACGAAGAAAGATTCTGGCTAGAAAAAGCACGAGCCCCTCATCTGTTTCCTGAATTTATCAGAAGAATCGGAAGCGTTTTTGGTAAAGGGGCCACACAGTTGGATTATGGATTTAAAGTCTTACAAGATAAATTTTGGGAAGACTTTTTACACAGACCTGTACCTGAGTTTTTAGATCACTTGTCTGTACCAGGATCAAATGGAGGGGTGATATGCGAATCCATCTACTCTATGTAGTCCTAGGGATGTGTCTTACTGTCACTCTGTCTTCTGTCACATACGCAAACATGTGCCGTCAGTACTTATCAGAGAGTCGCACTTCCACACCCCTAAACGATACTACAGAATTCTTAAAAGACTCTCAAAAAGAAACAAAAAAACCTGTCAGTGGTTTTGCCAAAAATGTGGAAAGCACAGAGGTGATCCCCGCAGTTGAAAGAATCATTGATCTGGCTTTAGAAACAAAACTATTAAATAAGCCCGAAGCTCGACACCTACGACACGATCTTGAAGAACTTAAAACGGAAAGAAACTTTAAGGAAGACCACCCGACTTTTAAAGACATCCTGGGGCAGTGGTCTATTTTTATTACAGAACTTGAGGGAAAGATCCACGATTTTAAAAAACTCACTCCGCAAGAGCAAAAGGCATGGAAAAGTAAAATGGAACTCCCAGTATACTTTGCCACAGCCCACTTTATCGTTTTTCTTGAAACCAAAAATAATAAGCATTTTGACTTTTCAAAGATGACTACTTTGTTAAAAGTGTCCAGAGATGAAGCTTTAACTGGGGATATTAAACTTTATCTTTATGCTTTTGAAAAACAAGTGCGCAGATACTTTTCTACGAAGGAGTTTAGAAAATGCAGGGCTTAAGAGGGGGCGCCTTACTATTACTTTCACTTTTGATATTTTATAAACCAGTAACAGCCGCAGAGATCATCAGCTTTCCTAAAAAAAGAGGAAATAAGGGGCTCTGTCGCATGTATCTGTCTTCGTCATCAACAAGAACAACTCCAGGACTACGAAGTGCCGATATTGTTCAAATTGACTCTTATAGATCAGAATATATTTCTCCCAAAGACTTCTTTCGATTGTACTCTTTTGGTAACGAAGTCTTTAATCCTCATCAAGCTCCCATCATGGCTTTTGCTCCTAAATCTATCACTGACTTTAACCCCATTTTTAGCAGTGCCAACTTTTCCAAATGGCAAGAACTTGGCCCTCGGTTTATTATAAGTGCGCAGCAAGAAAGTTATATTCTGATGGGCTTTACCCCAAGAGCTGAGCAGCTGGCTTATGTGAAAGACGCCTTTGCCAAAGAGGCTAGCACTGAATACCAAAAGATCATGACTAGTTTTGCCCCCACTCATCACACTACTTTTGTAGTACCCAAGCTGTACCGACTGATCTTAAGCACCATTGAGCATGTCAGGTCCACAAGCAGTTATCTTTTAAATCAAAATAGCGTCCAGAGCGAAGCCTTGGAGATTAACTTTAATATTATTTTTTCACGCCAAGACAACGTAAAATATGGAGCTAGAGATTTTGTCTCTTCATGGCAAACCACCAACTCTATTGAGCGACAAGTTCAAGAGTTCTTAATTCGTTTTATTGATCTGAATGTCAAAAATAATGAAGAGATGATGTATGAAAAAGAATTCTTAAATACTGTTTTAAGTGAACTGCGAAATAGTTTTAAAAATTCTGATGAGGTCAGTAACTCTTTATCCAATCTTGAAAATGAATTGATGTCGATTTTAAAGCTTTCAAAAGTGGACAGCTTCTAAATTTATTTTTGCCGACCACACACTGAAGATCAAAATAAAGTTCAAAATTTTTAACACCAAGGATTTTTAAATTATCTTTAATCTCAACAACTATAAGAAAATCTAAATCATCCTTTATAAGGCCAATATTTTTAACTATAGGGGGTATCCCCCACCAATTGATAATCCTACTCTAAAAGATTCATCTTTTAAGTTATAGTTTCTTAAGTTTTCGCCATAACCATTAAAGTATTGAATGAAAAACTTAGGCGCACTTGCGGATTCAAAAAGTTTGAAACGAAAACTGACACGTACTGAGTTTTTGGAAAAGTCCTCAGACCATTTGCCCCCATTATAGTAGTCGATATAAAGTTGTTCAGAATAAAAAAGCCTTCGACCTAAACGGGTCAAATTAAACCTCAAAACAGCTGGTCCATAATAATCCCTAAGATCTTTATTATCAGAGATCGAGCCAGGCAGAATGTATCTTAATCTTAGCTCTACATTGGCAATACCAATTTTAGTTTTTCCACCACTACTGAGCAACACAAACACTTCATCCATGGCTCTAGATTCTACACCTGGAAGCCCATTGGACATGTGAGCATAACCCAAGTCGACCTGTTTTAACCATGCTTCTTTAAACTTAAATTTATAAAACAGTTCTGGATTAAAATTGATATCAGAAAAAGGGTTAGAGTCTTGCTTTCCCAGTTCCCAAAACATCGTTTGTGTGAATCCCAGATACAGACTGTAGCTCTTTAGCATCCGAAACAAAAAACTAAACTGCACCTTAGTATCAGGCTTTCCACTGATGATATAATTCGGCCGATACTCTTGCATACGAAAAGGCTCTTCAAGCATCTGCATCTCTTCTTGTTCAGATAAGGTAGCCGCAAGAGGATCAATGGACCCTGGCAACGTTTGTGTGTCGGCCTTTGGCTCTTTTGAAATTGGAGTCTCTAACTCCTGCGAAAGTCCTTCTTGAGATTTTACTTCTGAATGAAACGGCAACTTGTTCACAGGCGTTGGCTCTACATCTGCTTCTGAATTTCCATCATTGGGGTTTGAAGCAGAAGAACTTAAGCGCGTCCCAGAGTCTGCATCTAAGGCTTGCGTCGCTAAGGGGGCCTCTTTAGAAGTTACAACGGGGCTGGCATCAGAAGCTTGTGCCGTCGAAGTTGTAATGCTGAATCCCATCACACATATATATAGAAGCAACGAGATACTTAATGGTTGAAATAGCCTCATCTTTTAACTTTTCACTCTCCCTATCTTTTACCCTGCTTTATACTTTACATTCTGTCTTCCTCTGATTCCTGTTCCTATGTTTTGGTCGGGCTTCACTCCTGAAGTATTATGTTTCATTTTTGATAACTCCTTCATACGCATGGATAACTTGCTGGACACCTGCGGAGGATCGACAATCATTCTCTTTTAATGAAATGGCTCTTTATAAATCCGCAAGAACAATATAACCTATTGAATTTGCTTGATTTTATAGGATTTAAAAATACCCAAAGTACTTTTTTGTATTTCTTTTTACAGTTCCAGACTTGCACATCAGTCTATTTGCAAGTTAATTGATAATGTAATTGATAGCTAAATGATAACGCAAAGCCTAGGAGGCCCCATGAGCGTCAACGAAAAGACCTACCAAAACGACAAAGTTTTAAAGTTATTAGGTGAAATTTATCAACTTGAAGCCGCAGGCATCAATCGTTACCTGCACTACTCATTTATGATCATGGGTTATAACCGTATTCCTATCCAGAAGTGGTTCAGAGACAATGCCTTAGAGGCTCTTAACCATGCCACCATCATTGGCGAAAAACTCACTTCATTAGGCGGTCACCCGCCGATTGTCTCTGGAAAAGTGGAAGAGTCTAACTTGCATTCCGTTTTACAGTTACTTGAAGAGAGCCTGAAGTTCGAAACTGATGCTATTAGAATGTATAAAGAGCTTTCCACTTTGGCAGCTGACCTTGGCGATATCGCTTTGGAAGAGTTAGCCAGAGGCTTTGTACAAGAAGAAGTAGAGCACGCTGACGAAGTCCGCAAAATGATGCGCAAACCTGAATAAGTTTTTAGACCCCCAATACATCTTTGATTTCACACAATCCTAGAGCACCAAATGATTTGGTGCTCTTTTTTTAAGGCCCACAGCAATCATTCAAAGACGAAATGCCCGCCTCTACCCTTACACAGCCAAACATAACGCACTTAAACCACCAAGTTTATAGCATGTTTTTTTTTGCTAATGACGGCGCTTCTTTAATTTTTGTCAGTTAAACTTTCCTACCAAGTGTTATAGCACTGCTTTTTACCCCAACGCAGTTCCACCATATTGTACCGATACTCGCAAGAGTACTCGTTGTAATGAAGTGTGATCGAGATGTGCTCTTGGTATTCGTCTTTCTCTTGGTTGTACACGTTGACTCGTGTAGGGTAAATCGCCATCACTCGTTCTGATTCACACAGCTCATGGTACTCGTAGGATAACATGGGTGCCAGAATCTCAATAACACTGATCACCTCTGAATCATGAGCATAGGGTGCACAGTGATCATTCGGAGCTGCAAAACTGACTTTGGCGCTACATACTAGACCTGTTGCGATTATAGATTTAATTAAAAAATTCATATCTCCTCCCCCAAGGATTTTATATTTAGGAATTTTATTTCTAGAGACTCTCTTTTGGCACAACCCCAAACAAAAGCCAAGATTTCGTCTGGCTTTTTTCACTTTGCATTCACTTAGATCATCAGTAGAATAATGTACTGTATAAAGCAAAAATCTAAAGACTTTAGGTCTTGAAGATACAACCTATAATAGAATTATACGTTGCAAATAACATATCAAGGAGGGATGTTTATGCCAAATCACTTATTCAAAACTCTGTATACCATCGGTTTAACCTTGGCTTTGATTTTGACACAAACAGGATGCTTTAAGAAAAAAGCAGTTCCACCACCAGCCCCCAAAGCTCTCATCGTAGTGACTAATCATGGGCAACTTGGTGACACAGGAAAACCCACGGGTTGGTACTTATCAGAAGTGTCTCACATCTACTATCCATTAAAAGAAGCAGGTTTTGAAATTGATTTTGCCTCCCCCAAAGGTGGCGAAGCCCCCATGGACCCGACCAGTAACAAGCCTGAAGATCCATTAAATAAAAAATTTTTAGATGATGCGTCTCTCATGCAGGCCATAAAAGAGACCAAAAAAGTAAGAGACACTAAAGCCAGCGACTATAAGATCATTCATTTCGCTGGTGGACATGGAACCATGTGGGACTTTCCTGATTCTCCAGATATTCAAATCCTCACTCGTGATATTTACGAGGGAGGCGGCATTGTTTCTGCCATTTGTCATGGTCCTGCGGCTCTTGTGAACACCAAACTCACTGATGGCTCCTATCTTGTGGCAGGCAAAA
Organism: Pseudobdellovibrionaceae bacterium; assembly: GCA_023954155.1. Lineage (NCBI taxonomy): Bacteria > Pseudomonadati > Bdellovibrionota > Bdellovibrionia > Bdellovibrionales > Pseudobdellovibrionaceae > Pseudobdellovibrionaceae bacterium. The sequence continues at coordinate 156,219 of JAMLIO010000002.1, read as the reverse complement.
AACTCACTGCGTTCACAGACGCCGAAGAGTACGAGGTCGATCTTCACATGGTTGTACCTAATATGCTTGAGACACAACTCCGCTTAAAAGATGCAGAATTTGATTCCGCTCTTCCGTGGGAAGATCATGTCGTGGTTTCAGGACGTTTAATCACAGGACAAAATCCTCAGTCAGGACATAGTCTTGCAAAAAAATTAGTCGAGGCTTACAAAACCCTAAAGGCTGAAGAAGAGGCCGCAGCCAAAGCGGCAGCGGAAGCCCAAAAAGACAAAAAATAATTTTTCATTGAAGGGGTAGAGCTTATAGATCTTGCATGGTTGGGGCGCTGCTTTTTTGCGCCTCATCGTGAAGGATGAGTTTCCCCTCTTCCCATATTTCATAAATGAAGTGAATTCTATTGATATTTATAAGTGGATTACCACTAAACACAATAAAGTTCGCCTCATTCCCTTCTGATAAAAAGCCTTTGGGCTCTTGCTCCATAGATTTTGCCACTTCTATAGTGGCAATTCGCAAAGCCTCTTTGGGAGTCACACCATGATTGACCAAATAGATCAACTCGTCACTGATGGTGATCACTTTATCTTCTTCATTCAAAGCTTCGGCCCTCGCCGCCATAAGACTCATAATTTCATCACTAGAAATTTCGTTTAATCTTTCTAAAGACTTTTGCAGAACATCTTGGGGGATCGTGTCGGTTAAAAATTGAGGAATGATCGTTTTATCTTCACCATCTACCACTAGGGCATTTTCAAAATCTGCAACTTCAGTAAGGCTTTTAGTAATTTTTAGAATCTTATTCTTTTCAAACACCAAAAAGACATCTTCGAGCACTTCACCATCAGAACTTGGAAATATCCTTACGTTTTTGATGATCACCACATCAGACTTGGGTTGTGGCTCTTGGATCGTGGAGGTTGGATGGGATAAAAAACCCAATTTATTATAACCCAATAGACATATCAGTCCCACAAGACATAATATTCCTAAGAACTTTTGCATCAGACCCTCTTAAGCAGCAAGAGTGTTATACACTCAATTAAAAAAATCAGCCTAGATCAGCCCCGACAAACACTTTAGTGTGATGGATTCGGAGAAATCTAGGCTTCAATTTTTATTCTAAACTCAAACTGCTTAGAAAGTTAAGAACATCTTAGCAAAGTCTAAATAACTTTGAGCTGCACTGCTGATATAATTTACTGTGTCAGGATCATTTTGCTCTAAAAGAACTAACTCATTTTTAACCATTTGAACATAGGAATCATAGCTACCTGTAGGATGGTAGTGATCATAACCCAAAGACACTAAAAGAGATGTTTCAGAAAGCATAAGGCTAAGACTCCATTGGTCTTTACTGCCTGAAGGGTTTAAAGCTTGTTCGTCTACTGTGAACACAACTTCATCCGCAGTTTCAACTACAGAAAGTGCACCTACGCTTTGTAAATAATCATCCACGTTTTGTAAGCTCATGCGTAAATTATCAAGGATGTCTGAATCTGTTTGTGTTCCGATCTCTGCTTGAAGTGTTGCACGAAGAGCATTTAGTTGTGTTTCGACATTTAAAAGGACATTTGCAAAATTAGACTTAAGCTCTTGGAAGTCTCCAGCTACAAAAGTCTGAAGTAGATTGTCACATAATAGAAAATCCATATTGTACACATCTGCATACATATCATAAGCTGCAGGACATGGATTTATAGATTGCAATGTAGCTGCTACATATTGTGAAAAACTATATATATCTGTGTTTAGGGATAAAGTTAAGTTCCCTCTAGCTAAGCTCTCACCACGAGCCACTTCTTGCATGTCAAAAGTGATCCCTACATTCAATGACGTTAAAGATTGTGTCCAAGCTAAGCTTCTAGATGCTGCCGATATCTCGACACCAACATAGTTATTATCTAAATCTGTGCTTGGGTCAAAAACCAAACTCAAGTCTTCAAAAAAAGTATCCTGAGCTACGATTGGATCAAGAATCCCCTTTACGATCGTATTTAGAGTGTTAATATTTACAGTTTGAGCTTGTGCTCCCCATGTCACAAATAGTGTTGTGGCCAAGGCCATCAAAACCTTTCTCATGCTTTATTCTCCTTTATTTTATGTTATGAATAACCCTTACCACATACTTTTGGACTTCCCACAAAGCAACTAGAAATACACACTTACAGCACCGCTCAATGTTTAATAATGTGCAAATTTTCATGGCTTAGAGTGTGACGAAATAGCCCATAGCGGCTAGGTCGACGTACGCTACTAGACACATTTGCACAGTTTTGAATATGACTATATGAGCCCTCAGATTCATTTTATGGCTTTTATAGCAGGTCCATTCTTAAAGACTTTATATTTGATTTGAATCCTTGGGCCCCCATAAATTCTGTCTTAAAATGTAACTTTACACTTAAATCTAGACCCAAATATACCGAATTGAGAACTTAAGAGAAGAGTGATGTTTTGTCTCTGAAGTCTAAGGGGGTCTTATTAAACACTTATATATTCTCAGTTTATTATTTTTGATGCTTCAGCCAAGCCTGTCTTATGGAGAAACAGGTCAGGGGCAGGGCCAAGGCCGTCAACAGAGTTTTAAATCAAGCCCAAGCTTTGTAGAAAAGTACGTTCCTACAAAGGCTGAGTTTGCAACAAACAGAAACACAGCCATATCCTACGCCGATCCCAAATGGAATGCTCTAAGTCTTACAAAAAAAGCTGAATATGCCAAAGGGGTGCTTGATGACATCATTAAACACAAAGGTAGCGATTACTCTTATATCAAATCTAACGTTATTGTCTGTTTGATCAACAAAGAGTCCGAATACATTCCTAATCGTCGCACAACTGATTCAAGATCCACTGCAAGTGGTCTTGGTCAGGTTACAAATACGACTCTTAAAGAACTCTTAAAAAAGCGTTGGTTTCAGCCTTTAATGCCAGGCTTCAATAAAGACCTTACCGCTGACAATTATAGAAAAAGGTCAGCTAAGTCTATTGTAGAACAGCTTAATTTAATTGTTTCTACATTTCATCTTAAGCGAGCCGAATCGGGAAGCACAAATCTGCACACAATATTACAAAGATACAGAGGAGCCTCTGCGGCTATCAACAAGACCTACGCTGATAAAATTATGGCTTGTAAGAACTGTGTTGACAAAAATGGCTTAACAGAATCATGTTTGAATAAGGTAAAATAAAGGTAGACGCATATGAAAAATATTATTGCAATATCCATTCTTCTAATCAGTCAAATCGCTTACGCTTGGGAAGCCAAAGAACTTACACAAGAAGTTCCAGTCGAAGGCACACAGCACCTTACTTATACCCTCTCTTCTGTGCAGTTTAAATCCAGCACTGGAGAAACTGTGGTCTTTAAACCCAGTGTGGAACCTTATGCTTTAGCAGAAATTAAAAAGTACACTTTTGATGACACTGAATATTTTTTAACAACATGGGTAGCAGGAGCATCTTCTGTGTTCTTAAGAGTCTTCCGACCAGATATCTCTGAACTCCCTCTTTGCCAGGAATCTTCTGATGCTGAAGAGGCAGAACTGAGAAAAACTAAAGATCTTATTGAACTTAGTGTGACTAAAAAAACAAATGCTGACACATATAAAGAACTTTGGGCAAAGTGCTATAAGCACTCTAAAGATCGCAAGGTCAACAATGTATCCAAAGACAAAGGCAAGAAGACCAAAGCTAAGAAAAAATAGGTCTTAAGGAATTATCTACGAGCAACTAGTTGATACGGTAAGGCTCTAAATTACTTTCAAAGATTTTTAAAAGTTCTTCAACGATCCCTTTGTTAAAAAACTGAGGGGTCTTTTCGTAGGTTTGGAAATCTCTTCGAAGTAAGACCTGGTAAGGCAAGGACTCATACTTAAAGCGTCCTGCAAAATTTTCTAAGAGTTCATAATCATGATCTTTAAATGCAAATATCTTCTGAAAAACATTAGGTGGATGATTTTCGATAAGGTCCTGTACATAGGCCTCAATCTCTGTCACTAACTTAGGATGAATCACCTTTAAATCTTCATATCGAACTTGCACTAAATGTCGAGGCTGTTTTGCGCGTTGAATATCAAAATAACAATACCCTGTTTGCTCTGGAATTATAGCTTCGTCTTGGGGAAGGTCATTATACAAGAAGCACTCGCTTGTGACATGTCCACCCCAGTTGCCAAAAAAGAAAAACGAATTGTGCTGTCTTTGATCAAAATATGTGCCTGCACTGGCAGAAGTGACATAACAACATAATGTCATTAAACATAACAAAATCTTTTTGTGCATTTCACACTCCCTCATAAGCAGAAGCTAAGATTGCAAAAGTTATGCACGATAAGGACGTATTTAACAGCCAGGCATGCGACCATCTTGGGCTCTCCCCACTTTTCTGTACAGTTTTTTGACATCCAAAAATCCAGTCCTCTTACTTTTTATGACATAAATTCTTATCCACATATCAAGGCAGAACTAAGTCTGTATTGCGTTTTTTTCTTTGAAAGAATCAAATATTTTGAGACGTAGAACCTCAGGACACAAGACCATCATACTGGTGTTTCTTCTTTGGAAGAGTCAAAAATTATGAGACTCCTCTTTTTATGACATTTATCATACTCAAATGTTGAGTTTTCCCACATGCTTAAACAGGCCTAGGTGTGACTCTTGACATGATCTCAAGCGCTACATTCAAGCTCGACGTCTTGTGAAGAGTCCACCCGTTCATCAAACAGCGTGGCAAATGCCTTTAAGGAGATCGCACCACATGAAAGCACTTTTACGTTCCTTGATTTATGTTTTACCTGCCCTTTTGATCACCCTGACTGCACTAGCCCAGTCTGAAGAATGGACACGAAAGATGCTGGGGTTCGTTGGGCCTGTTGCTAAAATTTACTCTGTAGATTTGAATAAAAGTACGTTCACAGAACAGGAGCGTGCCACTTTAAGTTCTGCGATCCAAGATCTTAATAATGTCTCTCATGGTTTAAAGTTTTCTGTGATCAATTTTTTCTCTAAAAAAGACCCTGCCATTAAAGCTGAATACGATCAGTTTAAACACAGTCTGGATATGGCAGAAAAGTTGATGCCCCTTGATCCCAAACAGAGTGTCTTTTATACTCGACACGCTATTGGTCAGTGTGCTGCTTGCCATTCTAAAGGAGGCAAGTCCACCCATCTTTTTGATCTTTTTAAAGACAATAAAATTCCAGAAACAGAAAAAGGGCACTTAGCACTAGCTATGCGAGACTATCAAGCCTCTGCTGAAATCTTTAAGACGATTTTACTTACATCTGCTACTCCCAGCGATTACTTTCAGACCCACCGCGCCTTAGTCCACTACATCAACTCTGCGCTGCTTGCGGATTACGACAAAGATAAAATTTTGGTGGATTTAAAAAATATCCAAGATAAAGCCACCAATAAGGGCACGTTAAATGATCTTAAAAATCTAAGATCCAACGTCAGTAAGCCCCAAGAGATCAAAAGTGTTCAAGAGGCTTTGACAGAGCTACAGTCTTATCAAAGCGACTTTATGACTTTTGAAAAATCACTCTACACCTCTTTAAAAATTAAAAATCTTCTTCACGAAAAATTAAAGGATTTAAAAACCAATGAAGAAAGAGCCTCAGCCTATGCCGCTCTTGGCGACATTTATGCCCACTTCCCTGAAATCTCTATCTTTATGGTTCCAGAGAATTATTATGCTTTATGTGTAAGAACGCATCCTAAAACAGAGTTGGCCAGTGAATGCTTTAAAAAGTATGAAGACAAGATCATCTTAGGTTATTCTGGAAGCTCAGGGATGCACGTTCCTGAATTTGAAAGAGCACGAATCAAAGAGCTTAAAAAATTCACCAAGTAAATTTTGAAATCCAAACGAAATACTTAAGTCCACCAAACTAAGTCCTATGGCCTGAAGCTGTATGACGTAAAACAATAATAAGATTTATGAAACGTGAGAGCCAAACCTTAAGTCCCCACTCTCACGCTTTTACTAAAGCTTGAGCATCACTTGTAGATAACCAAAGGTGTAGGTTTTGTCCTTTCCGCTTTCTTTTAAATAGTTTTCTGGTACGAACACAGCTCCACCAATCTGGTAACTTAGATTTTTATCGTAGACATAATTAAAGATCAGATCATACTCTTGTGCAATATTTTTGCTAGATAAACCTGTGTCTCCTAAAGCAGTGGTTCCATTCATACGATAGGCCGTCTCTGAAGTAGAGTATCGAAACATATTGTGGTAAGTCAGTTCAGTTTTAAATTTTGCATTCCAATTTTTTTGAAATTTAACTTGATACCCTTGGATATTTCTTCTAGCTACCATGTCTCCGATCCCTAGCCATTTGTGGGCCGTAGGAAACATCTGGTTGTAGTGTTCTGTGGCCATAAAGTAATTCAAAGCTAGGCGGCCCAAAAGCTCATGGGTAAAGCCCACCTCAGCATCAACTTGTCCTTCATTGGAGCTAGCGATCTTTTGGTATATGGTTTCCAAGCGGTGATCAAAGCTGTGCAGCTTTCCTGTAAATCGCGCACCAGCAGTTAAAATATCTTGTCTTGGCGAAAGGCTCTTATCATTCAAACCAAAAACATAGAGGTCGGTCTCTTTTAAAATCTCGAATGGGTTTTGCATTTTAAAATACATACCATAAAGATCCGTATCACCCACAGAAGGGCCCACTGCATTTCGATCTACAAGTTTACTGACAAACATATCTAACTGAAGGTTTGAAATTTCAAACTCCACTTTTAAGGCATCAAAACTTCGACCAATATTGCTCCACCCTACGGCTCCTAAAATCAGTTCATCCCCATAGGCCAACTCTTGGCGCCCAAGTTTAATATTAAAATGAGAGTACAGAGGAGCTAGCATATATGCTTGGTGGACATGCGCTTCGGGGTCGACAACCCCACCGCTTGCGGTCAGACCATCAACCTCTTGTCCCCATGTTCTTGCAAACTGTGGTTGAAATACAAAAGCATATCCTTCATGCTTGACCGTTCCCAGCAACCAAAACCTTGAACCGATGAAGGCACGATGCGCACCTTCTAAATCATAGCTATTAAAAGACTCATACCTTACGCGAGCCATCGGATTCACTGTAAATTCGTATGCGTAGGATATGTGACAAACTAAAAGAAGAGCGGAAATGAAAAGAGTTCTCATAATGTCTATTATTATAACGAATTTTCTAAATACAAGTTTATGATCCCCATCATACTTCCCGTTAAAAATTGTAAAAATTTAAAGATATTGTTAGGATCACTTGATGAAAAGCACACCCATAAACACTGGCATCATTCAAGAGCTTAAGGCTTTTCCCCTATTTAAAAATATAGATCAAAAGACTTTAGAAGATTTATGCTCTTTGTCTGACGTTATTCTTTCCAGCCACCGAGACACACTGTTTGCTGCGGACACTAAAGCCGAGTACTTTTATATTGTCCTCAGCGGAGCCTATAAGCTCAGTAAATCTTCACCCTCAGGGGAGATCATCATTTTACACTTCTGCCCTCCTGGTGACCTTATGGCAGCTTTTATGATGTCTAAAGATTCTCCTATTTATCCTCTCACTTCCACGGCTATCGGTCCGTCGCGGGCGTTACGAATTCCACAAAAAACCTATTTAAAGCACTGGACACAAAACATTGATTTGATTTTACATGTTCAAAGGCTACTTACCGAAAGAATGACAACCATACAAAGCCAAAGAGCTTTAACTAAAGCCCCTCTTTCATCTAAAATTGCATCTTTGCTTATTAACCTTATCGACAAGCAGACTGCGATTCATGACAACATCCAGATTCCTATTCCTCTGACTCGTAAAGAGATTGCAGATTCAGTGGGATCATCTGTGGAGTCTATCATCAGAATCATGAGTGAATGGTCCAAAAAAGGTTATATTTCCACGAATGAACAGACCATTACTATTGCCAACACCGCAAAAATCATTGAGATCATGAAAGCGGAACAATAGGCTGTAGCTTACACTCCACGCACTGTTTCTTAAACTCCGTGACCCTATACTTGCCCCCCCGAGAAATCATTTTATTTCTTAGGTTTTAAGTTTACTTTGGCTTGGGCCACTTATTATTGAACTTAAGTTTATTTCTTTTTCTTAGGTTGAATTTGTTTTTTTAAAGCTTCAACAAACACCTTTGTATCTGCCGCAAGACTTTCAATCTTAGCAATAGCCACACCGTCTTTATCCAATAAAGTGATAATATTAGAATGGGAAAAATCTTTGTCATCTAACTTTTTAAAACTGATCCCCAAAAGCACTGACAACTCTCTGGCCGTACTGGTTGAACTGGGCGACAACAGTGTCCAATCCTTTTCGGAAAGCTTGCGTTTTTTCATATAGGCCTTCAGCGCCTCTGGAGTGTCGGCCTTTTCATCAAAGGACGCCATAACGACCTTTACAGGAGGAAGTTTGGCCTTTTTTAACTGCTTATTGATCTCTTCTAACTTAGACACAATCATAGGACAGGTGTGCACACAACTGGTGTACATCATAGTGATGAGCGTAGGGCTACCCTTAAGATCACTTAGAACTACATCTTCATTATTTTGATTTTTCCAAACCGTACTCAACTCAAATAAAGAGACATTGGCGTAAGCCCTGTTTGCAAATAAAAATAAAGAGCGATTTGCTGGACTACCTGAAGACAAAGAGACCTTTGCAAAAATACTATTTGAAAACAACAAACAGGAGTCACTTATAAAAGTAATACTTGAAAATAGAAATAACATGCTCAATAAAATCGATTTCATATATCCCTCACACATCGAAAACCCAGATTCCAAATTGTGGAATTGCCTTTTAACCCTGAACGAAAAGCAAAGCGCATAAAGGCCGCGTAGTTTTCTTTATCTCCAGAAGAGACCGCACCCGCACCACAAAACATATTTTTATCCATAGAGCTGTCTTCACGGCTTTCACCAGTTACAAAACTAGAGTTGAAGTCATCCACCCATTCCCAGATCAGCCCGTGCATGTCCCAGACACCATAAATGTTTTTATAAATACTGCCTGCATTTTTAATTTTATGAGTGCGAGGCTCACCATACCACTCTAAGATTCTAGCCAAAAAAGCAGAGTCTCTATTGGCATCCTTAGATGTTTCGGATGCTGCGGCTACATACTCCCACTCATTGACCGTAGGCAGGCGCATAGACAAAGATTCACAAAAAGCCTTAGCCGCAAACCACGATACAAAGGTGGCTGGCATTTTAGGTGAATCTTTAGTGGACCAGCCGTTCATATACATTTCATCAGCAAAAAGTTGAGACACTTGCCCTTTGGACCATTCCTTATTTTTGTTTATAAAGTTCTGATACTCTTGCCGAGTCACAGGACGAGTCATCATTTCAAAACTTGAAACTGCAAAAGTAGGAACGGCAACCTTGGCTTTGTCTTTACCTGTAGCCATCGGAGCCATCCAGACCGCCCGCAATTCTCCCCCAGGGATTCGTACCGTCTCAGGTTTTTTTCCATAAGACGGTATATATGATAAAAGTATCAATCCTAGGACACAGGCTCTTAGCATTAGTGATCCAAACTCATAGGTTTAGAAGGAACAGCGTCCACATCTTTAGGACTCACCACTTTCTTATTATTACCCCATGAGTTGTAAACATAAGTTAAGACGTTAGCAATGTCCTCACTGGATAATCCAAGGGAGGGCATCACACCGTTGTACACATCCCCATTCACTCTGATTTCACCACTCAAACCATTTTTAACTGCACTGATAGAACGCTTCACATCTTGGTTTAACCAATCTGATTTAGCCAGTGGAGGAAAGGCACCTTTGATTCCTGAACCATCTGCTTGGTGACAGGCCGCACAGTTTTGTGTGTAGACGTTCTTTCCTAAATTCATTTGATCAGCAAGTGTCACGGCCTTTGTCACTTGTTCTTTTTCGTTGATCTTTTGGATTGCTCCACCTTCAGGCATATAGACTTTCACTTCAGTTTGACCTGTGAAAATGTCTTTGTTCTCATCACCTTCAACTTTAATTAAACCTAAAGCTCCTTTGTTAAAAGCTCTAAAGATCGAGTGATCCACCAGTACTAAGCTTCCTGGTACATCCACTTTGAAATCTACGATTGAAGCTCCACCTGCAGGGACCATAGTAGTCTGAATATTGTGATCCACCAAGGTTCCACCTTCTCTGTGGACGTTATCAAAGATTTCCCCAATCACGTGGAAAGAAGAGATCAGGTTAGGACCACCGTTACCCACAAACAATCTGACAGTTTCACCTACGTTGGCCTTTAAAGCATTATCTCCAGTTAAAGCGTTAGTGGCTCCGTTAAAAACAACGTAAGTAGGATGTTCATCCACAGCTTTTTCCATATCAAACGGCTGATACCCTTGAGTTCCGTACTTACCCTTGGTGTAAAAATCCCCTTGCATCACATAGTATTCACGATCCACTTTGGGTAGACCGTCCTTAGGTTCCACCAAGATCAAACCATACATTCCGTTTGCAATGTGCATTCCCACTGGAGCAGTCGCACAGTGATACACATAAAGCCCTTGGTTAATGGCTTTGAAAGAAAAGACCGTCTCCTGACCAGGTAGAGTGAAAGACGCACTCGCGCCCCCTCCAGGCCCAGTCACAGCATGCAAGTCAATGTTGTGAGGCATTTTTGAAGTCGGGTGGTTTCTTAAGTGAAATTCGATCAAGTCCCCTTCTTTAACACGAATGAAGCTTCCAGGAACAGTTCCGCCAAAAGTCCAGAAGGTGTATTCCACACCCTCAGAGATATTCATTTTTTGTTCAATCACATCCAGTTTCACAACCAGTTTGGTGTTGTGCTTTCTGGTAATAGGTGGTGGTACGTTAGGAGGAGACGTCAAGACGGCTTCTTCCTCGCCTTTGATGACAGATTTTGCGGGGTCAAACTTTTTGCTTCCAAAACACCCCGATATAAACACAATAGACGCCATTACAACTAAATACCGTACCACTACTACCTCCTATGGATGATCAATTCATTTGTTCCCCTACACTTTACCTTATATAAATACCCAATAATATGATTTAAATCATACACACCATAGGTCACTTATTATATGCGGCCGTGAATAAATTAAGTCACAAAAAGTCACCATCTCACTCTCATCGACTGCAACAAAGTTCACCACAAAACTCTGTCTCATCATCAGCACCCGCAACAAAACTCATCACATATTGCAGCAGTCTCACATCTTGAGCCGCAACAAAGTTCATCACAGATCGCCATCTCACACCTTGAGCCGCAATACACTTCTCCACATGGTCTTGGCCCATCACCTCCCGCAACAAAGCACATCATCTCAATGAACGTGTCAAATTCAGACTCAAATCAAAATAAAAAAAGCCCGACCGCTTTCGATCAGGCTCTTTAAATTTTATATTTTTAAGTTTTTTAAAACTTAAACCAGATGTTGCTATCTAGTAGCGCGAACGACTGCCGAAGTTACCTCGACCACCGCCACGATTTTCACGTGGAGCCATGGGTTTAGCTTCGCTCACATTCAGGTTACGACCAGAAAAGTCATAGTTATTTAACTTTTCAATAGCTGTTGAAGCTTCGTCATCTGTAGACATTTCTACAAAGCCAAAACCCTTACTGCGACCAGAATCACGGTCCATAACAATATGCGAAGACTCCACATCTCCGAACTGAGCAAATAGCTCCGCCAAAGCTTGATTATCTACGCTATAAGAAAGGTTACCGATATATATTTTTTTACCCATTTGTGCCTCCTGTAGGTTATTGGGGCCATTTACAGAAGACAGTAGGACATCTAATGAATTACGAAAATGACAATAGTTAGACCTGCAAATAACCACACTTATCCCACGAAAGATACTGCTATTTACATAAAAAGCTTAAAATATGATCAAGTCCCTCACCTTCGATATGGGCTGAAGGTTTTACTTCGAGGTTTGACTAAACCCTTGCTTTATTTGCCCTCATAGATGAGTGTTAAAAATATGGATAAAATTAAAATTTCACAAAACGTGGCTATTTTGGTTGATGGTAACAACATCGAACGCAGTCTCCACGAAATTTATAAAAAGAAATCAGCTATGCTAAACTTTGACACTCTTATTCCTCGCTTGATTGAAGATCGAGGGCTCAATCGTTTGATCTACTTTCGCGAAGGGAAAAACATTTCATCAAAATTAGCCGAACGACTCCATGAAAACTTTTATGGTTCTGTAAGACCTTGTCATAAATCCGCAGATATCCCTCTGTCTATCAAAGCCACACAGCTCGCCAGCAAAGTAGACACCATTGTCATCATGTCTGGAGACTCGGATTATATTGAAACAGTAAGGCATCTTAAGGCTGAGGGTGTAAGAGTTGAAATCTGTGCAGTGAAAGAAACTACAGCGCAAATTTTGATTGATGAATGCGACTACTTTCACCCCATCACTAAAGACGACTGCTTTGTGTATATGAACAAGAAGCGCCCTTGAGATGTTCGACCTCAATGATAGGTTTTAAGCCAGTTGCGTCAATCACGACAATTCTCTTACATCCTACTGTTTGATCTTCTAGAATGAGGGCTGCTTATTTTACCCGAGTCTATATGAAATTATTTTTGTTGGCCCTACTTTTTATCAACTTTAGTTTTGACCCTTGTATTGCCGAAGAGGTCAGCCCGACTGGTATAACCCAAACTTCCATACTTACGTGGGAACAAGCTCCTGAGGCAGACACAGACTGTTGCTCTTCAGAAAGCACTCCGAATACCCAGCAGTCTCCCCATACAGACTCCTGTCTGCACTGTCACTTTGCACATACTTTTTCTTTGCCTTTGATCAACAATGTCTTAAACCGTGACCATATCCATACCAAAGAACCCATCCCCTATTTTTTTTCTTTGAATACGCCTCATCCCAAGAGACTCAAACGTCCTCCCAAAGTCTAAAACTCTAAATTCCTAAAATTATATTGAACTTACATTTAATAACGTAACGTTAGGTTTTTACGTTGCTCTCTTAAGGAATGACTATGAGGAACGCACTTTATTTTGGCTATAAAGTTTTAAAAATTTCATTTTGGATTTCTGGTTTTTTTGTTTTCCGCTCTCACTGGGTTTATGCAGTAGAGATTCACCACGAACATGGTCTGCATTTTGAATGTGCCCTACCTAAAAAAACGCAAGAAGTCGTGGAATGCGCGAAAGAAAATCACCCCGATGTGTTAAGAAAAAAACATGAACTGGAATACCAAGCCTTCTCCGTTGATACAGCCCGACAGCTTCCCAATCCAGAGTTGGAAGTAGAATTCACTAAAGGGGCTAAAAACACTTCAGACTCTATGATTGCTATTGTGCAATCTATTGAGTGGGGTGGAAAAAGAAAAGCAAGGGTTCAAGCTGCAAAAGCTAAAAATGCAGTTATGGACTCTGATCTTAAAGAATTGCAGGCTGATGTGATTCGCCAAACTGTACTTCATCTACATAGATTAAGACAACTTGAACAAGAAAGGCGAATTTTTAAAACTACAATCAAAACTTTAGAGACACTGATTCAACAACAAAAATCCTTACCCCAACTGAGCCCCGAACAGCAGGTCACACAGTCGGTATATCGCATGGCACTTATGGATGCCAAAATAAAAAGCGCCATTCTTTTTGACGAAGAACGCGCTTTAGAACATTACTTCCACGTGTCTACAGGGCATTCTTTAGATGAGCTTAAAGAGGTGCTACCACGACCTCCTTTAACTTGGCCCACTATTTCTGAAACACCTTCTCAAAAACGGCTGTCACCAGCCCAATTAAAAACACTCGCGGAAGAAGCCGAATTTAACGCCTTATGGGCTCAAGCCCAATCAGACACTTGGCCGCGCTTAAAAGTTGGTCCCATGTGGAACGCACAGTCCAATACTAATGGAGGAACACAGTCTCTTTGGGGATTAAAGGTGATGATGGATTTACCCTTATTAAATCAAAATGCACCAGCACGAACTTTTGCTCAAGCAGGTATAAGCAAAAACGAAAAAGATATGAGTTTACTTCAAAGTGTTGAAAGCCATGAGCGCACAGAACAACTTAAAGTTTATAGAAGAGCCGTTTCCATACTTAAGGATGTTCCTGATATGTCTACCGTCGAAAAAGACTTTAAAAAGAACGAGTCCCTTGCACAAAGAGGACTTGTATCTGGTCCATTACTTATTGAATTTCATCGCCAAAGAGCAGAGTTGACACAAAGTCGTAACCAACGCGAATTGAAAGCACTTGAAGCCCTTTGGCTCATCTATCACTACGACGGTCGTATATTTTTGGAGACCTTATGATATACATTTTAAAATTCACTTTATTTCTTAGCGTATTCATACAAACCCAAACTTGGGCCCACGATGAGTCCCATGCCCTTAAGACGACTCATGCCAGCCAAGATACAGCAAAAACTACATCCCCCCACAAACACAGTAACATAAATGCACAGGATCAGGATCAGGATCAGGGGCACGAGCACGAGCATCAACATGACCACGAGGATCAGGATAAAGAGACTTCTTCCTCTGATAGATTCGGGCGCGGTAAAGCTGTTGAAGATTTTGATGAGCACCTCGGTTTTAAACTTTCTTCTAAAGCTATGCAAAACATGAAGGTGAACTTTACCCGTTTAAATCAAAAAGGACCTTGGGTGATTTCTAAACAGGCTCTAGTTTATATCAAACATCGTGTAGGAGTGTACCGAAAGCATGACGATTGGATCTCTTTGGTTTGGGTAAACACACAACACATCAATGACACTCATGTTTCTATTCATACCACAGACTTGCAACCTAACGATGAAGTGGCCATGTCTGGTGCCTCCTTCTTACGTATGACGGATGCCGACTTAAACAGCAATACGACAGACTCTCACGCCCATTAACGAGGAACATATTTATGATCTCAAATTTAATAAAATATTCTATTCACTACAGATGGCTGGTGATCTTAGCCACAACTCTTATTTCCATAGCAGGTGGGATGGCTTTTTTAAATCTACCCATTGATGCAGTTCCTGATATTACAAATGTACAAGTCCAAATCAACACTCCAGTACAAGCTCTCAGCCCTGAAGAGATAGAAAGGGCGGTAACCATACCGATTGAGCTTGTTTTAAATGGAATCCCAGGTGTTGACCAAATCAGATCTATCACACGTTTCGGGGTGTCTCAGGTCACTGTTTCTTTTGAGGATAACACGGACATCTACCATGCTCGGCAGCTAGTCACAGAACGGCTACAGGGTGTAACCAAAGATCTCCCTGAAGGAGTGACACCTCAACTTGGACCTGTCACCTCTGGTCTTGGAGAAGTCTATCACTACGTCATTGAAGCCAAAGAACCCATTACGGGAGAAGGTCGACAGAAACAACTTTCTGAAATTCGCACTTTACAAGATTGGTATATCAAACCAAGACTTTTAGCTGTCCAAGGAGTAGCCGAAGTCAACACTATTGGCGGGCACGAAAGACAGTATTTGATTCAACCCCATCCCAGCAAAATGGCGGACTTCGGAATTCATTTTAGCGATATTGATCAAGCCATTCGTTCAGTGAATAAAAATGCAGGTGGCGGATATGTCGAACAGACTGCCGATCAGTTCTTGGTGCAAGGCTCTGGATTATTTCAAAACTTGGAAGACATAAGAAACGTTCCTATTAAGATGCTCGAAAATGCAAAGCCCATCACTATTGCAGATATCGCCACAGTGGAAATGGGACATGAACTGAGATTAGGCGCAGCACTCCATAACGGCGAAGAGGTGGTTCTGGGTACCGTGCTTATGCTCTTAGGTGAAAACTCAAGGGCCGTATCTTTAAAGATTGATGCAGCCATAGAAGAGATTCGCTCTTCGCTTCCCAAAGATTATATTATTAAAACTGTTTATGATAGATCTGAACTGGTAAATGCTACTCTAAGTACTGTAGAACACAATTTACTTTATGGAGCCATTCTAGTGATCTTAGTGCTCTTCTTGTTGATTGGAAATCTACGAGCCGCCCTGATCACTGCTATAGTTATACCTATATCTTTGCTTATTACTTTTATCCTTATGCGGAAGTTTAATATTTCTGGAAATTTAGTCAGCCTAGGTGCTTTAGATTTTGGCATCATTGTAGATGGCGCTGTTATTGTGCTTGATAACTGTGTCAGACATGTTCATGACAAAACACAGAGGCTCAAACGCACACTCACTAATGCCGAACTACAAAGCACCATTCATGAAGCTGCTGTTGAAATCCGAACCTCTGCGGGGTTTGGTGAGCTTGTGGTCATTGTCGCCTTCCTTCCTGTTTTTGCTTTTGTTGGTATTGAGGGCAAAATGTTTATTCCCATGGCCGCGACATTTATCTTTGCAATCTTAGGTGCTTTAATTCTGTCTTTTACTTTTGTACCAGCGTTGGCAAGCTTGATCTTAAAAGGAAATGTAAAAGATCAAGAACCATGGATCATGAGAACACTACACAGCCTTTATATCCCACTACTTCACTGGGGATTAAACACCAGAAAAGTTATATTGTCTCTAGGAGTCGGCGCTGTTTTGATTGGAGGAATTTTATTTACACGTTTAGGTGGAGAATTTTTGCCTCAGCTTAACGAAGGGTCTATTGCTTTACAATTTATAAGACCCGTAAGCGTGGGACTCTCACACTCTGTGTCTCTCGAAGAAGTTTCGCAAAACATCATCACAGAGTTTACAGAAATCAAAGACGTATTTTCACGTATAGGCTCGGCAGAGATAGCCACCGACCCCATGGGACCCAATATTTCTGATACGTTTCTCATGCTTAAGCCTCGAAAAGAATGGCCAAAAATCAATGGCAAGCGAAGAACTAAAGATGAACTCGTCAGCGCCATTATTCAAAGACTTGAAGAGACCACACCTGGGCAACGCATTTTAGCCAGTCAACCTATTCAATTGCGATTTAATGAGCTGATGGAAGGAACGCGCGCCGATGTGTCTCTTAAAATTTTTGGAGAAGATCAAGCTACTATCACCGAACTTGCAGAACAGGCCATGTCCATCATTCACGATGTACCTGGAGCAGGTGATGTGGAATTAGAAGCCAAAGGTATGGTTTCTATTTTAGATATAAAACCCGACCAAGAAAAATTAAAACTTATGGGTGTCTCATCGCAAAAAGTCTTAGAGACCATTCACTTTGCTCTTGGTGGCCAAGAGGTGGGAACTTTTTATGAGGGTCTTAGAAGATTCCCTATTGTGATAAGAACCTCTGATGAGGTCAGAAACAGTATTGAACAGATCAAACATTTACCCGTTGGAATTGCAGGTGCTACCACCGTCCCACTACAAGATCTTGCCCATATTGAGTTTATAGAGACCTATAGCTCCTTTAGCCGTGAACAAACCAAAAGACGCATAGCTGTTCTGATCAATCCACGAGGACGAGACACTGAATCTTTTGTGGCTGATGCCAAAAATCAAATCCATACTCAATTAGAACTCCCAGCAGGTTATTACATGGAATGGGGCGGAAACTTTAAAAACTTAACCGAAGCGAAAGTTCGACTTTCCATACTAGGACCCATTACACTGCTTTTAGTTTTACTTATGGTGTATGCGGCATTCAAAAATATCGTTGAAACTGTTTTGATATTTTTATGCGTTCCTTTTGCCTTAATAGGGGGAGTGCTGGCCCTTATGATTGCAGGGATCCCCTTCAGCGTTTCTGCAGGAGTGGGTTTTATGGCTCTGTCAGGAATTGCTATCCTTAATGGTGTTGTGCTTGTAAATTATTTTAATGAACTTAGAACACGAGGAATTAAAGGTCAGCAGTTAGTCCTTACTGGAGCAAGCCTTCGTTTAAGACCAGTACTGATGACCTCTCTTGTGGATGTGTTTGGGTTTCTGCCCATGATGCTGGCCACAGGAATGGGAGCTGAAGTACAAAAACCACTGGCCACCGTGATCATTGGAGGGATATTGTCCTCGATGATTTTAACACTTCTGATTCTCCCTACGTTGTATTTAACGCTCGAAAGGCTGATCTTAAAGTATCAGCCTAATGATAAGAAGATCAATGTATGAAAGACATAATTCTAAAGCCAAACATTTATTTCCCCATAGAATCCACTGAAGGATGGTCAATTTTTATCTCTCCTTCATCGAAGACCCCCAGATGAACTCTGGGATCGTCCTATTGGTATTGTACCGATTATTTATTTTAACGAGGAATTTTTGGAGGTGGCGGCCGGACTCGAACCGGCGTAGACGGCTTTGCAGGCCGCTGCCTAACCACTTGGCTACGCCACCCTTAGGAACTTTTTTTGCACCGAATGGTCTCATGAAACTATCAGGTCCCCCGCCTTGTATCAAGGTAAATTACAGCAAGGTTCCAAAGTCCAAACAGGTCCATTTGTAAGCCTCACGTATGTGCTTTTCCCCGATACGCTCCACCATATCCAAATCGGCTAAAGCTCTGGCCACCTGCCAAAACGCCTGTTGGCGTCGCTCCGATTGGCCCTCAAAAACGTAAACGTCTTTTAACCACCTTTTGGTCAACATACCCTGAACCTCAGAAACCAAAAGTTTATTGCACGCCCGATCTCCCCAAGGTCTCTTAGCCCTCCACGCTCTAGCCTCTTCGAGCCCTCTTAAAATATCATCGCTGCATATTGTTTGAGCATCTCCTTTAATCCGATACGGCTTTAACCATAAAATATGAAACCGATCCATCACGGGGCCAATCATCCGATTGATATAGGACTTACAAGTCATAAGGCTTCTAGAGCAATTTACAAAATGCCCTTCTTGTCCTGACCACTTCCCACAAGGACAAAGATTAGTTGTCGCCAAAGCTTGAAACCTTGTCTTAAATTTATGGGTCTGCCCTAACCTAGAAACTTCCACCTCTTCTGATTGCATGGCCTCACGTAAAACCTCTATGCTTTCTTTTTTAAACTCCAGAAATTCATCTAACACCATAATGCCCCCATGCGCGCGCCCCACTTCACCCATCTTGAGAGGAACACCTCCGCCAATCAACGACACCCTAGGCATGGTGTGATGAGGAAAAACCAAAGGGCGCCACTCAGGGCACTGCTTGGACTGCATCCCGATCTCTTCAAACTCATGTTCGTTCGGCGCAGGTAAAAGTCGCCACACTTCCTTAACAAGAGTTGTTTTGCCAGCACCTTTTACTCCTGCAAGCAAAGCCGAAAAAGATCCCAAAGCCAAAAGACTGATGAGCCTAGCTTCTTCTTGCGTCCATAAAAAACGATCGGATGGAGGGCGTCTGATGATCTCTTGCAAGGATGCTTTTTTATGAAAAGACAAAGCTGCATTTTTTAATTGCCCGATATGTTCAATCACATAGTGATCGAACAACACTGGTTCCAGAACGCAACCAGTTAGAATTTTACCTTTCCAATTTGTGAACGTGCGTGCACAAATATCTTTAGACAAAGTGGTTTGTCCCATTAAATTCAGATCGCCCAACACTAATAGAGAATCATCATCATTAAAGCTGGACTTGAGTTTAATTTGCTGTGTCACATGCAAAAAACAAATTAAAATTGCGAGTTCAATATTCTGATTCCACTTTTTACTATTGATAGGTTTAAGATTGATGATCACTTCTTTATTTTTTGGCCACTCAAAACCATGCGCCAAAAGAGCCGACTTGATTCGCAGTACACCCTCCTTCAAAGCCGTGTCAGGCAGTCCTATAATGGAAAAACGCGGAAGACCAGGAATGAGATTGATTTCAATTTCGACCCAAGAGTCACCGTATGCAGAAGTATTTAACGCAAAAATTTTCATGAACACTGGAAAGCAAACTTTATGCTTATTATGTTATCGTAAATCTATCCTCTCGCGGAGAACGGTCCGATTTTTGATCTCAGTAAATAAAGCGCGTCTCTAATTGTTTTATCTTTGACAACATTTTATCTAAATTTCTTCATATTTTGTGATTTCATTCTCAAGTAAGATTTTTTATACAAATTTACGTGACATTTATTTTTTACGACGTTACCTTGATACGTATGAAAACAAAAATAGCATTACCATACTCAAGAAAAATCGGACGCTTCTTCCAAGACCATCGCATCAAAGCAGGCTTAAGCCAAAGCGAACTTGCGAATGCACTTGGAGTAAACAAGCAACTCATCAGCAACTGGGAGCGCGGTCTGTGCAGCCCAAGAATGGATCATGTAGGCAAAATCATTAAGCTTACTAAGATTCCAAAAGCTAAGCTGTTGACTATTTTGTTAGATCAATCAGAAGCAGAAATCCGTAAATCTATTCGCGCATAGTAAGCGCAATAAAAAGAGAACCTAACGCTAGTCTTTATAGTGAGAAAGTGGATGCTTAGCATCCACTTCTTTATTTAGCTTCCTGGTAGTGACCTGAGTGTACACTTGAGTGGTCTGGATAGAAGTGTGTCCCAACAAAATTTGAATACTTCTAAGGTCTGCTCCTTGCTCCAACAGGGTTGTAGCACAGGCATGGCGCAATTGATGGGGATGTATCACTTCTTTAAAGCCTGCACGTTGAGACCATGCCGCCAACCATCTCCAAATGTCTATGCGAGATAAGGCCTTCCCTCTTTCATTCACCAAAAGAGTCTTCACGGTTTTGTTTTTAACCAAACTTGGTCTTGCTTCCTCAAGATAGACTTTCACTTTGGTAAGTAAACTCTCTGTTAAAGGGACAAGCCGCTCCTTATTTCCCTTACCTAAAATTTTGACATAACCTTCTTGTAAATCCACATCATTAAGTTCGATCTGAATTAACTCTGTCACCCTACAGCCTAGGCCAAAAAGTAAAAGTAAGACCAATTGATTACGTTCAGTCTTAAGTGTCTCTTGTGGGACGGCAGCCGCTTGAAAGAGCATCTCAAACTGTGCTGGCGTGATAGTTTTGGGTATGGTCTTTTTGACTTTAGGTAACTTTAAGGAACGAAGTTCTGGGGAGTCCTTACCCTTAGACTCACAAAACTTAAAATAGGTTCTTAAACTGCTGATCACTCTAGCTTGTGATCTATCACTGAGGCCTTGACCCTTCATAAAAGCATAAAAGTAATGAATGTCTTTATGCTTTTTTAAAAAAGACTCGTAAAGTTCTAAATCCCTACGGTAAGATTGAATCGTATTTTTCGATCGCCCTCTTACAAACTCCAACTCTTCAAAAAATTCAGACCAAAATGCAAGCATAGAAATATTATGTAACATGAATTTTAAGGATGCAAATAGAAACTACATATCTGGCCCTTCATTAAAGACTCCAAAAAAAATGAGCTGTCTCGGTTCATCCATGACAGCTCTTAAGAAACTTTATGTTTCTAGTTTTTTAAATATCTTAGTAGGTCTCGTGAAAGACTTTGGATTTATTAAGGTTTGAGAATCGACCTAACTTCACCCAGTTGGTGTCGTTCTTTTCATTACCTGACCCACGAGTGACTGTTGAAGCATCACCAGAAATGTTAAAGCGGCAATCATAAGGGCCTTTTGAGATGTACCAACATTGACGAATCGGTGCTGTTTGGTTTTTACAATCCCATAAACCATACGCATTGAGCACACACTCATGTGTTGGTAAAACTCTATTTTCTAAAACTTGCCATGGTCTAAACCAAACCGAACCCGACATAGTATCTAAAGGTCCCGCTCCGTCACCATACATAAATACACCATCAATGATCACCACAAAAGCACCACGTTGACCTTGGAAGATTCCTCTCCACATGACGTCTCCGTTAGTCTTCTTAGTCCAATAGTTCTTTTCCATACTTGAAAGCGTGCTTCCACCTGTTGAAAAATAACGTTTGGATGTATTTCCAGAACTGTCTTCAAAAGTTAAGACCACACTTCCACCTTGACGAGCCGAACTTGTTCCAGGGCTTCCTGCAAGTTCACCAATGTCAGCATGAAAGTAGGCTTTGGCATATAAACTTGAAATGTCAGGGTGTAAGTTGGTCAGATATACACCATCACCCTCATACTCCATATCATCTGGGTCTTCACCTGTAGGTGGCAGATCAAGATCTCCTGGTAAATACGATCCCAGTGGGCTCTCAGAATTGCTTGCTGAAAAGCCACCGCAACCTACAGAGACATAGGCCACACTTAGTAGCATCACTAGGCTCAGATAAAATTTGATCGATTTAAGCATAACTCCCCCATCGAGTTACAATTTATTTGTCTTTATCTATGCGAAGAGCATACCAAAAGCACAAAGTCTTAAACCCTTGAATTTACAGATGTAAATCTATCATATTTTTTTAGACAGCCTCAAAAAACCGTCCAATTTGTAGACACTCCTTAAAAAGACCAACAGGCGCGGGGTTGGCCGTTTGGTTTTATATGTTCAAAATGCTCAGACATAACGTTTGGCATAGCTTTGCGTTCGCAAAACTACGCCAAGCCGAACTCGCATTTCGAACATATAAAACCAAACGGCCAACCCCGCGCCGTCTCCAAAAGAAAGAGGAAGGATGGAAGTACAGAGGAGAGTATGTATTGTGAAAAACATGATGACGACAGTTGTATCAGTTTGAGACGTAATATGAGTCTAAACTGCTGTTGTGATTTGTTTAGGAGTTGGTCAAAAAACCTTGAGATTCAAACCTATAGTCCTTTATACCCTCAACTATAGTCCAGACTGTGGGCATTACAGATTTTTTAAGCTCAGGCGTTAGTCGGGCTTACACGATGGGATATATATGAAAAAGCTCATCGGATATTCTACTTTTTTACTTTTTTTGGCAGCCTGTCAGAACGACATGCACACTCAACAACTCAGCAGCATTGCAGCCAACCAAATGAGTTGTGAGCAGTTTGAATCCCAGATGTTTGACATCCTTCACCTCTCTTTAGAAGAAAATCAAAAGCTTCCCGAAGTCAGTGCGGTGATGAAGCAACTTCAAAAAGACTTTACCACCCTAGACAACTACGAAGAGCACAAGGAAGACATTCAAAAGATCATCGTAAAATTTGAAGAGTTTTACACAGCTCTTGTTGTTGAATTCCCAAAAAAACTGGGCGCTGAAAACATTGAAGAGATCAAAAAACTTTTATCACACATTGAAACTCGCGATCAAATGACAAAAACCACAAAGAGCATTCAGGACACCTTTCGCAGTCACTTAAATGAACTGCAAGTGTTATCAAAAAACTTACAACAAAATTGCAGTAACGATACTCCCAATGATCAAGACGACAGCACACCAGACGAAGAGCCCATTGCAGGGTCCTTATTTGAACAACTGCAAAATAAATATCCTCCAGAAATCTTTGGCACCTATAAGACCTTTGCCACCGCTTACCAAAATTGTGAGGCTTTAAATGTACCCACAATTCAAAATTCAAAAAGCTCTTTAGAGGGAATCAAAGTTACAGGACGCCACTCTTCTGGGGGCGGAAATGTGCGTGTGATTTCTAGTTTAAGCTCTGTACAAAGAACTCACCCCTATTTAAGTCAAAGAACACCTGACTCCAGTTGCTTTTCTACTTACAACTCCCCTCTGATTTATGATTACGGCGGGAAACCTTATTCGGCGGCGGCTGCCAATGCTGAACTTAACTTCTTTAAAAATCATGGGACTGGATCTGCGGCTCTAGGTACTGACTGTTCGGGATTTATTTTCACAGCACTAGCTACAGCAGGCTTAAAACTCAACCCTAGTGTAAATCTTAAAGCCCGTGATGTTCTTAGTTACAATTCGGCAAGATTTAAAAATCCTAGTAGTGGTGGAACAACCTGCTTTAGAAAAATCGCTGTAGCTAAAACTGAAGATCTAGCTGTCGGTGACGTCGTCGCCTCTTCAGGACATATCTTTATAGTTACAAAAACGGGGCAAGACCCTCTAGGAATCCGCAAAGCCAAATCTTTAAGTGAGTGCAGCAAAATCACTTCCGCCAATTTTGATTTTGAATTGGCTCAAAGCAGTCCTACAAATAATGCCATTGGGATAAACATGATGACAGCCAGTTATTACCTTCCCACCAGTCCCACTATGAAAACAGGAATGGAAAAGTATGCCAAGTTTCTGTGTGAATCTCGCTTCAAAAGCATTTCTGAGCCTAATGTCTCAGAGGTGTCAGTCGTCAGACACAAAAAGACTTCTGAGTGTATGAGTACTTTTAAAGTGGCACTCACAGGTGAAAAGTGTGTGGAAAGCTGTCGAGCACAATAATACAGACGATCCCATAAGCCTTTCAAACAAACTCGCTTAGGCTTGCTTACTTCTCGTTCATTCGTTGGCCCAAAGTCGCCAATCAGAATATAGTAAAGTTCCAAGTCCTATTGCAGATGAGACAATGACTATGCTTGTGTGTAAGAAAGATTTTTTTAAAAATGCTTTTGCAAAAAGGTCCAAAGGTCTTTTTTATACTGCACACTTTGGCTTAGATCTGTCAGTCCATAAGTGGTGATCAGTTTACAGTTTCCAAGGTCTTTATTTTGGGTTTTCTGTGATTTGGAATCAAAGATTAAAATTTTATTATGTGGCAAAGACTCTACTTCAGACAGTGCGGTCTCTAACATGTCTACTGAGATTTTATTTTGAACTTCTTTGGGAAATTGGTACATCTGATAATCGTTCTGTTTGACTGCCATCACTAACTTATCTAGCATCTCTGCAAGAGCTGGTTCTTCAGAAACGTTCTCAAAGCAGATCACACCCAATTCAACTTGAGGTGCTGACATTAAATTATCTTTAAAAGAGTGAAGCATCTCAGAGGTAAGAAGAACTTGGGTCCCTTCATCCGTGGCCGCTTTATCTGTTGCTGCCTTATTTGCAACCTCCGATCTGTCTTTAAACTCAGACACAATAAATCGGGGTAAAAATGAGTTTTGCACTTGTTTGTCACTCATAAAAAAAGGGACCTCTTCCAAGTCCCTTTTTAGCAAATCTTTAACTTGCTGGCCATTACTTTTTGTTTTTGCCCCACCAACCTGGTGAACTTGACGACGCACTCGAAGATGGGCTTGAGCTTGACGCCCCTCTACCTGATGAATACGAAGAGTCCGAACTTGAAGAAGACGACTTCGATGATGGAGAGTTTTTACCCCAGAATCCACCACTACTAGAAGAACTTGAGCTGGTAGATGGCGGAGTATAAGTGTTACGAGTGGGCTCGTCATTCTTTCTTGAATTGTAAGACCATGGAGATGGCGTGGTGGTTGAACGCGTGTCTCGCTCATAGCGTGTTGCAGGAGGCGCAGGCGGAGGTGTGGGCGTCGTCACAACAGGAGGAGGCGTGGGAATAGTACTACGTTTTTCATTTTTACGAGGGTTGTAAGACCATGGGGATTGAGGTGTGGTCGAACGTGTATCCCGTTCATAGCGACGCGCTGGAGGAGCTGGGATGGGTCTATGAGCTGGCGGAGGTGTTCCCACTACTGGTGGCGGCGAAGGACGGTTTCTTGACCACCATCCATTATCATGAGGCACAGGAGGTTGGGGTGCTGGGTGATGATAACGAGGACGTGAAGGATGCACAACTACAGGATGTGTAATGACCACGGGGCGACGACGGCAGTAATACACTAAGTTTCTGTAACTATCGTAAGTGTAATCCCATCTTGATGAAGAAGGCACGGCGTAATAACCGTAACCTCGGCAATGGTCATTTGCTAAATAAAAAGCATCATCAAGGGTATAACTTGGACCAATACCAATGGTCACCCGCGAACTGCTGCGATACACCACTTGCGGCTCTACACTGACTGACCCGTCCACAACGACATCACCGATGGGAGTTGTGGTCACACAGGCCACGTTTGCAAAAACCAACAGTCCAGATATCAAGATCCATTGCATATATGAGGTTTTCATACTCTTTCTCCTTTATTTACGGGTGTATTACCTGATGTATTGGTCAATATTAGGGTGAATAAAACATTCCACACGCGAGTGAGCGGTATAAAATTCAGATTCTAACAGTACGTCTTGGTAGTCGCTTTGGAATTCATAAAATAAGGGACCACTTCCATTTAAAGATAAAATATATTTTCCGTTATGGGTTTTGTCTAAAAACAGCTTTACTCGTGAGTCCCTGTTATGGCCTCTAAAATCCATTTCAAAATAAAAGTTGTCACCGTAAGAACGGTAAAAGGTGTCTCTTTCCGCATTTTGTGTGGTGAGAAGAGTTTGAATGTATTTTAAATGCTGACCTTCACCATTGACAGCACCATTTCTGTTGCCTGCCTCCACATCAAAGACAAAATAATGATAAGTGCCGTTACTTTCATTGACAGTGACATCCTTAATGACGACTTGCTCATGACGTTGAGAACTAGAAATGGGGCATGTAAACAAATTGACTTCTAATTTTTCTGTTAAAGCATGCGAGGCTTGCGCACTTAAAAAAGTGCCGCCTACTACTAAAATATAGGCTGTTATTTTTTTAAACTGCTTACGAAATGAGGTGTTCATGTTTGCTCCTTATATTGGCGTATTTTTTTGTTATTAAACTGCTATCGCCGTTACAATGACATAACCATGTAAAACCCAAAAGGTTTCGAGGTTTTAGGATATTTTATAACTATTTGATATATAAGGAGATTTTTGAGTATTTACTTGGCCTAAAAACCACAAAACGGTTTTTAGGCTTTGAACCAAAGCATAGACTTTGAATACTATTTTTTGAAGACGAGAATTTTTTGTGGCCAAATTGATTGATTATTGCCTAGGCGTAGACTTTGAATGCAAATTTTTTAAGACTTTAATCTAAGCACAGTGCTTTAATGCGGATCTTTTCTGTGTAAGAGGCAAAACTGTGGCTTGTAATATGTTGAGTGTTGACCCCTGTGATCTGTTTTGAGCAGGCCGCTAAAAGTTTTTGTCTGGCCTCTTCTACGTAATCCGTGTTGAAGTTAAATCCTAGGATCACCTTTTTTTGCGCCTCTACAGTAAAATATCGCGCCCCCTTTTGCTTACCAGGCAGAAAGTCCCCCATATGACTTTGATGTACACTGTGGGAGCACCCACTTAATCCAAGTAGTCCTGATACTAAAAATAAAACCGCTGCTGTTCTTTTCATTTCCTACCTACTTCAATTAAGATTTTTTTAAACAAAACCCTTGGCTGGTTACAATCATGGAGTATCCAATTAGATACCAACGCGTTTCATATTTAGAAGTGATCCCTGTCACTTTACCTTTAGGACACTGTTGTTGCAATTGAGGAACAAGATCAGAAACAAAGTCGTTATTAAAGTTCAGCGCAAGAAAAACAAATTTGCTCACCTTAGCCTCTACGGGTTTGCTTCGGTTTTCTGGAAAGCTGGTCATAGACACGCTTCTTAACGAGGCACAGCCTGAAAACGCAATCAGACTTAAAATCATCACTACTTTTTTGAAACCTAAAATTCCTGTATTCATTGTATTTAAACCTCTCATGGAGCCCTCTATTTAAAAATTAAATCCCTTTTCACTCACTCAATGTCACGTGTCTTTATCACAATGACTCTAGCTCTCTGCACTTCAAACATCAGTCTATGCAGTAACCTCTTATGTTTACAATCTCTCCAGAGATATAAGTATAATCTCTGGCTTCACGTATAGATGTCAGTCCTGTGATCTTGCCACTAGGACAACGCCCTACAATTTCATCTAAAACTTGATCTGCATAGCGATCCGTAAAGACGGGAAATCCTGTACTTGGTCCAAAGTTGATCAAAGCTAGCAGCATATCTATAGCTGCAGTAGCATTTGCCGCATCTTGATTCCCACGTTTGATATGCTTGTTTCTTGCCACAGCAGTGGCTGTGTGACCAGCCCCTTTAATGTCCACTCCTGTTTCACTGAGTTTAATGTCAATGATGCGCCCACGATCTGTAGTTTCAATGTCAGAAATCTGTACATGATAAAGAGCCGCACATCCAGGCAATAGCAATAGCGTTATAAAACCTATAAATATCTTTTTCATATACTTCATTAAGACACTTTACTATGAGCATGGCAACTCAAGTTTTATAATTTTTACGGATGTAAAGCTTCATAGATTCTTTTCGCCAAGGCTTTAGGAATCCCAGGAACTCTTTCAAGTTGGGAAAGACTTGCCGCCATAAGCTGAGTCATATCAGGAAAATATTTATCTAATAAGGCTCGCTTTTTAGGACCAAGACCCGTAATTTGGTCCAGTACACTGGATAGACTTTCTTGATCTCGCAACTTGCGATGAAATTCTATAGCAAACCTATGTGCTTCATCACGCATTTGCACTAAGATACGAAAAGCCTCTGTGTTGCTTCTAAAAATAACTGGGTTTTGTCTATTGGGTATAAAAAATCTCTCTTCAGTACCTTTGACTTCTTTACTTTCAAAGTCTGATTCCGTGCGGGCTTTAGCTAAACTTCGCACAGGAATATCATCTCTACCTACTTCTTTCAGAGCTTCTATTGCAAGTTTAAGCTGCCCCTTACCACCATCCACCAAAATCATTTGCGGATCAGCATATTCGCTGTGTGAAAATCTACGCTTAAGCACCTCTTTCATGCTTTCAAAATCATTCGGTCCTTGAACGGTTTTAATTTTGTACTTGCGGTAATCTTCCTTACTTGGAACTCCATCGTAAAATACCACTTGGCTTGCCACACTGCTGCCACCCTGGAAGTTAGAAATGTCATAGCATTCAATTCTTCGCGGAAGTTCTGGGAGCTTTAATTTCTCTTGAATGAGTTTTAAACCCTCATCTTTTTTGGCCGCCTTTTCTGCAAACTGAGCAAAATGCAACTTGGCATTCTTTTCGGCTAATTCCTTTAAGGACTTTTCCTGTTTTACAGCAGTAGCACTAATGCTAATATTTTTATGTGTTCTACTTTTTAAAACATCGACAAGTAACTTTTCTAACTCAAGCCCCACAGACATCGGCAAAAGGACCCGATCAGGAATAAAGTTATCATCGTAATAGTGGTTTAAAAACGAAATCAACCAATGGCGTTGGTCTTCATAGTCTGCACCCAAATTATTTTTATTAAAAAAGTAAGGGCGACTTCCTATCACTCTCCCCTTACGAACGGATACAATTTCAACTAAGGCACCGTGCTCATTACTAAAGTACGCCACAAGATCAGTGTCTATCCCGTCCTCAGTCACTACAACTTGTTTTTCTAAAATAGCGTCAATGGATTTGATCTGGTCTCGGATTTTAGCCGCCACTTCAAAACTTTCTTCTTCGGCATATTTGAGCATCTCGGAATTTAAGTTTTGAAGAATCTTTTGATTATCGCCTTCTAAAAACTCAATGGCTTTAACAATGCTCTGTTTATAAGTCTCTGAAGTCACATATCCCACACAGGGCGCTTCACAACGTCCCATATCGTAAGTCAAACAAGGGCGTTTGCGTGTTTGCATGAATCCATTACTGCAATCTCGAATCTTAAAAGTTTGATTTAAAAACTGCATGGTCTTTTTGACAGCAAAAGAACTGGCATAGGGTCCGTAATAATAAGCTCCGTCTTGCTTAACATGTCTGACCAGATACAGGCGAGGGAACTCTTCTTGGATGGTGCATTTAATATAAGGATAAGCTTTGTCATCTTTTAAACGAATATTGTATCTGGGCCGATATTTTTTAATCAAAGAGGCTTCAAGCAAAAACGCCTCCACTTCAGTTTGTGTGACAATAAAGTCCACTTTGACAATGTGGCTGACTAGATGTTTGACTTTGATAGACTGATCTTTAGAGTTTTGAAAATAAGAACGGACACGATTCTTTAAATTCTTTGCTTTCCCTACATAAATCACAACCCCCGCTAGGTTCTTCATCAGATAAACCCCTGGGTCTTGGGGAAGCGTGGCCGCAAAGGCTTTTAACTCTTCTAAAGAAGAAGTATCACTCATGATACCACCCCGCTTACTCCTCACCACGAATTTCTAACTCAAGAATCTGCAATCTTTTGATCTCATCTCTTACTTTAGCTGCCTCTTCAAACTCTAGATCTTGTGATAGGGATTTCATCTTATTTTTTAAAGCTAAAATATCTTTAGAAATAAGACTTGGGGATTTTTCGTACTCTTTGGCTTTTTGTGAAACTTCACGCAAGCCCTCATCATCTTTAAGTCTTGGATCATAAAGTTCTAACATGCCTGCATTGACCTTTTTAAATACGGTCTGAGGTGTAATGCCATGTCCTTTATTATACTCTTCTTGAATTTGACGCCGCCTTGAGGTCTCTTTCATCGCACGTGCCATAGAATCTGTGACTCCATCGGCGTAAAGTATCACTTTACCTTGAGCATTTCTTGCGGCACGACCAATAGTTTGGATCAAAGAACGTTCTGATCTTAAAAAACCTTCTTTATCGGCATCAAGTATAGCGACTAAGCTCACCTCAGGTATATCCAATCCCTCTCTTAAGAGGTTAATCCCCACTAACACATCAAAAACCCCTAAACGTAAATCTCTGATGATTTCTGTGCGTTCTATGGTGTGTACATCACTATGTAAATATTTAACCTTCATGTTCTTTTTAGTTAAAAAGTCCGTTAAATCTTCTGCGCTTTTTTTCGTAAGTGTTGTCACTAACACTCGTTCTTTTTGTTTTGTACGCATTTGTATCTCTACTAACAGATCGTCCAGCTGATGTTTTGCAGGTTTTACAAACACCTCTGGGTCTAAAAGACCTGTAGGGCGAATGATCTGCTCTACAATAAGTCCCTGACTTCTTTCAATTTCAAATTCTTTAGGAGTTGCAGAGACATATAAAGTTTTACGCGTGAACTTTTCAAACTCATCAAAATTAAGGGGTCTATTGTCTAAAGCTGAAGGCAACCTAAAACCATGCTCTACTAGGGTCATCTTTCTGGCACGATCGCCTCTATACATTCCCCCAATTTGAGGAACCGTGACATGGCTCTCATCTATGATGGTTAAAAAGTCAGCGGGGAAATATTCAAGCAGAGTGGGAGGGGCCATTCCTGGAGGACGTCCCGTTAAAAACCTGGAGTAGTTTTCAATTCCAGGGCAAAATCCCATCTCTTCTAAAATCTCAATGTCATGATAGGTTCTTTTCTCAATTCTTTCCGCTTCAAGATACTGCATATTGGTCTTGAAGTGTTGAATGCGATCACGAAGTTCGTCTTGAATGCCCCCAATAGCAGCCTTGATATTTTCCTGGGAAGTGACGTGATGGCTGCCTGGAAAAATAGACACCTCTTCCACGTCTCTGACCACCGTGCCTCTCACTGGGTCTAACCAAGAGATTCTTTCAATATAATCCCCAAAAAATTCGACACGAATAACAAGGTCTTCTTCGTAGGTGGGGTGAATCTCCACAATGTCCCCTCGCACCCGAAAGGTTCCTCGATGAAAATCCACATCACTGCGCACATACTGAATGCCCACCAAAGAACGTAAAAGAGTGTCGCGCTTAAGTTTAGAGTTGGCCTTAAGGTCAATCATCAGATTTCCATACTGCTCAGGCGAACCCAAACCGTAAATGCAAGATACACTGCTGACAATCACCACATCTCGGCGTTCAAACAAAGAACGCGTGGCAGAGTGTCGCATGCGATCAATCTGTTCATTGATCGAAGAGTCTTTTTCAATAAAGGTGTCTGTAGCAGGGAGATAAGCTTCAGGTTGATAATAGTCATAGTAGCTGACAAAGTACTCCACGGCATTTTCAGGAAAAAACTCTTTGAACTCCACATACAGTTGCGCCGCTAACGTTTTATTTGGTGCTAGGATCAAAGTAGGGACGTTTAAATTTTGAATGATATTGGCCATGGTGTAGGTCTTACCTGACCCTGTCACACCTAGAAGAGTTTGATGATTGAGATGATTATTAAAATTTTCAGTGATCTGCTGGATCGCTTGGGGCTGGTCCCCCGCAGGCGTAAACTTAGAGTGCAGCTTGAACTGGGCCTTCTTTTTCATCCCTACAGCTTACCATAGGGAGGATGAGCGAGGAAACTGTTTGTTAAAGAGCTTTAAGGACTTCTGAAATGCGACTTAAAAGCACTTCTTTTCTGAGAAGTGGGAATAAGTCCTTGATCTCAGTACCATGAGCTTTACCAATCAGAGCGACCCTAAGAGGCATAAATAAAAATTTGCCCTTGGCATCTAATTCCGCCTTACAGCGCTCCATCACTTTATCTAAGACTTCATTGCTTAAATACGTTTCGGCACTGGCCTTCACCTCTGATTCTAAAATTCCAATCACGCCTTTGGTCTTTTCCCACGTCAAAACTTCTTTGGCTTGATCTTCGATCACCAAAGGAGTTTCGCTTAAAGGCTTTAACACCGTCGCCCCATCAGCTAAGGTTTCCATAGCCGATTTGAAAGCCTCAATGACTTTGGTCTTCCAAGTGTCATCCCCTGTGAACTTTAAACCCTCTTGATCAAAGAAAGGCTCAAGGCGTTTCCACAACTCAAGTGCGGGTAAATTTCTAAGGTATTGGGCATTCATCCATTTTAATTTGTCGTTATCAAATACAGCCGCTGCAGGGTTAAAGCGATCTGCTGTAAATTCTGAAATCATTTCGTCAATAGACATGATCTCTTTACCACTCGGAGAACTCCACCCCACAAGGGCAATAAAGTTCACTAAAGCCTCAGGCAAATACCCCTGCTCTTTAAACTGAGTGACACTGGTCGCCCCGTGACGCTTACTTAATTTTTGACGATCACCACCAAGCATGATGGACAAGTGTCCAAACTTGGGCAAAGGCCAGTTAAATACATCATAAATCATCATCTGCTTTAAAGTATTACTTAAGTGCTCTTCGGCGCGAAAGACATGGGACACCTTCATCAAGGCATCGTCCACAGTGCACACAAAGTTATACACGGGCATTCCACTGGATCGCACCAAAACAAAGTCGCCAATCATGTCAGAGGGAAAGGTCACCTCGCCACGTACCAGATCCTGAAATTTAAAATCTTGTGTGTAGTCGTTTTTAAAACGCACAGATGCGGGTTGTGCTTTTAGTTTTTCTTTGGCCTGATCCAGACTCCAGTCCCTATAGGGAGACTCAGGTCTAAAGGGCACACCTTTTTGAATGGCCACTTCTCTTTGAGCTTCAAGCTCTTCATCGGTCAGAAAGCAGTAATAGGCTTTTCCACTTTCAAGAAGTTTATTGGTACATTCGTTGTAAATGTCTTTTCTTTGACTTTGCTTATAAGGACCAAAATCACCGTGATCTTGTAAGTCTAAATCTGGCCCCTCATCCCATGGCAGCCCCAACCACTGAAGGTCAGCAAGCATGGATTTAAGATACTCATCAGAGCTTCTCTCTTCATCAGTGTCTTCCACCCGAAGGATATAAGTGCCTTGGTTTTTTTTAGCAAAAAGATAGTTATAAAGCGCAGTTCTGGCTCCACCTACATGCAAATAGCCTGTAGGACTGGGAGCAAAGCGAACGCGTACGGAATTTGGGGTATTGGTATTATTTGTCTTACTCATCATGACCGAAGATAGCAGTGACTTCATCAGATTTCAAAGCTTCTTCATCAACGGCCAAACATAATTCTTTCCAAAGTAGACCACGAGCGGTGTCTAAAAGGTTCTTTTCACCAAAACTTAGGTCTTTTTCTACTTTTAAAGTAAAAAGGTCTCTTAAAACTTCAGCAATTTCATAAACAGAACCCGTTTTGATCTTTTCCATGTATTCGCGGTAACGACGGTTCCAAGTTTGATTGTCTACTTTTGTAGATCTCTGTCTTAAAATGCCCATGACTTCATCAGCTTGCTCGCGAGAGATTACAGGTCTTAAACCCACAGAAGAAATGTTCTTCTCGGGAACCATCACTTTCATTCCACTTTCTTTAATTTTCACTGAATAGAACTTCTGTTTGGTGCCAAAAATCTCTTTTTCTTCAATAGCCGTTACCTCGCCCACTCCGTGTCCTGGGTAAACAGCATTGTCGCCAACCTTAAATGAGATCATGTCGCCTCCTTGACAGTGGGTTAAATTAGCATTTTTGACACATATTATCAATGTGAAAAAAATACAATAACAGCTGAAGTTGGCCTGCTCCTTGCTGAATAGGCTGCATTGAAAGCTTCCTAAAAAGCACACCAAAATAAAAGGAGTGTGGCGTGAGATATAAAATTTTATCGCTTGGATTAAGCGGCCTGTTAGCCT
The DNA here is from genome assembly GCA_023954155.1 of Pseudobdellovibrionaceae bacterium. Lineage (NCBI taxonomy): Bacteria > Pseudomonadati > Bdellovibrionota > Bdellovibrionia > Bdellovibrionales > Pseudobdellovibrionaceae > Pseudobdellovibrionaceae bacterium. Next base: position 122,152 of record JAMLIO010000002.1, on the reverse strand, counting down.
TAAGTGCCTGTGGTTCTGACTCCGCAAAATCCTCTTCAAAATCTAATAGTTACCGCTATAATTTTACCGTTAGCAACTGCACTCCTTCGGTGTTCAAAGGACGCTTTAGCACCTTGGCAGAAATGTGTCAGGCGTTAAGCTACCAAGCCCAACTTCACCCTTGCGCGGCCCCTCAAATTTTACGGCAATTTGAAGACAAAAATTGTCATAGAGGTGACCTTTTGCAAACTGGAAACCAACCCTACTCGCCCAGTCCTGGAGTTTTTTATAACGCCAATAACGAGCCTTATATTCTTACCCCTAACGGCCCTGTGGTTTTAGAAAGACCTGATCTGCATGACGAGCCGATGCGCGTGGCCTATGAAACAGCAGAAACTGAGCTTGATGACGGACTGATTTGCGAACATGGAGTGTGCAGAAAGCCTGGAGAAAAATTAGAAATTCGAAACGGCAAAGTGTACCTAGATGGAGTGCTCGCCTACGATCCTACTTTGAATGACTCTAATATCTATGGTCCTAATCACCCCAACTACGGAGGGCAAACAGGATCGACTTTAGTGCGTCCTGATCAGCAAAGACCTGAAACGGGTGGTAAAGATCGCCCCCCTGTGAAAAGACCTAGTGAGGCGGCCAGTGTTCCCATTACAACACCGAAAAAAGATCAACCTGAGACTATCGTTTCCGATGCTGTGGCCGATGTTCCACTAGATCGAGTGCCCATCCCACGTCCTCGTCCTGCGGACTTAGGAACCACTAAAGAGGAAGTCACTCGTCCAGCAGGCACCGTAACAGAAGACCCAAGACCGTCTCAACCCGCAGACAGTTCTGTCACCACTCCCGCTGAAACGGCTAAAGTGGATACACCTGAAACAGCAAAAGCAGAAACACCCAACACCACAGCTCCGAGCGATGCGACACCTAAAAGCCCCGAAGAAGTGTCAGATGTGTCTGAAGAGACCCGACCCGAATCTTTCAATTTGATTTACTTTACCTCTACAGGTGCTATGTATACAGAAATTCCAAATCCCCAAAACGAACAGCGATTTCCGATATTAAAGATCACAGCCAAGATTGATAGCCGAAGTCCACTGCACAACAAAAAACATTCAAGCCCCATTAAAGAACTTGATGTCGCTATTCTAGGTACTGACACACCCGTAGTCTGTCGCCCTATTGCCCAGATCAGCAGTAATAACGACATTGTGATTCTGACTTTAAAAACTAAAGACCAGTCTGACGTGTCCCAGTTACAAGCCTGCAAAGAGTGGTTTCAAGTGGTTCGCAAAAGTAATTTTGAAATTCAAACTTCTGAACTGCAAACCGACAAAGGCAGCATCTCTGGTAAATTTAATTTTGTGATCAGTGAATAGTGTCCTTTTCGACCCTTGGTGATGTTTTATGAAAAATCCTAAGGGTCAGAGAGCCAATAAAAAATAAAATCGCACAGCTCTCGATCGTGAATTCATATCCCAGCACATCCGACAAATGCCCAATAGGAAAGCTCATAAGAGGAGCAATGCTCATAAACAGTATCCCAATAAGGGCACTCAGTCGCCCCCTGTATTCATCTAAAACTTCAAGATGCAGATACACAGTCAGTGCGGCCATCACTAGATAAGAGGCAAATCCCTGTCCTGCCATCAGCATACTCGCCTCAAAAGGGGTGTTAGCCCTTGGAATGAGAAATAAAAAGAACACCATAGCAGGGATCCCCACCCACAAGGAGGTCAATGGATTTTTGGGTTTCCAGATCGCAAAAGTTAAAGCCCCAAAAAGCGAACCTAAAGCTGGAAAGCTAAACACCCATCCATAGGTTCCCGCATCAAGACCAAACTTAATCGGGATATAGGTGCGCAAAACCGTAAGTAAAAGTGGGAATATAAAACAGATGGCTAAGATCAGTTGCAGGATGGGATACAAAAGCACAGGGCTTTTGAAAAAATAAACCAGCCCCTCTTTGATCTGCTCGGTAGAGCTTTTGGCCACCTCGGATACTTTTTTAGCCGTGGGGCTCCAGTCCAATTGCCATAGAGTAAAAACTAAAACCATATAAGTGCACGCATCTAAGAAGAAGATCAGACTTGGGCCATAAATCATCATCAAAGAGCCCGCAATAAAAGGGCCAAGCACACGTCCCGTATGAAAGATTGTGGAATTTAGGGCCAGGGCCTGCTGGTAATCCTCCCTGGGAACCAGTCTCACCACAAGAGCCTGAAAGGTAGGGCCATCAAAAGCCGCTACAGTGCCTTCAATGATCGCGTAAATAATAAAGTGCCAGAGCTGAATCTGTCCAAACTCCACCCAAAACGCAAAGATGATGGCTAAACCACACATGATACTTTGGGTGATCATCATGACTTTTCTGACATCAGCACGATCAACTAGGGCTCCGCCATAAAACATAAACAGCAGCACAGGAATGGCTCCCGCTAAGAGTACATTGCCCATTGCCCCAGCACTTGCCGTCAGTTCATAAATGATCCAAGCTCTAGCTAAATCATGAGACCAGCGACCAATAAGGGATAAAATGTGGGCAAAGTAAAACAGCCTGAAGTTTCTGTACCAAAAGGGTTTTAGTCTGCTGATTAAAAATTGACTCACATTCAAGAATGTATCATGAGAGTAAAAACAAAGGGAGATCCGATGACACCAAGAGTTCGAGAAATTTTAAGTTGGTATGAAACCGAAAACGCTGGAGTGCTTACAAATTTAGCTCGCATCATGAACCATGGTCGCCTAGCAGGTACAGGAAAGATGGTGATCCTTCCCGTGGACCAAGGTTTTGAACATGGACCCATCCGTTCTTTCTCAAAAAACCCCGATGGTTATGATCCTTTTTTCCACTTTGAGCTTGCTATTGAATCAGGCTGTAATGCCTATGCCGCTCCTTACGGATTCTTAAAAGCGGGGGCCGCACGTTTTGCAGGCGAAATCCCTTTGATCTTAAAGATCAACAATTCAGACGTTTTATACACCGACAAAGGTGGACCTATTTCTGCCGTGACCTCTTACATTCAAGAGGCTTTGCAACTGGGTTGTGTGGGCATTGGTTTTACCATTTACCCAGGAAGTGCAAACCGCCATGAAATGTATGAAGTGATCGCTGAGGCCTCTCGTATGGCTCGTGATGCAGGCCTTGTCGTTGTGATCTGGTCTTATGCTCGCGGGGAGCAGCTGTCTAAAGAGGGCGAAACTGCCATTGATGTGATCTCTTACTCGGCACACATTGCGGCCCAACTTGGAGCCCACATCATCAAAGTTAAACCGCCTTCAGCTTATATTGAACAAAAAGAAAATAAGACCGCTATTGAGCGTGACGGAATTAAGATCTCCTCTCTTGCTGACCGTATTAAGCTCGTCATTAAGTCCTCTTTTAACGGCAAACGCATTGTGATCTTTAGTGGTGGAGACGCTAAGGGGACAGACGAAGTGATGAAAGAGATTTCTGAAATCGCCCAAGGTGGTGGTTTTGGGAGCATTATGGGGCGTAACGCTTTCCAACGTCCTAAGGCTGAAGCTATTGAACTTCTGCATAAGATTATGGATACTTATGCTGGTAAAAATTAGACCCTAAGTCCAAGCATTATATTTTTCAATTTTTGAACTGGGGTCAGAACCGTGTTTTGACCCCTTTTTATTGTGATCAGAAAAAAGAAAAGGTAACTAAATTAAAAATATGGCTCGCTGGAGTCATCACAAGAACCCAACATAAGGAAGAAAAAGTGAGCAAAGAAAATCCACTTCGTCTCGAAAAAACAAGAAAACTTCAGGAACTTCGCAGTTTAGGGATTGATCCCTTTCCGCATAACTACAAAAAGACTCATAATGCTGCGGACCTTAAAAGTAAGGATGCGGAGTTTGAGCCAGGCGATGTAAAAGAAGAACTCACGGCCAAGCTTGCAGGGCGCTTGATGACCAAACGTCCAATGGGAAAAGCCGCTTTTTTTAACCTGCAAGATCAAACAGGAAGTTTTCAATCCTATGTGCAAGTTTCTGAGCTAAGTGAGACTGCTCAAAAGAGTTTTAAACTGATGGACATTGGCGACATCATTGGTGTGGAAGGCTATATGTTTAAAACCCGTAAAGGCGAAATGTCTTTACACGTTAAAGACCTACAAATTTTATGTAAAACCTTAGAACCACTACCAGAAAAATATCATGGTGTAGCCGATGTAGAGATCAAATACAGACAAAGATACTTAGATTTAATTATGAGTCCCGAAACGCGCAACGTGTTTGAGGCCCGCTCAAAGATCATCCGCGCCTTTAGAACTTATCTGGATAACAAAGGATTTTTAGAAGTAGAGACCCCCGTATTGCAGCCCATCTACGGAGGGGCCGCAGCTTATCCTTTCTCTACTCACCATAGAGCTTTAGACATGAAGCTGTTCTTAAAGATCAGCCCAGAGCTGTATTTAAAACGACTCATCGTGGGTGGATTTGAAAAGGTCTATGAGATTGGTAAGAACTTTAGAAACGAAGGCATTGATAGATCCCATAACCCTGAGTTCACCATGCTTGAATATTACGAAGCTTACACAGATTACATTGATCAAATGAAGCAATTTGAAGAGGTCATTGCTTTTGTGGCTAAAGAAGTCACAGGCAGCACAAAAGTCGTATATCAAGATAAAGAGTTAGATTTTACTCCTCCGTGGGAAAGAATTAGCGTTTATGATGCCATTAAAAAATATGGCGACTTTGATGTAGAAAGCGCTCCTGCAGAAGACATTATTGCTGAGATCAAAAAGTATGATCCTAAGTTTGACGCTAAAGATGTTCCTTCTAAAGGACATCTGATCATGGAACTTTTTGACCACACCGTGGAACCTAAAATTGTTCAGCCTACATTTATTACGGATTTCCCTGTTGAGATATCTCCATTGACTAAATCCCACCGCTCAAAACCTGGGTTGGTGGAAAGATTTGAACCTATTTGCGCAGGGATGGAAATTGGGAATTCGTATACAGAGCTTAACGATCCCGAAGATCAAAGAGCCCGCTTAAAAGAGCAAGAGGCTCAACGTGTAGTGGACGAAGAGGCTCAGCCTATGGATGAAGACTTCTTAAATGCCATTGATGTGGGCATGCCCCCCACTGGTGGTGTAGGGATTGGTATTGAGCGTATCGTGATGCTTTTAACCAACCAACATTCTATCCGCGATATTCTGTTTTTCCCTACGATGAAACCTAGAGGATAAAATCGAACTATTACCTTACAGATTTATACGGGGCTCTTATAGAGCCCGTTTTGCAAGATTTTAATTTGTAAAACCAGAGTTTTTCTTCTATGCACTCAAATCTTAGAGTTTATTTACAGTTCTTGCACTTTGACTTAAGATTTCACCTTCTCAAACTCGCCCGCCGCTAGGCGATCGTAGTAGGAGATGGTGTCTTTTTTCACATCTTTAAACAGAAGCAATAAGGCAATCAAATTTGGAATCACCATCAGACCAAATAACAAGTCTGAAAAGGCAATGATGGGATCCAAACTCCAGATGGCTCCGATGTAAATGCAGATACAAAATAAAACGCGGTAGTAAAATATACTTTTATTACCTATGAGGTAATTTAAAGCCACCTCACCATAATAAGACCAACTTAAAAGTGTGGAATAACCAAATAACAAAACAACAAGCGGAACCAAGTATTGACCAAATCCAGGAATAGGAACTGCGGCATCAAAGGCTTTGGCCGTAAGAACCACTCCATTGCCGCCATCTTTCCATACTCCAGAGATCAAGATCACCATAGCGGTCGAACAAAAACAGATCATCGTATCTACAAAGGGCTCTAACAAAGCCACCGTTCCTTCACGAATAGGTTCTTTAGTTGCAGCCGCAGAGTGGGCCATAGCCGAAGTTCCCATTCCCGCTTCATTAGAAAACACTGCTCTTCTCATCCCAGCAATGATCACCTCTTTAACCACAACCCCTTGGAAGGCCCCTACCGCAGCCGTACCATTAAAAGCATGGTCAAGCACCATCATCAGTACCCCAGGGATTTCCTTAAGATTTAAAAGAATCACTAAAAAGGCTCCACCCAAGTAGATCACAACCATAAATGGAACAAGTTTAGATGTGACTTTACCAATACGTTGGATACCCCCTAAGATCACAGCACCTGTCATGACCGCTAGGACGATTCCTGTAAGATGAATATTGATGGAAAAACTTTCGTTAAGAATCGACGCCACTTGGTTACTTTGAAACATATTAGGACCACCAAATGTTCCAATGGCCGTGGCCACAGCAAAAAAGATAGCCATAGGTTTCCACTTTGGTCCCAAACCATTAGTGATGTAATACATGGGACCGCCACGCGCGACACCTGTTTCATCAATAATTCTGTATTTAAGTGCTAAGGTGGCCTCAGCATATTTGGTGGCCATCCCTAGCATTCCAGCTAAAAGCATCCAAAACGTAGCTCCTGGCCCACCATAAGAAATGGCCACTGCCACCCCCGCAATATTGCCTAAGCCCACAGTGGATGACAGCGCTGTAGTGAGAGCTTCAAAGTGGGAAATCTGTCCTTCCGCTTCAGGTGTAGAGTATTTTCCTCTTAAAATTTTGATAGCATGTTTGGCACCACGAATCTGAATGAAGCCAAGACCAATAGTATACAACGCTCCAACTCCAAGAAGAGTTAAAATCGTGGGCGTGCTCCAAACATACCCCACCAACCATTCTATTGTTGCATTAAGATTGGTAACAAAAACATCTAGAGCCCCTACGGCCTGCTCTGAATCCGACATGCAGCCTTCCCCTTTTGTTTTAAAATTTTAGTCTTTTAAGGGCGCAGCATACTCCACCTGCCTTGAAGATACAAATATGAGCTGTGCATGTCTTCAAGCAAAATGATAAGAGTTATAAAAGCTGCGGCAAGGCTCGCCATTCACGACTTCATGCCAGAACGGCCTCTAAGCACAAAACCTTCGACACGCTTTGGCATTCAGGCCGTTCCTCACTCAGGTGCACCGCCACTGTCAGAACTCTGATCGTGTCTTCTTTGCAAATTTATAGTAGGCTAAGGGGGTTTTAATGGGTAGACCCGTACAGATTGTTATTGGTCTCCACAACGAGGTGACCTTCATGTCCATTGATTTAGAGACTCCCATACAGTTCTTAAAAGGCGTGGGCCCTGCTTTGGGGGAACGTCTAAAAAGAAAAGGGATTTATAATATCAATGATCTTGTGGAGTTTGTACCACGTGCTTACGAAGACCAGAGACTCAATAGAAAGATCGCCACTCTAGAAGCAGGAGACACCGTTAAAATTAAAGCCAAAGTTTTAAAAACGCGGCAATTTGCAGTTCGTGGTGGGCGTCGTCAGATCTCTGAGATTTTGATCTTTGATGAAACAGGTAGCATTGTCTGTAAATTTTTTCGCCTCCCTTTCCGTGGATATCTCAATAACTTTGAACCTCACATGGAGGTTTATGTTACGGGTACTGTCACTTACTATGGCGGCAAAAAGGAATTTCATCACCCAGAAGTAGAGATCATTAAAGTACAAAACACTCCCTCTGTAGCCACTCAAGATCAAACGCGAAGTCTGGCTCAAAATCAAAAGTTTGATCAAGTGCTAGGGCGCAATCAGAATGGCCATCAAGCAAAGAAACAAGACCTCAATCAAGTGCAAGGGCAAAATCAGCATCGCGATCAAGTGCAGGGCCAAACAAAAGGACTGACACAGGATCAAGAGCAAGAACAAAGAGAGAATGCTCTTGTTCCCGTCTATTCTGAAACCGAAGGGCTTTCGCAAAAAAAGATTCGCACATTGATTGATATGGCTTTTCAAAATTTGAGCCTGGCAGAAAAAGATACCAAAAGCCAAACAGAAAAACTTTTAAGTTACGATCCCTTGCCTGAATGGATCATTCAGGAGTTCAAACTTCCCTCTCGTAAAGAGTCCTTACAGAAGATTCACTACCCTGAGCTTAAAGAGACATTTAATTACAGCGAGGGCAAAACCCCTTTTCACTACCGTCTGGCCTTTGATGAACTTTTTGAAATGGAAGTGCTTTGTGCCTACAAAAAATTGCATCGTCAAAAAGAGCAAGGCCTTGCTATGCCTATCCAGTCTTTGCGTATGCAAGAATTAGAAAACAGTTTAAGTTTTTCCTACACGGGAGCACAAAAAAGAGCACTTGCAGAAATCCTAGAAGACTTGCGCCAAGATTCTCCCATGCACAGGCTGGTACAAGGAGATGTGGGGTGCGGAAAAACTTTAGTGGCTTTGGCCTCGGCCCTCCATGCCATAGACAATGGATATCAAGTGGCCTTTATGGCCCCTACAGAAATTTTAGCAGAACAGCACTACAAAAATGCACAGACCTATTTAAGTCCTCTTGGTGTTCGCATTGGATTTTTAACAGGATCGATGAAAGCTTCAGAAAAGCAAGAAGTTCTAGATCTACTTGCTCAAGGTGATATTGATATTTGCATTGGAACCCACGCCCTGATCGAAGATCAGGTGCAGTTTGTAAATTTAGGTCTGGTTATCATTGATGAACAGCACAGATTCGGGGTGAATCAACGACAAAAGTTAAAAACCAAAGGTGGCGCCCCTCACTTTTTAGTCATGACAGCCACACCCATCCCCAGAACTTTAGCCATGAGCGTTTACGGCGATCTTGATGTGAGCGTGATTGACGAACTTCCTCCTGGACGCTCTCCCATACAAACTCAAGTCTTTTACCCGAAAGAAAAAAGGAAAGCCTTGGAGTTCATGCACACCCAATTGCAGAAGGGACAACAGGCTTATATTGTTTACCCTTTGATTGAAGAGAGTGAAACTCTAGACCTTAAAAATGCTACTGAAGAGTATGACAAAATCAGACAAACTTTCCCTGATTTTAAAGTGGGACTACTGCACGGCCGTATGAAGTCAGGCGAAAAAGACGAGGTCATGAGTGAGTTTAAAAATGGTAATTTACATATCTTAGTCTCCACCACCGTGATTGAAGTCGGAGTGGATGTACCTAACGCCAATGTCATGATCATTGAAAACTGCGAACGCTTTGGTTTATCCCAACTGCACCAACTGCGGGGACGAGTGGGACGTGGCACACATCAAAGTTACTGCTTTCTTGTCCTTGGGGACGCTTTTTCTGATGTGGCCAAACAGCGCGCTCACATCATGGCCGAAAACACAGATGGTTTTAAAATTTCTGAATACGACCTAGAAATGCGAGGCCCAGGAGAATTTTTAGGTGCCAAACAATCGGGGCTACCTTTATTTAGATTCGCCAACTTAGGCCTTCACACCCGCCTCTTACACATAGCTAGGGACAAAGCCTTTCAAATCTTTAAAGAAGATCCCTATTTACAAGAACAAAAAAACCACAAAATCAAACGCATTTTAGAAAAGAATAAAAAGCGCCTCGCCCTTGCTAAAATTGGCTAAGCCCTAGAACCCGTCCGCCTCGCTGGTTTTTTGAGTCTATTATCCCTATTCACAACGACCCGACCGACTGCGGGTGCAAAGCGTCTGCGGCACGCGTTACCCTCTGGGACCTTTTGGCCCCATAGGCCAACGCGTGTCGGATACGCATTGCTCGCCTCGGAGGGTCGTTGTGAATAGGGATAATAGACTCAAAAAACCAGCGAGGCGAACTAGATAAGGCCTAAGGTACAATTTTCTATTTATCTTTTTTGTGTTGATGTTTAGATCTAAAATCTGCATATAACACAAGGACTTTACTTTATGGGTTTTTATGAAAGTTATTTTTTGTCTATTGATGATGTTTTTAAGCTTTGAGATTCAAGCCGCTCGTTGTGAGGGATTTCTTGGGTCTTCAGAGGGACGTTTTTTGTCACTTACACCAGAGGAAGGGCGTAAGGTTTTAAGGACTTTTGGGATTATGAATCCTCAACTTGTATCAAGGTTTCATGAAAATTCAAAGTATCAACAGATTGATCATATCACAAACTTAAATATGAGCCTTCAAACTCTTCGCATAAACCATAACAACAGAGTGCTTGATAAAAAGATCGTCCAGTTACTTATGCAGTCCCAAGAAAGTGTGGTCACTTATTTTTTATCTTATAAAATTCTTAACCGCCAGCCGATAGATCCCAACACACACTCTCATATTGAAAAGTTAGCTAAAGTTCATTTAGAGATTAAAGCGCGGTACGCAGCTTTAGATGCTAACCCCTCAGCTTCGAACAGCAAAGAACTTCCTCGTCGATCGCTCTTACTTTTAAGATTTATTTTAGACAATGCTTACTTGATCAACCAAGCTGAAACTCATTTTAAGCTTTACTAGTCCCAGCCTATTTTTTCTAAAAATTCCTCGTAGTTTCCTAAGAAAAGATCTGTTCTACCATTTTTAAAATAGATGATCTTGGTGGCCAACTTATGCAATAGGTCTTCATCATGGGTCACCATCAAAGTGGCTCCTCGAAAATCTTTGATCTCATCAGCAAGAACAGCGATAGATTCCATATCCAAATGGTTTGTAGGTTCATCAAGCAGAAGTAAATTACTGGGTCTTGCAATCACTTGTCCCAGAAGTACACGACTCAACTCTCCTCCAGAAAGAACACCAATTTTCTTTTCTGCTGTGTCACCAGGAAACATCATTGCCCCACAGATGGCACGCACTTGTGTTAAGGATAATAGAGGATCCGCACTCCATATCTCATCAATGACGTTATTTTGTACTTGAAGATTTTTTTTATTGGTCTGTTCAAAGTATGCGATCTGAGTTTCTGGGTGAAACTGCATCTCCCCTGTTTTGGCTTGTAATTTACCTGCAATGACATTGAGTAAAGTGGTTTTTCCGTTCCCGTTTTTACCCACAATGGCCACACGGTCATCAATTTTGACCTCAAAATTAAGTGTTTTAAACAGGTCTTTGCCTTCTTCAAAGCCAAAACTTAAATCTTTAACGGTCAATACCGTTTTAGCTGGAGTCGGCTTATAGTTAAAACGAAAACCCATCGTATCAATGTCTCCAAGATCATCCATGGTTCCCATTTTTTTGATCAACTTCATTTTACTTTGCGCCAGAGACGCAGTGGCGGCATTAGCTCGATTTTTTTCTACAAACTTTTCTAAGTCTTTGATCTTTTTATCATGATTGCTTTTAGTCTTCTCATAGATCTCTTCATCCATTTGAATTTGATCGTAGTACTTTTCTGTTCCACCTTCGACTTTGCGCACCTGCCCTCTATTGATCCCTGCCGTATGGGTCACCACACTGTCCATAAACGAACGATCATGGGTGATCATCAGCACTTCACCAGGAAAGGTCCTAAGAAATTGTCTGAGCCAAATCAAACTCACAATGTCTAAATAGTTCGTAGGCTCATCTAACAGAAGCAAATCAGGTTGCTGTAATAAACATTTAGTCAGCTGGATTCTAAGTTGATAGCCCCCAGAAAAAGTGTTGGGGTCAGAATACATGTCTTCTTGAGTGAAACCTAAACCAAATAGCAATTTTTCTGCTTTATAAAAGTCATAAATTTCATCTTCAGGCAAGACCTGACAGCATTCTTCAATCACTGTGTCCTTAGTAAACTCAATATGTTGGTTTAAATGTCCTAGACGATACCCTCTGGGCATAGAGATATCCCCAGTGTCGTATCCTGTCTCTCCTAGAATGATTTTAAATAAAGTGGACTTACCCAGACCGTTCCTGCCCACTAAGCCCAAACGTTCTTTTTTGCCCATAGTCAGAGTGACGTTGTCAAAAAGGACACGCTCACCAAACCTTTTGGAAATATTACTCAATTGGATCATTTTTTCACCCAGCTTCTGTTTATAAAACGCCCATATATTAGGATTTCGTTAAAGATGCCATAAAATGCTATTTGATTAAATACATTTTTGCCTTTTAGGGTGGATTTTTTCACAAATCTGTCTTAGGTAACACTATGTCTAAGGGTAAGAGACAGGTGTTTAAGACGGGGATCATTTTATGTGTGGGGCTTTTGTGGGGATCACCAGCCTTTGCTGGAAGGCAGTGCCTTCGGTTCTTGCTTCATGAGGCCCAGAGCCAAGCCATCACCCAAGTCCTAGAAAGTTTTGAATTCCCTGCTGAATATGAACTTCGTACTGGTAACAGAGACTTAAGGCTTGCTGTTTATAATGCCTTTGGTGGAAGAGACTTCTACACAGGCCAACCCATAAACTATCAAGAGATGACCATTGATCATATCATCCCCAAATCCAAAGGGGGACCCAACAACCTCTATAACTACGTCCCCACTTCCCAGCTGATCAACGGGACCAAGGGGAATCTATTTGACGAAGTGTCGGCCATTGCGGTTCTTTCCATTGTCAGAACCGTGTATGCTGAAAAAGTGATCCGTGAACTGAACAATCTTTATAACCTTCCCGAAGCTACCAAAGAACAGATGCACAAAAGCGAAGACCCACGCAAGGTCCCTATTGAGGCAGGACAGATCGTGGACCGTGTGGCCAAGGTCAAACGCATTCAGCTAGTAGAACCTTTAAGCCGCGATTTTACGAGCTTTCTGACTTACTTAAGAGGTGTTGTGCGTGAGAATCCTAAAGTGATTAAAATCATTGGTCCTTCAGCCATCATGAAACTTGATCTGAATCCCACAAACTTCACTCTAGAGATGGTGCGAGAATTTCAAACCCAAAGTAACGTGAAAACTGAAATCGTATTTAACGATGACGTCACGCAAGTCATGAAGACTTACCCTTTGATACAACGAACCGAGGCCGCCAAAATTCAATCCACCGAAGAGCCTAAAGACATCATGCTTGTGATTACAAGAAAGCTCTATGAAAAGTTCATACAGCTTGATGATGTGCAATTTGAGAATTTTTTAAATACAGGAATTCTTGTAGAAGGGTTTATTCAGTAAACTCTTCGCCATCCAAGTGCATATACTGTGGCGGTCTTTCTTTTTTGATCACCGCAAAGTTAATCGCTCCGCCACCTGCTTCGACCAGGGTGTACATCACTTTTTTAAGGCTTAATAAATCTAGTTTTTCATCAGCCTGAATGGTGATTTGATTCCAGTTTTGCGCGTTGATTCTTTGAGAGTCATCAATACCTGCTATGGTATTTTGCACTTGAGATTTTAAAGAGGTCTCAAGCTTTTGTCTTTGTAAGATCAACTCTTTTTTGACTGCATCTCGTAAAGGAATGATCAGCCAGTCTTCGCTTTCTCTGACTGGAGCCACAGAGGCTACTCTTTTTTCATTCAACTCAATAAACTCTGATCCAATGACCACCACGTTTGAAGGTTGTAGTTCTGTCACAGCAGAGGCTTGAGGTAAATTCACATCTTCCTTGAGGGTTAAGGTTTGACCCGTCACCTTATAGTTTTGAAGCAAAAACACCACAAGCACTGTGAACATATCCACCATCGCAGTGAGTGAAAGAACAAACACCGCACTTCGAGTGCCCGCATTACGCATACGGCCTCTACGATCACGTTTTCCTGGTACATGGATAGGCATTATTCAACTCCTCCAGTGGCAATAGAAACCTGTGGGAATCTTTCGCTAATAGCGATATCCATTCCCTTAACTAGACTTCCATAATCAATACCGTCATCAACTGCTATCACGATATCTTTTTTGTCTGGAAAGGCCTGCTTCACCTTTCTGAGTTCTTCACCTAAAGTTTTCGTGTCGTACTCATCACCGATCATAGAAATAGGTGTTCTTTGATCTTGAATAAATAAAACATATCCATTGGTAAGAATATCTAACCTTAAGGGGATGCTGTCCTGTTTGATCTCTTGTTCCGTGATCTCTTGATCTGCGGACTTTTTGCCATAAACAGAAGTTGCAAGCTGAATCATTGAAATTTGATTCCATACTGCCGTGATCAACAAAAACACAATAAGCACACTCATAAGATCAATAACGGGTACGATATTGATCTCTACGTTGGTTGATCTTGATCCTTTGCCATCATCTATGTGAGCCATTATATTCCATTCTTTCTAACCATCTTAAGAGTTAGAAATCTTATCTCTATTAGACACCACTAAGTTCATTAAATCCATACTGGTCTCAAGCATATCATTCACTGCTCTTGAGATTCGCATTTGGAAAAATCCGTAAAAAATAATACACACAATCGCTACGAAAAGTCCGCCTGCTGTACAGTTTAGGGCTTCAGAAATACCTTGTGACAACAGAATTGCTTTTGTGGCTGCATCCGCTTTAGATACCGCACCAAACGAACGGATCATACCGATGATTGTTCCAAATAGACCGATCAGAACCGCCACGTTACCAAATACCGCAAGGAACGAAACCCAACCTTCTAAACGAGGGGTCTCTCTTAACACAGCGGCATCCATTGCCACTTGCACTTCTTCGTCAGGTCTTTTGTTCATCACTTGGATTAAACCTGCTTGCAGTGTGTTGGTTAAAGGAGCTTTTTTAGTATCACAGAAAGTGATAGCTTGTCTGATATCCCCTCTAAGAATCATAGTTCTTAAAGTTTCAATCACGCTTTTCTTTCTTACTGTTAAACGGCCTAATGCCACGAACCTTTCAATGATCAAAAACAAAGATAGAAAGCCTATCAATGCGATCATATACATTACAGGTCCGCCCTCGCAAAAAGCTTTGGACAAGAAAAAGTCATACATTTGACATGAGTGCAAATCAGCAGTTGTTGTTGGATCCACTTAAGAAACCTCCTCTAAGCAGTTTTTATTCTAAATCTTATCTCGCCTCAAAGACAAAGGGGAATGCGACTTTAGCAATCTCATTTGGCCCTGGGTCTGGAAACTTTAAAACTCGTAATCTATTTATAATACATTCAGCCAGTGCTCCGCTTCCGACATCGGAACTCTTCACCTTAGCATTACGCATTTTACCCGTATTCACAATCTCCCACTCTAAAACAATTTTACCGACAAGGTTGGGATTCTTCGTTAATTCTACATCATAACATGATTTAATAGCACTTCTGTTTCTGATGATCACACGTCTTACGGCTTCTTTATCAATAGTACTGACAAACTCTCCAGAGTTTCCTTCGACGTTGATGATGGACACACGCCCCTTATCACCAATACCGCCAGCACCACCGTAAGTGGCTTCACCACCACCACGACCTTTAGAGTTCACTCCAGCAATACCCACCGTCGCAGTGCCTTTACCTCCAGCACCCACGTTCTTAAGGTCCGTTCCAAGTCCTTCACCTTCACGGTCTGAAGCTTGGCCCCCATGTCCTGTGGCACTGTCAGCTAAACCAAATGTAGTACCAGCACCCGAATACACTTTGTCTAAATTGCTAGCTGCACCACCTGAACTGATCACACTCAGTAGACCTGATTTGGTGACGTCTTTCTTGGCGGTTTCAGCGTTAGCACCTTCTTTACCTGTACCTACCGCACCACCTGGTTTGTTAGACACCTGTTGGTTGGTCTTTTTAGTTTCTTTATTAGGAGCTACGTCTTGTGGAGTTCCCTTTTGTTCGCCCACTGATTTCACAACAGGACCTTTTTTGCCCTTACTTTGTGTCTCTTGAGGTTTTTTAGTCGGATCATTTTTCTTTTCTTGCACCACAGTCTGCTGTACTTTCTTTTCTGTCACTTGAGTCACTACAGGTTTTTTCTCTAGCTCCTCAAGAATAGGTTCTGGATCTTCTTGTCTGAACTTCACTTGTGGTGGTGGCTTAAATTCAATCACAGCCACTCGATACTGGTCTTCCATTAAAGTGTCTAAATCATTTAAGCCTTTAGATGGTGCAAAGAAAGTCATATAAAGTGCAATCAATGCAGAAATGATAAAGGACATGGCAATGGCCACAACTTCCGATGGTGTAAAATCAAACATCGGAACACCCATAGCTTTAGGCGTTTGCTCTACATAACTGATATAAGCTTGAATCTTATCGCCCATCAAAAAGCACTTCACCATCTCCCCTTGAGCTAAAGTCAGAATATGACTGTCGCCATCAAGTTGAAGTTGGCCTGCTTCACGCAAAGCCGAAATGGGAATGCGTTGAGTTCCACGATATAAAAATCCATCCATCTTTTGCGGGATTCGGATTTGCGCCCCATTGTCGATGTTAATGAATTCATGTTTAAAGTCTAAAATAGAAAGTTTTAAATCACACTCGGGTCTGTTTCCCAAAGTGACTCTTTGTTTTTGGCTAAAGTGATAGGTGCCAATGATACGCTCTTTCCAAGTGAGCATCACTTCCACCACGGAACCGCGACTGTTCACATCAATCACTTCATCTAAGTCTACAAAAGAAGCCGCAGGAGCATAAGTGCCTGCCGCTAAATCTAATCCATCTGAAAGTGAAGCTGTGGCCCCGACTCCCACATGCATAAATCCCGATACAGGTTCATTCGCAGCCGAACGTTGTACAGAAAACTCCTGTTGTGCGCTGATCTTTTGCATCTCTTGGGTAGAAAGTTGCCCTTCTTGATCTTGTGTTGAAGTATGAACAACGGGAGCTTCTTGAGAACTCACCACATGTGGTGCAGAATCAGTCGCCGCAAGATCTTCTGACTTTGATGCAGCTTGGGACTGAGACTCAGTTTTAGCCTGTGATTCTACTTTAGATTGTGTCTGAGCTTGCGGTTGAGATGCAGCATGAGATTGAGACGCCGAGCCCTCAACTGGGGTAGACGCTGCTGAGGCCTTTTGTTGTCCAGCAGCCACTGCTCCTGCATCTTGAGAAGCTTCGCCTACAGCAGAACTTGGAGCGTCTGTCGCATTAGTGCCTACACCAGGAATGCCGATGTAAAAGTTCAAGCGTAAATCTCCAATAGAGATCACATCTTCGTTTTTAAGTTCAACTTCTAAAGTCTTTTGATCATTGACCTCAACACCCGCGTCTGAACCAAGATCACACAGCACGTAAGCGTCACCACGTTTTTCAATCACACAATGCACAGGGGCGACGTCCTTATGGCGGAGCACCAAGTTCACATCGCTTTGTTGACCAATCACAATCTGCGGTCGATCAAACTGTTTGACAGAGATCAACTGATTCTTATGAAAAACTTTGATGACTACTATCTGGCTCAATCTTGACTCCCGTGAACATCTTGTCGTGTCTGGCGCATTTCAGGAATAAAGTTCTCTCGTAATCTTAAAAGTTTTCCAAAGTTTAAGTTTTTATTTTTTAAGATTACAAATAAATCTGGTGAACTGACATCACCTTGAATCAATTCATCTTCGAAAGATAAAACTGTTGTTCGAGGTGCTTGTTTTTGACGAGCTGCTGGTTGCTCGTCTTGAGCATACACTAAGGTTGTTGATAACAATACTGCAAATGCTATAGCTATTTTTTTCATAATGTTTTTAACACATCCTCTAGTAGTTTAATGGTATCAAAGTCTTTCTTTTTAGAGGCTAGACTTTTGTACTTTTGCAACACTTCTGCACCTTGGTCCTTTTTCTTTAGTCCAGTGATGACAGAGATGGCTTGGTTTCTAGCAGCCGCCACATTACCAGGTTCTTCTTTTAAAACTGTGCTATAAATTTTAACACTACCATCGTATGAACCTTGTCTTGCCAGGGCAATACCATGATTGACAGCAATATCTATAGCCATACGATCACCCTTAGACATTCTAGAGCGAGTTTTACCATAAAGAATTTCTAAATGAGGGGCTGGCGTTTCAAAACCATTCTTTTCAATATATTTTTTTGTAGTATTGATGTTAGCCGCTTCATAGTCAGGCTGTATATCCAAAGCTCGTTTATAAAGATTTTGAGCCTCATCCACATTGCCCAACTTGGCCTTGATCAATCCCTGATTGTTAAGCACTCTGACATTATTCTTAGCCACATCATTGATCTTATCTAAGTGTAAGGCCGCTAATTGATACGCTTTATTTTTATAATAATAATAAGCCATATATTCGTGAGCTGTGATGTTTTTGGCATCTGTCTCTAATATCTTTGCCAATTCCTTTTTTAAAGATCCTTCATCTAAATCAGCTTGCACCAGTCGGTTATACACCTGATCCCTAGGCATTTGATTGTCATAAAGTTCCATAACGAAAAAGTCTTCCTGACCGTAATACGTCTTTTCAGGGGCAAGACTATACAGTTCAATACGAGCTATAGAGTAGAAATCCCCATAACCACCCAAACTTGCCGCTCTTTCCAAAGCCTTTTCATATCCCACAATGGCGTTTTGTTTAAAAGGCTCTGCCACCTCTGCAATTTTGGAACGATACTCCTTTAATTCTTCGGCATTCAGGTCTTTAGGAACAGGAGCCGTGACTAACGAGTAAGCCAAATGCTGATAGCCTTGCGCCATACGAGTCAATCCTGCCACAATCCACTCTGGTGCGTCTAAAGCAATGACTCGCTCTGTGGCTTTTTGTAAATCTCCGACCAGCTTAATCTTTTTCTGCAATTCCACCTGTTGTTTGGCAGGATCGGCACTGATTTTCACATCTCTGAGTTCTTTATAGATACTGTCAGTAGCTAAAAATAAACCTTCAGCCGCGTACTTAGCATTTTTCTTTACGCTAAGTTTATTTTGAATTGCAATGGATTCATCAAATGCCTGCTTCGCTTTGGTGATCTGGCGAGTGTCTCTGTACAACCAAGCCAAACGCCCCAGAGCTTCAATCTTTAAATCTTCAGAAGCACCAGGAGTTGTTCTGAATCTTTCGTAGTTTCTAATAGCATCGGCCTTAAGATTTAATTGTTCTGCCAACTCTGCAATTCTAAATAATAGGTTTGCATTGGAATCTTTTTTAGATTGGCTGGCATACAGATTAAAAAAAGCATGAGCTTTAGGAAAGTTCCTTAAGGCTTCATAAATGACACCAATATTATAGTATAAGTCCACATTGACCTTTTCTGGTGCTACTTGAGCCAAATAACTTTCGTAGTCTGCCACTGCACCCACAAAGTCAGCTAGGTTTTCCTTAATAATCCCCGTGAAGAGATAGCTTTCAATAGAACGCTCATCATTTTTAGGCACAGATTGTCTAAATCTCTCATAGGTTTCAAGAGCTAAAAGTTTTTTATCCCCTTTTTCAAAATTGATGGCCGCATTATACAAAGCAAGCCCTGAAAGTTCTGACTTAGGATATTTTTTGTAAAACTCTAGATACGCTTTGGCCGCTTCTAAAGGCTGACCTTTTTGTTCTACGGACTCGGCATTTTTAAATGCTGATTTTTCGACTACATCTTTGACGTCTTTAGCGATATTTTGGTTTGTGGTTGCATTGGATTTTAAAATCTCTAAACCTGCTTGCTCCAAGCCTTTGTAATCTTGTCTTAAGTTATAAATATCTAAAATCAAGTTAGTCGAGTACTCAGCATACTGAGTCTTTGGAAACTCGGTGGTGACTTGCTTAAAGTGCTTTTCTGCTTCATTTAAGTAATTGTGCGCATAAAGCATCGAGGCCAACTTATACATCACCTCTACGCGGTTCTCTGTGTTTTTAGGATTCTTTAAGTAATTTTCAGCATGACCTCTGAATTTTTCTTCTACTGGATTTAACTTTAAAACTTCAGTAGATGAACCCACTTGCTGTTTGATCTGTTCTGTACTCGGAAGCAGTTTTTCTAAAGACAATAAAGTGTTTAATTCTGCTTTTGTTGAATACTCCGTCTTTTTAGAGGCAATGCTGCTGTAAAGCTCTGCGGCTTTGTAGTAGTCTTTCATATCATAAAGCAATTCTGCATAGAAAAAGCGCATCTCACCTTTTTTATCAAATGACGCAAAATTATGATCATAAAGCTTATAAGCCTCTTCGGCTTTTTTCATATTGTATAAGTCTTCTTTGGCTTGGGCCATCTTATGGACCGCAAGAGTGTAAGACTTTAACGTAAATTCCATTTGCTGTAAGGCATTTTTATAAAACGCCTTCTGCGCATTCTTCTTGCCCCAAGGCGACTGAGGTCCAAACTTTTGAATCATCGTAAACACTTCATTGCGAGTATTAACAATGCCTGATTTGGATTCTGCCAAAGTGAACTTCTTGTATTGAAACTCGAAAGTCTTTTCATCCGAAAGTGCTGCGTTTTTTGCCAAATAATCTAGTAAATAGTTTGCGCCAGCACGGTTTCCTGAATCCGAATACAGCATCGCTAAATCTTCTAAAGATTTATTCACTTCATTGGGTGGCAACAAAGCTTTGAAGTAATCGACTGACTTAGTGTAATCCCCCACTTGCGAGTAAAACATAGGAAGTTCTTTTTGAGCTTCTCGCGCCAATCTTTGCGCTGAAGCCATTCTTTCATCAGAACTTTTACTGTCTTTGACAAGTCTAGAGAGATAAACCAAAGCGTCCTTAGGTTGACCTAATTTAAAATAAACCCATGCTAACTTATATGTAGCAATCGGAGTCAAACGCGTCTTTACTTTTAAAACTTCTTTATAATGTTTTTCTGCCTTTAAAAATTCGGCTCTATTTTTAGAGGCCTTACGCGTTGCTAGTTCAAAATAATGATCCGCTAAAGACAAGTTGGCTTCTGTTAAAAATTCACTCTTAGGATGCTCTTTAGCGAGCTTTTCGTAATACTTAATCCCTAAGGCATTTTGATTTAATGCCATAGAGTTATAGCCTAAGAAGAATAACACCTGATCAATGTTTGCACCCTTAGGATTGTCTTTTAAATACCACTGATAAAGTTGAATGGCTTTTTTGTTATAAGCCTGAGAAGGAGCCAGATTTAAAGCAGGACGTTTATTTCTTTTATTGGCTAAATATTCTTTTAATTGTTCGTCATACTGTTCGTTTAAACGCTTTTCAACCAAAGTGGCCTTTTCCGTATAGGCTTTAGCCAAACGCAACCACACATCGCCTCTGTTTCTTTGAGATTTTGTCTTTTCTGATAACTTATAAAGCTGATCAATCTGTTGATCTAAATACTTTTCAAATTGCGCTTCAGATGTTCCAGGTTGTGAAGTTAAAGTGGTGGTCTGCACGGGCCTTACCATGCGCAGATTCACAGGTGCAGGTCTTTGTGCGGCTTGAGCCTTCTTGGCTTTTTGAGCAGGCAAGGAAGCTCTTTCTTTTTTAATATCCTTAAGAACATGCCCTACTGTCTTTGCACTGACAGTAGATGCAAAAAACAATACAGATATGGCGGCTGCGCAAAGCAGCCTATTATTGACACTGGCTTGTACCAACATAATGGTAGTTTCCTATTTCATCTAACCAGTATTCACCCTTAAACGGCCAATACTCGTATCCGTTTTGAATGTAGTAATTACGAGACGTCTCTTGATCTACATACGACTCTTCTGAGTCATTTCCACTTAATTCTTTTCTAGCTAATTCCGTTTTTGAGTTTAAAACTTCGTATTTAATATATTCTTTTTGATCGTTAAGTTCGACTAACTCTTTAGCCATAAGCTTTAATGAGTCTTCAACAAATTTTGATAGATAAGTCTCTACGTTTTCAATTCGACCATTTAAATACTTAGTGATCTGCTGCCCAAGGTTAGACTTTAACCAATTGGCAGGCTGCTTGCGAAGTCTCTCGCGTTCTGCATATAAATTCAAAAGATAGTTATAGTATCTAGAAAACTCGGCCTTTTTAGTGATATAACGAAGAGCCACACCTGGAATGCCGTTATAGCTGTCACGGATGGTCTTGCCAGGAACTTTTAAATCTTCATACATTCTATTGGCTTGAATCAGATTTTCAGTTTTAGCCTTTCTGTCTGATACATAAGCGTTGATCTGAGACTGCATTTTACCATAAGTGGTATCATAGCTTGCCAAAACTTTGTCTACTTCGTCGTAACGGCAAATATAAAGATAAACAATCGAACGTAAAATCAAGGACTCTGGCTGATATTTGTCATCATAAAATTTAGAATGCAAAGATTGGAAGTTACTCAATGCACTTCTAAAACGCCCAGAACGCAGTAACGCCCAACTCGATTCAAAAATAGAGTCATGCCAAAAATAAGAGTCTCTTGGGATCATTCGATAAGTAGAAATAGACTGATCCCATAAACCCGCCTGATAATAAGCACGCGCTCGTCCCATTAAGGCCCCAACTCGTTGAGTGTCTGTGATGCCTTTCTCTTTTCTAGCGTTCACCGCTCGAGTAAAGCTGATCACAGAAGCCTTAGCATTTCCCTGTTCAGCAAAAGCCAGTCCTCTACTGTATTGCGCTTTAGCATAGAGCTTACTTGAACTAGGCACTCGCGCAAAAGAGGCTGCGGCTTTAGCATAATGTTTGCCCTCTAAATACACCTCACCAATTCTATAATATAAGAGGTCTTGTTTGCTTTTAGGGAATTTTTTTAAATTTAATTTTGACAGGGCGTACACCAAGGACTCTTGATCCCCAATCTCAAACCCCAGCTCATACAACACCTCTAGAGCGTCATCTACTGGACCGCGATTGAGCTTTGCGATGACCGTAAGATAGTTAATGGCCGCCTGATTGAGGTTGAGCTTATTTAATGTTCGACCTAAATTATAAAGTGCTTGCGGATGCTCGAGTTTATACTGAGAGTTTTTTGTAATGTCATAAAATCTTTGGGCTGCTTGCAAATACTCTCCACGGTTCATCGAGTATTCAGCTCTTTTGTAAGCTTGTGAGGCCGCAAAAACATTTTGCCCCGCCAATAACATCAAGGCGCATATTAAACCAAATCCAAACAAGTGAGTCTTTTTATTTTGCTTACTCATCGTCTTTCAACCTCTGGAAAATAAAAGCTCATGCCAATCGAGAAGTAAATCAGTTCACTCATGACCTTTTTACCTCGACTTGCACCCACTAAAGATTTTTTACCTTTGGCTTGGAATAAGTTTCCGCCAATTTCCCAACGGATCGTAGATTTAGTAGAAACTGGATGCACCTGACCAATTGCTCCATGCAGTGAAGGCACTGTTTGACTGTCATCCGTCAGAATCAACCCTCCCCCAAAGCTAAAATAAAGCTCAAAAGGATCTATGGTCTTTTCAAATAAACTTAGTTTTCCATAAATAGGTGACCAAAGCAGATTTACACCCAGATAGCCTTGTGGGGTCGACAAATCCGAAGAGGTGATGGCATAGCGATTTTCGATGTCATCAGTGAAGTCTCTTCCTATTTGTCCCGAGAACCAAAGCTGTCCTTCAACGGCCCATCGCTCACTGAAGTGATAACCCACATGAGCCTTCCCACCTAAGCTTGTAAACAACTTGTTGTTCAAAGATCCAAAACCTGAAACAAACACTTCCCAGCGCTCTGTCTTAGGGAAGAACTTCTTTTGAATCACAGCAATATTTTTATAGGGTTCAAGATCACCTAACTGATCAGAAACTTGCGACTCGGATTGAGGTGCGGATTGTGAGCCTGACCGAGGCGATTCCAGTTCTACATCTGATTCCTCAGCCCAACTGTTTTGACCAGTTAAAACCAAACACAATATAAATAAAAGTTTTGATATATGTACACTCATCTAATTAAAGGATAACAAAGCTTTTAGATAAGGAAAGAATTTCTGTAAGAACTGGACTGTAAGTATCTAATTCAATTCAAAAACTTTTGATTTTTAAATCAAGAAACTAAAGCCTAAAACGATCTGAGTATCAAATAGAAGCTTTTTATCAAACTTCGAAGCATCTACCTTTGGTGCAGGAGTGTCGTTGTCTAGCCTATCACTAGGGTCTGCTGCATTATAAGTTGAGGTGATGTCCACGCCATAATAAGCACTGAGCAAGAGGTCTAATCGAAATGCTATGCTGGGCGTCAAATAGAACCTCTGACCAACGCCTAGGTTGATCATAGGAGCAATGTCCCCATCCATCAAATAAGCCCCACCACCCAACAGACCATATAAAGATAAATTCATTACACTTTGTTTGGTGATACTGATTTTACCATAATAGGCTGTGTGCTGATAATGTGCCGCTAGCATAATATTTTTATGTGGAGCCCTACTGGCATCAAAATACTTTGCTGTACCAGAAATAGGAATCACATCACCACGTCTTAATTTTTCACCATTAGAGGACAATCCATCGGGGAAAAAGCTTCCCATAAAGTGGATTCCACGAGTGTTATCAAAATGATAGGTCAAAGACAGGCCAAAATTATACGGGTTATAAATGGGTTCTGACATCACAGTACTACCAAATAGATTCACTTCAAAACGTTCTGCGTGGTTCACCCTGCGACTTTTAATGGCGATCTTCTCGTCAAATACAGGCAGGACCGCTTCTTGCGCCAGTTCATCTTCAGGAAATCTCACACTGGCGGCATGACCCTCAACTGATACCAGCCACGTCACAGCCATTATGCTCAAACCTAATACTGCACTTGAAATTAGCGATTTGTTTTTGCCTTGTCTTCCCTGATGCGACTTCAAACCCGCCTCCCCCTATTTATAATCTTAAAAACTTTACTTCTTAGCTTTTAAGATCATTTCGCAAACTTCGCGGACTGCTCCGTATCCGCCTGGATTTTTTGTGATAAAATCCGCTTTGCTTTTGACCTCTTCTAAAGCATGGGGCACAGATACACCAAACCCCACAACCTCAATGAGAGGAACATCCATAATATCATCTCCAATATAAGCTATTTCTTCCAATTCAAAACCTGTCTTTTGTCTAATATCCTCAAGAGCTGGCCTTTTGTCCGATGCCTTTTCATAAAAATGATCTACTTTTAAAAATTTAAAGCGCTCACGAACATCTAAGGCATCGGCGGCTGTGATGATTCCCACTTGGATGCCTTCGGCTTGCAAACGCTTAAAACCCATGCCGTCGTAAATGCTAAAGTGCCTTTTCCAGTTTCCATCAGAGTCCAACCAAACAGTAGTATCTGTCATGACCCCATCTACATCTGAAAGTAATAATTTAATTTTTTTAAGTTTTTCCTGCATAAGAACATTCTAACGAATTTTCTGCGCAAGTAAATCCTGAAGATGAATAAGACCTATGGGTCTATTGGTATTTTCTGCCGTTCTGTCGTTGACAAACAGACATTGAATTTTAAATTGCTCCATTAAAAACAGGGCCTTTTCAGCCAACTCTGATTTATCCAAGGTTTTAGGGTGGGCTGACATCAAATCCTTAGCCTTTAAAGAGATAAACGTAGACTGCACAGAACCCTTATCAATATCTTGGCTCATTCTGCGCCTTAAATCTCCATCTGTGATCACACCAATAAGGTCTTGGCTTGCAGAGTCCACAACTCCACAAATGCCCCTAACCCCTGCTTTAGTCATTAAATATAAAATATCTTTAAATGACGCGTCCTGATCCACAATGGGTAAATCTTCTTCCAGCATGACATCTTCCACACGGGTCAATAAACGACGCCCTAATTTTCCGCCTGGGTGATAAATGGCAAAATCTTCTTGTTTAAAGCCTTTCACCTTTAAAAGACTCATCGCTAAAGCATCCCCCAATGCCAAGGTCACTGTGGTGCTTGTCGTAGGCGCCAACCCCAGCGAGCAGGCTTCTTGTTTCACAGCGATATTTAATAAAACATCACCCGCTACCCCTAATCGACTTTGCGGATTGCCCGTCATGGCAATGATCTTCACCCCTCTACGTTTAGCGTACTTGATCAGATCTTCCAGTTCAGAGCTTTCACCACCATAACTGATCAAAACCAAAATATCATCTGGAGTCACCACACCCAAATCACCATGGGAGCCTTCTGCAGGATGCAAATAGATCGCAGGAGTTCCTGTTGAACTCAATGTGCTTGATATCTTACGAGCAATGATTCCTGATTTGCCTATACCAGAAATAATCGCCTTCCCACTACAGTCTTGCAGTAACTCTACCGCCTTTACAAATTCATCCCCAATGGTTTGAATGACATCTCGAACCGCATCGGCCTCAACTTCTAAAACTCTTTGAGCTTCATTGATAATTTCAACTCGTGACATAGCCCACCTATTTTCTTTTTGCGCTCTCATCCAAAGCGGTTTTAATCAAACCAAAAAATAAGGGATGAGGTTTAAGGGGTTTAGATTGGAATTCAGGGTGAAATTGCACACCTACATAGAAGGGGTGTTCAGATTGAGGCAGCTCCACAATCTCAACCAAATCCCTTTCGGAACAGACACCTGACAGGTGCAGACCTTTAGACTCAATCATGGATTTAAATTTATTGTTGAATTCAAATCTATGGCGATGTCTTTCGCTGATCTGATCTTCGCCATAATATTTATGCACTACCGACCCTGGTTTCAGATCACAAGGGAAGGCACCTAGTCTCATGGTCCCCCCCAAGCCTTTAAGTAACTTTTGATCTTCCATTAGATCAATCACATATTCAGGAGTTTCTACTTTGCGCACAAACTCACGACTTGTGGCCTCTCTAAGACCACACATATTGCGCGCGTATTCCACAACCGCCATTTGCATCCCAAAACAGATTCCCAGAAATGGAATCTTATTCTCTCTAGCATATTGAATCGCCGTGATCTTGCCCTCTGCACCACGTTCACCAAAAGCTCCTGGAACCAGAACCGCGTCAATGTCCTTAAAAACTCTTTTCATTTCATCTTTGGTCAAAGTTTCCGAATCAATATATTTCACCTCAACAGCACAACGATTTTTAATTCCTGCGTGGTTAATGGCTTCATGTAAAGATTTATAGCTTTCTTTAAGGTCGACGTATTTTCCCACAAGACCCACTGTGATCTTTTGTTTAGGGTTTTTCACGGCATCGACAATGTCCTTCCACTCAGTAAGATCAATATCGCTTAAAGGCAATTCCAAACGTTTACATACCTTTGCATCTAATTCTTCTGCAAATAATTTCAAAGGAACTTCATAAATGGACGAAGAATCTTGCGCCCCAATGACATTCTGAGGATGCACGCTGCAAAACAGACCTATCTTAGATTTTAAATCCGAAGGAATCTCTTTATCACTTCGGCAAACCAAAAAGTCAGGCTGGATACCTACTGCTCGAAGCTCTTTCACACTATGTTGAGTGGGTTTACTCTTTAACTCTCCCGCAACCGCAATGTATGGAATGTAAGTCACATGAATAAATATAGAGTTCTCAAACCCCACATCCGCACGTAGCTGGCGTATGGATTCAATAAAGGGTAAGCCTTCGATGTCCCCGACAGTACCACCTATCTCCACAATTGAAATGTCCACATTCTTGGAAATTCTTAAAATACGATTTTTAATTTCATCTGTAATATGAGGGATCACTTGCACTGTCCCCCCTAAATAATCCCCACGTCTTTCTCTGGAAATCACACTTTCATAAACCTGACCCGCAGTGGTGCTGTGGGCTCTTGTCAATTCCACTGAAGTGAATCTTTCGTAATGTCCTAAATCCAAGTCTGTTTCTGCACCATCATTGGTGACGTACACTTCCCCATGTTGAAGTGGCGACATAGTTCCTGGGTCGACGTTGATATAAGGGTCACATTTCATCAAAGATATTTTATATCCTCTTGCCTCTAAAAGTGCACCAAGGCTTGCAGCTGTTAGACCTTTACCAATGGACGAGACCACTCCACCTGTAATGAAAATGTATTTGGTATCTTTGCTCTCTTTTTGTTCTTTTACATCTGTCACGTTACACCTTTTTTGTACCCATAAAATTTAATCGTTTGGGCCTTTTTAGGCCCCATCACTTACTGCTGTGTTAGAAACTTTTCTAACTTCAACAGATCTTCTTTTGTGTCCACACCTTGCGAATGATAATCCGTCTTTAAGACATAAATGCTGTAGCCTAAATCCAAAGCTCTAAGTTGCTCTAGGGATTCGCTCTGCTCTAAATCCGAAACAGGGGCTTCACAAAAACTCTTTAGAGCTTCATAAGTGTAAGCATAAAGCCCCACGTGCTTAAGCACATTAGGATGCCCCACATAAGGCGGCGTTCGAGAAAAAGGAATCGGCCATCTTGAAAAATAAAGGGCTTTGCCTTTTTGGTTCACCACCACCTTCACCGCATTTTTATTCTCGATATCCTCAAGCACAAGTTCTGCACCCAAGGTCACCCAACAGTCTTCGTTTTGTTGTTTGATAAACTCAGCCAAAGCCTCAATGGCTCGCGGATCAATGAGTGGTTCATCACCTTGGATGTTTATAATTTTACGAGCGGTTTGGTATTCAGGATGAGAGCTAAGAGCTTGCCAAATTCGATCCGTCCCTGAAGCGCACTCCACAGGGGTCATCACGACTTTAAAGCCCGCTTCAGTGACTACTGCTGCAATCTCTTCTGAATCCGTGGCCACAAAAAACCCATCCAAAGCTTGGCATTTGGCCACAGCCTCACAGACCCATAAAATGATTGGCTTATTTTTGAGGGGTTGAAGGGGTTTACGCTCAAGGCGCGTGGATCCAAGTCGAGCTGGGATAACACCTATTAACTCCATTTTTCTCCTAAAGGTTCTTATGTAATTAGCATAAAACACTAGGTCTGTATAGGTGGAATTCTTAGCATTTCCCTTAGTTTTTAGGGGGTACCGCGACCCATTCAGCCCATACCGACTGGATCAGCTCTTCGACCCCTTTTTTGGTTTTAGCCGAGACCACAAAGGGCACAATACCTAGGGCCTCCACCCCTTTTATGGCCTTATACTTTTGGCTTTGATTGACCTTGTCCGCCTTATTCAAAACCACATAAACAGACTTAAAGTTGGCCTGCGCCCACCTGACAATCATCTCTTCTTCGGGTTCCCATTCTCGGCGGATGTCCATAATTAAAAGCAGGCCACGCAAATTTGAACGCACAGACACATAGGTTTCAATCATCTCTTCCCAAAGTTTCTTTTCTTTTCCTGCTCTTTTAGCAAAACCATAACCTGGCATGTCCACCAAGCGGTACTTGTCTGCGGCTCTAAAGAAATTGAGCAATCGAGTCTTCCCAGGCTGACCGCTGACTTTGGCGATCTTCATCCCTGTCCACGCATTCACCAAAGAGCTTTTTCCTGAGTTCGAACGACCCACAATCCCCACTTCGGGCAAAAGCTTTTCAGGATAGTCTTTCGGATAGACTGCACTTTTTTCAAACTCAAACTTCATGATGGCTCCCTTGTCTGTCCGTATCCTATGAGTCCGTTTTACGGACATGATTCTCTCAAAGCAAGCCCATTTGCATTCTTTACTGGCTTCACCTTCGCATTTTAAAAAGGATGGGTTTTCACAAGCATGGCTCGTGGGTCTTTGCTTATACGGATTTCAAGTTAAGACTGAAATGATTACTAGGCCACAGGAAAATGCAGCCAAAAAACCCAAGCACAAGATATACAGAAATCCCTAAGGAGAAAAAGCTTATGAGCTTTACCAAAACCGATACAACCAGTGGTGCACAAACACAATTGATGGACCGCCCCTTTGAACACGTCACTGATTTTTTTCTTAGCGTGCCTGATCAAAATCTTCAGCTTTCTTTGCCTGAATTTCTCACCGTAGGACGTGATCGTTCGAACTCTTTAAAGATCAATGATCCTTGTGTCTCTTCAAGGCATTCTCGTATTGAACGCCATGGAGCTAAATTCATCTTACGAGATTTGCGTTCTAGAAATGGCACTCACTTAAACGGTAGCTTGGTTCAAGAGGCCATTTTACAGCATGGGGACATCATCACCTTAGGTAAAACCGACATCTTGATTCAATCTAAAACCATGACCTACCCCAAATCCCAGTTGCAGTCTAAAAATACAAAGTGGGCGCAACAGCTTAATTTTCTGCCCTCTATCTCCCAGTCTTCTTTTCCCGTTCTTCTGCAAGGTCCTACAGGCAGTGGTAAAGAAGTTTTAGCCCAAGAGATTCATAAGCTTTCACAACGAAATCAGAAAAAACTTGTGACTCTGAACTGTAGTGCTTTCACCTCTACACTTTTTGAAAGCCAACTTTTTGGTCACCTTGAAGGCAGCTTTACTGGTGCGCACAAGGATCGCAATGGCGCTTTTCAAGAGGCCCATGAAGGAACTTTATTTTTGGATGAAATCGGGGACTTGCCCTTAGACCTTCAACCTAAACTCTTACGTGCTTTGGAAAATAATGAAATCATACCCGTGGGGTCCGATAAACCTATTCACGTGGATGTCCGTATCATCGCAGCCACCCATAAAGACCTTAATCAAATGGTCAACGATGGGCTCTTCCGCGAAGACCTTTTGTACCGTTTGCAGACTTTTATTTTACGTCCGCCTTCACTTACTGAGCGCATCGAAGACTTTGACTCTTTGATCTTTGGTTTTGCCAAAGAGTTTCGAGTTCGATTTTCACACAATTGCATCCAAGAACTTAAGACTAAAAGATGGCCAGGAAACATTCGTCAACTCAAACAAATGGTGCAAAGAGCTTCTGTTTTATTCCAAGGCCAATCCATTAACCCCGAAGACATTTCTTTGATTTTAAACGAACCTGAAAAAGCCGAGCCCACAAAAGGACTCGAAGAACTGATCCATTCCCAAAATAAAGGAACTCTTGGTGGTGGCTCATTGATCAAACAGTTTGAAAAAGAAATGATCTTAGAACGTTTGGCAGCTAACAGAGGCAATCAAAGACAGACCGCACGCGAACTTGGAATTGCAAAATCCACCTTGAATGATCGCATCAAGGCCTACAAAAAAGAACTTCAACTTTAAAAGTCACTTATGGTTTACGGGACGTGGTTTAAAATCGACGTCCAAATCACCTTGAAATCAACCTTGTTTTAATAACTTCTTTTAAATTTTTATTATTTTTAAACTATTAAGGGACAAGGCACAGATGAACAAATTTTAAATATTTCATTTCTGGATGGACATGCAGAAAAGGATGATCGCTGCCTTGGCCTGATATTCTTAAAATTTGTCCTCGTCTTCGTGCTTGTGACAGAGATTCTTGGATAATGTGATCAAAATCATCAAAGCTGATATGACTTGAGCACGAACTGAGCACCAAATCACCCCCCACCTTCACTTTGCGAGCTGCTTTTGCAAAGGCCTCAATGTATTTTGTGATGGCCTGTGGTTTTTGCTTTTCGGAATGAGTCATAGACGGAGGGTCAACAATGATCATGTCCCATTCGTCATGGTCCACATGGGACTCTAGAAATTCAAAGACATCTTCTGCAAAACCTTTGTGTTTTTCTTTTGCAAACTGATTTAAGACCCAATTGTCTTCAGCTTGTACGATGGCCCCCTTAGAGATATCCACACTCGCCACAAATTTAGCTCCCCCTGCCCCTGCGTACATAGAAAAACCACCTGTATAGCTGAACAGATTGAGCACAGTTTTGTCTTTGGATTGACTTCTAATATAATTCCTGTTGTCTCTTTGATCTAAAAAGAACCCTGTTTTTTGCCCTTGCAGAACTTTAATTTTAAATTGCAGGCCGTTTTCTTGAATCACAAGATCTTCGGGAACATCCTCGCCGTATACGATCTTTAAACTTTCAGAGGCTCCGCGTTCTTTTATGACAATGGATTGCAGGTCAAAGCCCCATATATCTTTAAAAACGAGCGGCATCTTATCTCGTAATATACTCAAAATCTTTTCTGAACCCCAAAATTGCTCTGGACCTTTACCATCAAATTGTAAGACTGCCACATTATGATAGACGTCACAGACTAAACCAGGCAGATAGTCCCCTTCACCGTTCACCCACCGAAAAGCATTCGTCTGTGTTTCAGTAAGAAAACGTCGTTTTTGGGCTGCAGTTTTAATGGCCTCAGCAAAAAAATTCTCATCAGGCTTTTTATCTTTAAGGCTTAAAACTCTAAAAGAAATCGGAGAATGAGGGTCATAAATGCCCCAGGCTAAAAACTGCTTCTTAGCATCTTTTAGCACTGCAAGCGAAGCCTCCATCTTTCCTTGCAAACCTGAAATAGGCAGTAAAGCTTCTTTATAGACCCAAGGGTGGCCTTGCAATATACTTTTTCTTAAATTTCGATTTAAAAATATAACCATAATTTCCCTAAAATTAGCTTTACTTGCCTTTTTAGCTTACGTCTATAGTGATTTATCACCTAGACACCCGTTTCATTTTGGTCCGAAGTCCAGCAGGTCCATTGCACTAGGCCTGTAAGTCCCGTATTCTTAACCTATGAGAGTGTTTTTTGTGACCTTTCTGGTTCTTTTAATGACTTCGATCCTACAAGCCCAAGCCAAATCCACACCTAATCCTAAATGGTTTGCCTGCAAACGTTTTTCAAATTGTATCAAAGTCACGGGCAATGTGTGTAACCGTGCAGTGGCTGTCCATCGAAAGTATCAGTCTGATTATTTAGACTTTGTTGAGGAGCTGCAATCTCATGACGACTGCACCCCCATTTCTGATGCGCAAGTTATGGAAGACCTTAAAAAACGTCCTACATGCCGTGACGGCAAGTGCATCTTGATCATCCCCAAAGACTAAAACTTAATACGAATACGAATACGAATACGAATACGAATACGAATACGAATTTTTATAGCTCTTTTTACTAATGGGCTTCAAGCCAATTTTTACCCTTAGAGCAGTTCACCACAAGTGGGACTTTAAGTTCAATGATGTTCTCCATCACCTCTTGAATCAATTTCATCTGTTCTTGGATTTCGGCTGGCTCACACTCAAAAATCAATTCATCATGAACTTGTAAGATCATAGGGGCTTTGACCTGCTTATGCACTTCAATCATTGCAAGTTTCACAATATCCGACGCTGTCCCTTGCATAGGGGCATTGATCGCAGCTCGTTCACCAAAAGCTTGCATGACTCTGTTTTTGGATTTCAATTCTGGTAAATATCTACGTCGCCCTAAAATGGTTTCGACATAACCTTGGTCTCTAGCCACACGAACAATTTCATCCATATAGGCTTTGATCCCTGGAAATTTATTGAAGTAGGTTTCAATAATACCTTTTGCCTCGGTTCTAGAAATTTTTAAATTCTCAGCCAAGCCATACGCTCCTTGACCATAGGCAATCCCAAAGTTGACCGCCTTAGCAATGCGCCGTTGATTGCGATCCACATCAGAAATGGCAATTCCAAACACTTCAGAAGCCGTTACTGCGTGAATGTCTCTGTCATTTTTATAAGCTTCAATCAATGCACTATCCCCAGCGATATGCGCTAGAACTCTTAATTCAATTTGACTATAGTCTGCGGCAATCAACTCCCAACCTGGAGTGGGAACAAAAGCTTTCCTGACTAAAATTCCTTTCTCTGTACGAATGGGAATGTTTTGTAAGTTGGGATTCACACTAGAAAGTCGTCCCGTGGTGGTGAGAGCTTGTCTAAAAGTCGTATGCACACGTCCCGTGTCGGCATGAACCAATTTAGGCAAAGCATCAACATACGTGGACTTTAACTTTGCAAGCTCTCTGTACTCTAAAACTTTTCCTGCGATAGGATATTCAGTGAGTTTTTCTAACACTTCCGTTGCAGTTGAAAAACCTGTTTTGGTTTTTTTAGATGTGGCAATGTTCATCTTAGTAAATAAGATTTCGCCCAGTTGCTTGGGGCTATTGATATTAAACTCTTCACCAGCAAGCTCATGAATTTCTTTTTCTAAAATTTCGATGTCAGTTTTTAAACTCTTACTTTGCTCTTCAAGTATCTCTGTGTCGATACGAACACCTAACTTTTCCATTTTTAACAGAATAGGCATGATGGGCTTTTCTATATCTTCATAAACTTTGCGCACAGACTCTGGCATTTTGTGTTTGATCTTTTCTAAAAGTCGCATGTGAGCATTGATCAAAGCCAGTGGACTTAGCCCATCTGGAACTGAAGGCCCTAAATACTCTTGATGGAGGGTTCTGAAATCAATATTGCCAGCATTCACAGCATAAGCCGCAAGCATCAAATCGTCTTCAAATTCTGCGGTTTCAATTCCTAGTTCTTTCCAAAGTGTTTTTAAATCATATCCAGACCATTTAAGCCTCTTAGAACTCAATACAGCTCTAACTTCATCTGTGATCTCTTCTAACAGATAGGCTCTCTGACCTTCTATCAAAAAATAATAGGGATGCTCCTCAAAAAAATACACCGAAGAGCCTTCTTTTAAATCCTTAAGGGCAGCAACAACTTGATCCTTAAGGATCTCATACTGAGTGGCTTTTGAAGAGGTTTCTGTTTCAATCTCTTCCACTGTAGTTCCTAAAAGTTGTTCAGCAAAGGTTTTAAAACTAAACTTAGCAAAAAGCTCTTTGAGTTTCCCTTCGTCTCTGAATTTCATCTTAAAAAAATCTGCATCCGTAGGAACTTCTACATCTGTTTTGATGGTGACTAGAGTTTTAGATAAATAAGCTTCATCTTTATTTTCAATAAGTTTGGTTTGCAGACTCCCCTTTATGCTCTCCACTGCGGCATAAATCGCATCCAAGTTATCGTGATCGGCAATTAACTTTTGCGCTGTCTTAGGACCTACGCCGCGTACACCTGGCACATTGTCAGAGCTGTCGCCAATCAAAGCCAAGTAATCAATAAACTGACGAGGCTGAACCCCCCACTTTTCTTTTACGCCGTTGACGTCGTAAGTGACACTCTTCATTGTATCAAGCATCACTGTCTTATCAGTGATGATCTGTGCAAAGTCTTTATCGGCACTGACAATGACCACTTCAAAACCATTCTCTTCTCCCCAACGGGCATACGAGCCAATCAGATCATCAGCCTCAAAGCCTAAAATATCTAAACGTGGAATACCCAAAAGGTCTGTGATCTCTTTGATGTAGGGCACTTGCAGCTGCAAGTCTTCAGGCATCTCTGTGCGATTGGCTTTATATCTGGGATCAAGTTCTTTACGAAATGAAGGCTCAGGTCTATCAAAACAGTAAACCATATAATCTGGTTTATAATCATTGAGCAATTTGACCGTCATACTGACAAAACCATACAAGGCATTTGTGGGAAACCCCTCCTTGCTGCGAAGGTTGGGGATAGCGTAATACGCCCTAAAAAACATGGCACTGACGTCAACAAGATAAAGCTTTTTCATGCCTTATTCATAGCTTAATTTTACTTAAAAATATACTGTAAGAGAGGCGTTTACTTGGCTTGTTATAATTTACTCAAAGACCTTTTTCATGACCTCTGTCGTGCGTGCCGCAGGATTTTTACGGATCTCTTTTTCTTCTTGAGCAATCTGTTTGAATAAGCCATCAATGGCCTGCTCACAAACAAATAACCCTAGATCATTAGAAAAATCAGGGCCTGAACTGAAGCGATTGTAGGTTGTTACAATTTGTGACCAATATTTAGTGGCAGACACCGCTTTAAGCTGGGTGTCCACTACAGGCTTAAACTGTTTGATCAACTCGGCCTCTGTGGCTTTGCGCAAATATTCTGTGACCGCAGAGTCATGTCCTTTTAAAAGCTTTACAGCATCTTTGAAAGTTAAATTCTTAATAGCATTTTCAAAGATAGGCAATGCCATGGTCATAGCACTTTCTGCAGCCGTGTTCACTGACACCTGAAAACGTTCGCTGACAGACTCCAAGCCTATTTTCTTTAATTTAGCTTGTATTTTTTGTGCCTCAGGTGGGAATGGAATGCGCAATTCCGGATCATTCAGAAAGGCCCCTTTTTGTGCTAATTTACTTACACCTGTTTTCACGCCCTGCTCTAAAGCGTCTCGAAATGCGGTGTGCATCTCTTCTATGGTGACAGGACCAGAGCTTGATAAGATTTGATTTTTCATCTCTTCAAGCTCACCCAAGGTCTTACATCCTACAAACACGCTTGTGATGAGGGGTAAAACAAGACACTTACACAAAGGATTTTTCTTAGTCGTTAAAAACAAAAATTAAATCTCCATCTTGAACCATATCAAAACGCTCTGTGGCTTCTCTTTCAATGTACTCTTGTGAACTTGACTCTTTGATCTTACTTTTGATCTCTTGTTTGGCCACTTCCACTTTTGTGATTCGTGCTGTAAGAGCCTCTTTATGACGAATCAGTTTAAAGAGCTTAAAAAGATCACCACTTAAAATGAGACCAAAAAATAAAAAGAAAGAACACATGATCAGCATTCTTCGAGGGGATTGAAAAAGATAATAGAACACTTTGTTCATAGTTAAAATTATTGTAGCACAATTTCTAAAGAGAAGGATTGAAAAATAAGATGGCAAAAAAGAGACACAACAATCGGCCCGCCCTCGCAATCCAGACTAACGTCTGGTACGCGAGTTAGATTGGTCACTTTTAAACACTTAAAGACAACCCCAGTGAATTGCGCTTCAGATACAGAATTGTGCCCAGGCTTTTTTGCCCCAATAAGTGGCTTTAGCTCCTAGCTGCTGCTCAATTCTTAGCAGCTGATTGTATTTAGCTGTTCTTTCACCACGGCATGGACTGCCCGTTTTAATCTGTGTTGAACCTAAACCCACAGCTAAATCTGCAATGGTCGCATCTTCGGTTTCACCACTTCGATGAGACATCACTGTTCTGTAGTTGGATTCATGACATAAAGAGATCGCTCGCATGGTTTCTGAGACTGTACCGATTTGATTGACTTTAACCAATAGGGCATTGGCTGCCTTTTGCTTTAAGCCCTCTTGAATGCGTTTAATGTTAGTGACAAAAAGGTCATCCCCTACAAGCTGCACTTTTGAACCCAGTTGCCCCGTCAGATAAGTCCAACCTGACCAGTCGTCTTCAGCCATGCCATCTTCAATACTAGCGATAGGATATTTTTTGCACCAGCTGGCATAAGTCTCTGCCAGCTCTTCAGACGAGAGGCTTCGACCTTCAAATTGATATTTTCCATTTTTGAAAAATTCTGTAGAGGCCACATCCAGGGCTAAAAATACATCTTCGCCTGCTTTATAGCCTGCGGCCTCGATAGCACTTAAAATAAATTCCAGAGCTTGCTCGTTATTTTTTAAATTTGGAGCAAATCCCCCTTCATCACCTACTGCTGTAGACATACCCTGCTGATCTATTTTTTTCTTAAGATGATGGAAGATCTCTGAGCCCACACGCAAAGATTCACTGAATGATCCCCCACAAACAGGAGCCACCATAAATTCCTGAATGTCCACACCGTTATTAGCATGCGCTCCACCATTGATGATGTTCATCAACGGCACAGGCAAAGCATACTTATCCTGATTGGGATTAAGAAACTCAAACAATTCTGTTTTTGCCTCTAAAGCTTGAGCCTTAATAAAGGCCAAAGACAAACCTAGCAGTGCATTGGCACCCAAATTGGATTTATTTTCTGTTCCATCTTGTTCAATCAACCACTGATCAAAATCTCCAATGGTCGCAAAACTTTGTCCTTCTAAAGCACTTCCTAACTGAGCTGCATTTAGAACGGCTTTAAGAACACCTTTGCCCATGTATTTAGAACCACCATCACGCAGCTCGTGAGCCTCATGAGCGCCAGTGGACGCCCCCGAAGGAACAGCAGCTCGGGCCCAGGTTTTGTCAGTGAACATATCCACTTCCACTGTGGGATTGCCTCTGCTGTCTAAGATCTGTCTTGCAACTACCTTTTGAATTTTCATACTAAAATTTCCTTTAAAGCCTTATTGTATTTCTAATTTAAACTGAGTGTCTTGCTGGTCAAGCTGTGGAATGGGACCTTCTTCGCGAATGCGCTTACGAAGCTGACCAATGGTTTGTGGGAAAGAGTCTGGAACATTACTCCATCTGACTTTTTTCATGGCCTCTTTCACCAAACGAGTTTTACGATCTGAACCCACCAAAATGGTCACCAGCTGTTGTGCACGCGAAAAGTAATCTTGTAATTTTAAGATTTCACTTTCAAACCAATTGCGATCTTCTGTAGTCCAATGAATGTCCTCTACGTGAGCGGAGGCTTGGATTTCTTTTAAACGTGAAAGCTCTTTTTCTTTTTGTTCTAACTCTTTTCTGAGGTGGTCAATAGTAAACTGGTTGCACTCCACGGTCTCGATGATGGACTTCACAAGTTCTGGGTTAAAATAATAATTTTCTTCGTTAAGTAAAGAACTTTGAGATTGCTCCCAAGTGATGGAGATCACATTGTCCACCCAATTCACTTGGGCCAAATCCTTGTTAGCATATACGGTTAAGGATTCTAAACAGCTTTTGAGATACATGCAGGTATTGGGGTATTCATCAAAAAATATAGGAACTTCAAAAACAATTCGGCTTTCAGTCACTTCTTTTTTTTCAATAGGAGGTGGGGGCGATACAAAGTAACTTAAAAAGCGATCTGGTTGTAAATACAAATCTTTTGGTGAACGCATCATTTTTAAGACACTGTCCAAAACACCCCAAGCCTTAAGTTCAGGCGACTTATGGCCCACATTTTCAATAATGGAACCCGTTGTTCCTGCCACAGACTCTTCGGCAAACAAAGCTAAAAAGGCCTCTACATTTTGGCTTGAGAGCCACACTTCAGGATTGGAAGCGACCTCCAAAGTCAAATTGGCTCGGTCAAGCATATCCATCACATCAAGCTGATGCTTGAGACCGTAATTGATAAAAGCATGGGTAATTTTGCCACTAAATTGCACAACCTTATTTACCTCTACACGGGCAAAAAAGATACCTTAAGCGCACCCAACCAAAGGGAAATGTAGGGCGAATATGCGGGTTTTACAGGCTGAGCATCGCGTTATTACGGTGAGAGGCGGGGGACATGCTTAAGAGAGGCGCATGTCCCCCATTTTGGAGGGAAGGGTATAATCAGGTTATTTACCGAGGAGGAGAAGTCTTTGAACCAGCTCGGGTCTTTCCAACTTCTCACTATTTTCTATGGCAAATTCTTTTGCCAAATGTCTTAACTCGTTTGTAGACATGTTACTAATTTCTTTAATGGTTAAAGTTTTTGTGAACATGACGTAACTCCTTGTTAAGTGATCCGCCACTATTGGCTTAATAATAATTCTAGCCCAACTGGTTTTGAAATAATTGACCAGTATTTGCAATAAATGTGATGATTTGTTCACAGATTATGTTTAATGGCAGATGGCTCGTATTCGTTGCAATCTAGGCGTAAGTCCTTGTCTGCAAATGAGGCGTTTACATAATCGCAGTGGTGAGGCTCAGCCGAACCAGGATGAGCATAAGGTCGAAAAAACTTACAGCTAGCACACATAGCAGGGACAGAGATCAAACCTCTGTCTTGCATTTCAATAATAAATTTAGAAAGAGTCCGTATAAGTCCAGCCTTCTCAAGCTCAGTAAGTTCATTCACCGATTGCATTAAATCTTCTGGCCATTTGGCTATAGCTAAAGAACGCTTTTTTCCTTTTGCCGTGAGTTCTAAGATTGTAAACCTTGAATCTTGTGGATCTACACGTTTACGAATTAAACCTTTATCCACTAAAGACGACAAAGAATCACTGAGACTGGCGCGGCTCACAGCTAGGCGTCTGGCGATTTCAGATGGCATGGACACACCCTGAGTCATCAAAACCAAAACTTGTGCCTGTGTGGGAGAAAGTTGCTCATCAAAAGATCGTTTTTGCTCGACGGCGCGCAAGGCTTGACCAATTTTTGCAAGCCCCGTCAAAACCTTCTCGTTAAGCCGATCTGGTTTTGTATTTAGTTTTGACTTAGCCATGGTCTCTCCGTCTACATCATTTCAGGAATATTAGGATTCCTAACTAGGATATAATGCACCCCCTCGATCTTTTCAAGATGTCGCATATAGTTATTACTTTTCAAATAATATTTACACAGGATACATAGTTAGGAGTCCTAATTATAAACCAACAAAGGAGAATATAATGAAAAAAGCCGTTTTTTATCATGCTGGTTGCACAGTTTGTGTGTCTGCAGAAAATTCAGTCCTGAATATGATTGATCGCAAGAATATTGATCTACAGGTGGTGGATTTGGGTAAAGACAAAGCCCATCTAGCTGAGGCCGAAGACCTTGGAATCAAATCTGTTCCTGCTCTGGTGATTGATAACCAAGTTTTACATATCAACTATGGCGCAGCCCTTAGTGATTTAAAATAAGTCGACACTAAACAAGCAGCTTCTTCATAGAGACGCAAGCTTAGAGGCTAGGCTGCTTGTTTATTTTTAAATAACTGTAACGGGAAAGGAATTCCGTTGTCTTTGATTTCATCTAGGAATGTGGGTAAATGGCAAGGGTCCATAGAGCCACTAAGTTTACCATTTGGCTGCTTTACTAAACGACCTACTTTAAAAATAGGACGCGTTTCATAGCCCCCTTTTTCATTTAAGCCCATCACTTCTGCGATTTCGGAAATACGACGAGACCCATCAGAATAACGAGTCACCTGAACAATGATATCCACAGCTGAAGATATCTGCATCGTTAAAGCCTTTTCACTGATCTTTGCATCTCCGCCTTGAGCCAGAGCTTCAAGTCTCACCATCGCTTCTGTTGGAGTGTTAGCATGCACCGTTCCCATACAGCCTTTGTGACCTGTGTTCATAGCTTGAACCAGTTCTAAAGCTTCGGAACCACGCACCTCACCCACAATGATTCGATCTGGACGAAGACGAAGACTACTGATCACAAGATCACGAATCGTCACCTCACCCTTACCCTGTTTATCTGCCATTCGGGTTTCAAAAAAGACCACATGGTCATAATCAATTTTTAATTCTTTAGCATCTTCGATCACAATAATTCGTTCACCTGAAGGGATACGTGAACCCAAGAGTCCCAATAATGTTGTTTTACCAGAACCCGTACCTCCACTGACTAGGATGTTTTTTCCCAGTTTCATACATGTATCTAAAAACTGCGCTCCTTCAATGGACATCGCACCCAATTGCACATACTTTTTGAATGTCATATCTGACTTAAAAAACTTACGAATAGCAATTGTGGTACCCTTAAAAGCGCAGGGTGGAATTACAATATGCACCCTCGAACCATCAGGCAGACGCGCATCCAGTCTTGGGTTTTCATCATCAATTCTTCTTTGTGCAAATTGCGCAATAATATTCGCAGCAGCTCGCACATCATCTTCACTATCAAAACGAACATCTGTGGGATGCATTCTACCGCCGATCTCAATAAAAATTTCTGAGTGGCTGTTGATCAGAACTTCCGTCACCTTATCATCATCTAAAAGATGATAAATAGGGCGCAAATAGTTCTTCATGGCCTCACGAAATAATAATGCTGCATCCTTTTTAGTGTCAGACACGTGCGTTCACTCCACCTAGTGGTACTGTTTGTTGTTTTGAAAATCTGCAAATTCTTTAGCAACTTCCATAGCAAAAAATAGAATCATCTGAGAGTCATAACATCCTAAGGCTCGTTTGATCTGTTGCTT
This sequence comes from Pseudobdellovibrionaceae bacterium, assembly GCA_023954155.1. NCBI lineage: Bacteria > Pseudomonadati > Bdellovibrionota > Bdellovibrionia > Bdellovibrionales > Pseudobdellovibrionaceae > Pseudobdellovibrionaceae bacterium. The sequence goes on along the minus strand of JAMLIO010000002.1, from coordinate 81,103 downwards.
TTCATTTGAAAGTTGATTGATCTTAGTTAATAATTCCTCAAAGTCCTCTTCTCGTGCTTCTTTAAGTTCTTGAAGTTGATTCCAATCCGCATTCTTTAATAAAGGCTCAATCGCACCCATTTCATCCAAGACGTCATAATACACCTTGAGATCACCACAAATTTTCATAAAAGCCTCCCTCTCTTAAAGTACGTATCGGAACAGTCTCTTCTTTTGTAAAATACATCCCTCTTCTCACTAAGCCACCTTAGAGGCCTGTGAACTGATCTTTTTAAAGCCAATAGCTAGGTCATGATATTCCGACTCTGTATTAAAATTCTGATAAATAATGATGCCTTGTGTTTTAAGCTCTGAAGCGATCCCTTCAAAAAACGCCGCATTTTTTAACCACTGTTTGTAGTTAAACTGCTTCGTACTTTTATGGCTTAAAACGTAAATCACATAATCTTCCTTATCATGAGAAGAAAACTCAATGGAAGAACCCTCGACAGAATCATTGATCACTTGAATACAAAGCGCTTCAAAAAATAACTCTTTCTTTTTAGAATTTTGACTTTGAGTCTCCACAATTGAAGCTTTTGGAACACCCAATACTTCAAAATTTAAATTTTTACGTTTCAAATTATTAGCAAATAGATTTTTAAAATTCAGCACCATTGCTGGAACTGTTTCTGCTGTAGCACTTGAAGCTTTAACACTAGCATTCGCAGTACTTGTCGTCTTTGTCGTGTCCGTAATTTTAGGCTTACGAATCATAGAAAATCGAGGGTCAAGCTTATCAGTACTCTTAATTTGCGGTACGACATGAGTGTCTTTTAAAATTTTAAACTGTGGACTTGGTTGGTCCGCGCTATGTTTAACGTCCACATTGACAAAAATCTTTTTAGACGGCTGAGATACTGAACTTTCAGATGTATTGGTCGCTTCCGTAATATCAGGTATCACTACCCCGTGTACTGAATCTACCACATTTAACTGCGTGAAGTATCTATCAAAATCAGCATGAGATTGAGGCTCTTGACTGGCTTTTGGAGCTTGAGTCTGCTGATTTTCCAAAATCTGTCTGTTGAATTGACTTCTGGCATTTAAAAGTCTTTGTGTTCGCTTAATCACTTTGTCTTGTTCATGTCGTTTCAACGACTGCGCAAAGATCGTAGCATAAACGATGGCAATTAAACCATAACTCATAGGTAGGTTAAAATTAAGGACCACTGGAAGGACGGCGGTCAGAACCAAAACCTCAAGCCCCACAGCACTTACAGTCAACACGGACATCATGGGGCCAAAATATAAAATAGCAAATAGCACTTGCAAATAGATCAAAGCCCAAAGTGCATATTGAAGGTTTTGACTTGTAGCTTTTAAAAACGCACCCTCTTGCAAATGGAAGTATAAGTTGCTCAGTTTAAAATCTTCAGACAAAGTTTCACTTTTTAGTGTATAGGGCTTATCCGAAGACCTGACTCCTGCACCGATATACTGTCCCATACCCTCTTTGAGAGTTTGGGTATTAAAACCCACAAAGACCGTTTTATTTTTTAAACTTACAATATGATGACCATGAGACATGATTTTTTTAGTCCCTGATTTTAAAATCTCTCTGCCATCAATTTGTGGAATACGTGTAAATGCCAAAGCCATGTTCATTTGCAACTTAGAATTGGGTACTTTTTCAAACTGATTATAGATTTCTGAGGCGGCATCTTTAACATAAATATGCTCCCCTTTGCCCAAATCCAATGAAAAATTCTCTAAACCTAAGAAACTAATATTCTGTTTACGAAAATGCACCAAGCAGTCTTTATCAAGATCCGCACTTTTAAAAATAAAAGTCACACCTTGAAAATTGGCGCTGAGTTGCTTACACGCTTTAAGTTCTTTGGGATCAATCACCACAAAAAGCTCTTCTGGGGATTTCTTTTTAATTTGTGCTACCAAGTCTGTAAGCTCGGCCATTAGAGCTTTGGCACCTTGTGTTCCATCCAAATAAATATTAGCAACAGGAGAATTTTCAGGCGCTGGAGCATAAAGCAAGTGGGCTGTATTTCTTTGATAATCCTGTTCAATTTTTTTAAACACTTGTAACTGTAGTAAGGCGAGCAACACAGCAAAACCAAGAGCCATCAAAAAGACTCTGGCACCATGTTTTTTTAAGTATTTTAAAACTGTTTTCAACGGCCGTTTCATCAATGGCCTATCGGCTTTTATGCGCTAACTATTTAACCCATCTCACCTTTTGAGTGGCACGACGAAGGCCCAGAATCTCTTGTATAAAGGCCGCGGCCAATTCATCCGCAAGATTTCTAGGGTCAATACCCCAACTTTCAAGCCCGCAGGTCTTCACAGGAGTGTTTTTGGTGCTGACGTTGACTCCAAAGTGCATAAGTGCTGACGTAGGGCTTTTGGTGGCGATACTGATATTGAGCTTTTTGTCTTTATCTTTGACAGGCTCAAAGGCTGGGTGGTGAGCCCCCTTGGACTCTGTCTGCATCAAATATAGGTCATCGCCTTTTCGCACAAGAAATTGTCCTGTTTTTTGATAGATCAAATCTCTGGCCAAATCACCCATAAGTCTCTGCAAGCAGGCCATAGAAAACAAAGGTATATCAAAAACTTCAACAATAAAGTGGAGCATCTTTTCGGAATAAATTTTATGTCCTGCCAATAAGTCTTCGGCATCTACAATTTTATCAACACTGATGTCACACTTTCCTACCCAAGCGAGTACAGAATCCCCTAGCACTCCTTGATTTAAGTACGCATAGAGGGAACACAGTTGAGACCCATCATAGGTCATTTCTTCTGGGATAAATTTATATTGCATTTTTACTTCCTCTTTTAGCCCTTAACTCTTGCACGTCTACATCTATAGCCTTACAAGCTCTTACAAATCTCAAGCAAGACTCACAGTCTAGACACCATTCTTTTTGTCCTCTATAGCAAGGCCATAAATCACTTAAATCTAAACCCAAATCTATGGCTCTTTGAATAATCTGGGTTTTATTAAGGTCAGTTGTAAAACAAAAAACTTTAACATGATTTTGCGTAGAATACTCAAAACTTTGGTTCAATGTCTGTAAAAAAGCCTCGGAATTATCAGGAAAGGTTTGGGCTTCCTCTAAATTAAATCCAGGAACAACTAGCTTAGCCCCTAAGCCTTCTGCCACTGCGGCAGCCACATTAAGGAATAAACCATTGCGATTGGGCACCCACACAGATTTAGCACTCTCTTGAGACTGTGCAACCGAATTGATGTCCACCATACTAGAGTCAGGAATGTCTTGATGGCTTTGATTTAAACTAGAAGGACTCACATCCTTTAGCCAACTTAGATCTAAAATCTGATGCTTTAACTTAAGTTTCTGACATAGTATCTTTGCACTTTGAACTTCTTGTTCTAGGGCTTTCTGACCGTAATTGATTGTCAACACACAAGCCACTTCATATCTTTGCAAAGTTTCATAGAGATTGACTGAAGAGTCCAATCCTCCACTTAAAAGTACGACCGCCTTCATGTCTGCCCTTTCACATTACAAATCATCAATAGAGACACTTTTGATTAGGAATTGAGGTGTTTTTTTACCCATATATTCATTCCATTCAAGACTGCCAATAATATCTAGCTTTTGATCAATCAACTGATCCAATTGCTCTTCACTTAAAGAGTGGTGAAACCAAATGGCATCAATGGGTGACACTTCTTTATGTTTTAAAGAGACCAATTGCATTTTTAAATGCGCTTCTTTAAGCACTCTGATCATCACAGGCTTAAGCTCGGTCACTTTAAATACAGGGACTTCAAATCCCACACCATAAGGTTCTAATTTTTGCATCCAATTTAACAGTTGAGGAGTCAGTTCCGTGGCTGAAATTTCAATGTCATATTTGGTGTCATAGTCCAAAACACCAAAGTCGCCATTTTCTTCTTTGTGCACTTGAAAGAAACGTCTGAGTTCATTTCTAAAATCTTCGGCTTTGCTCAGTTCAAGCTCAAAACCTGCGGCCTGTTGATGGCCGCCGAATTTTTTTAAGCTGGGGCAAAAAGAAAGGATTTCGACCAGATTCAACCCCAAACCATCAGGCATTCTTGCACTTCCAAACACCTTATGCCCTCTGACACTCCCTACAAACGCAGGCTTATTATAGTTTTGAGAGAGTTTAGTGGCGACAAGACCAATCACACCCTTATGAAATTCTTCATCATAAACAAAACTAAATAGATCTTCAGATTCAAAGTCTCGCTCAAAGGCCATGGCCTCGGCTTTTTTCTGTAGCTGTAAACGCTCATTATTGAGGGCTAAAACTTGGTCCACCATCCTCTGCGCACTGACTTCGTCTTGGCACAAAAGAACTTCAATAGGAAGTAAGTCTTTATCCATTCGGCTCAAAGCATTGAGCTTTGGAGCTAATCTAAAGCCAATATCCTGAGAGCTTAGGCGTTTGCCCACAAGCCCAAGCTTATACATCAATGCCTTTAAGCCTGCTCGTTTAGTTCTTTCTAAGACGTGAAGACCATGTTTTACTAAAACTCGATTCTCTTCCACCATGGGAACAAGATCTGTGATGGTTCCTATAATAAACAGATCCAGAATCGATTTAGGATCAAAATCCTCTTCCTTCATCCAACCCAGTTCTTTAAAACGCATCCACACAGCAAGCACTAAATAGTACCCCACACCTACGCCACAAAGATGCTTTAGACCACTACGACAAAACCCTTTATTAGGATTAAGAATGGCCGTGGCCTCAGGCAGTTGTCCTTCAGGTAGATGGTGATCGGTAACGATCACATCAATCCCTAGTTCTTTGGCATAGGCTGTAGCCTCTCGACCTGTAATGCCCACATCCACAGTGACAATCAGTTTGACCTTATCTTTATACTTTTCAACAATATCTTTGTGAAAACCATAGCCTTCACTCAAACGCTTAGGTTGTATATAAAAAATATTTTTAAATCCCAGGGCTTTTAAACCCGAGAAGATCAGCGCCACGCCTGACGAACCATCCAAATCAAAATCCCCATAAACTAAAATGGGATCTTGGTTTTCATAGGCTTGTGTAAGTCTATCCACAGCAATGTCCATTTGATCAATGGACATTGGACTTTTAATTTGGCTCAGTTTTGGTCGAAACAACAAATCCCACTCTTCACAATCTAGATATCCTCTTGCTTTAAGAAGACGTTCTAATGCTGAAGGTAGGTCTTTATAAAGTGCTTTTAAGTCTTCGATCTTAGGCTCCTGCTTTCTCCAACCTGTCTTGGATCTTATCAGCCCAAATCACTAAGGGGGCAGCGACATAAAGAGTTGAAAAAGTTCCAACAATAACCCCCACGCCTAGTGTGAAAGCTAAGTCTTTAATGACTCCACCTGCAATATAGTACAAGGTGATGATCGCCATTAACGTCGTTAGCGAAGTCAGCATGGTTCTTGAGATCACATCATTCAAAGAGCGGTTAATGACAAGTGCCAAAGGCTTTCCTTTGAACGCAGGAATGTTTTCCCTGATTCTATCAAAGTTAATGATGGTGTCGTTTAACGAATATCCGATCACTGTTAAAATCGCAGCAAGAGTTTGAATATTAAGCTCCTTACCCAATGCTGCATAAATTCCCATTGTAATGATGGCATCATTTAAAAGACCAATCACAGAAGCTGGGGCATATTTGTAATCAAATCTTAGAGCGATATAAATCAAAATTAAAATCAAACTGTAAAATACAGATAACAAACCATTTCTTTTTAATTCTGTTCCCACCTGAGGTCCCACGGTGTCTACACGTCGAATATCAGGGCTGAACTCTTTAAAACGAGTGACAATTCCATCGGCTAGAGCTTTTGTAGTTGCCGTTGCCGCAGTATTGATCTCTTCATCGGTGCCTTCGGCTTCAGCTTGTGTACGAATCAAATATTCATTTTCATCACCAAAAGACTGCACAGAGGCTGATCTAAAACCCAGCTCTTCAGTGAGATTTCTAAGATCAGAAACAGGAACGTCCTTTTCAAACTTCACTTGAACTTCAGCACCGCCAGAGAAATCAATCCCATAGTTGAAACCCTTTATAAAGATCACCCCTAGCGCAAGAATTGTAAGTACAAAAAGAAGGCCACTAAATACAGGAATCTTACCCATGAAATCAAAAATTCCATAGTCCTTATCCAATTTTAAATCTTTGATACTTTTATATTGAGACATGTTCTTCCTTTTTAATTTATTTAATTTAGTATCTTATTACTTTTTGCAGTTTTAGTTTTTGAGTTGCAAAGTTCACAATAGTTCTAGAAACAAACACGGCAGTGTACACAGAAGTGATCACACCGCAGATCAAAGTCACTGCAAACCCTTTGATGGGTCCAGTACCGTAGTTAAGTAAAACTATACAGACAATTGCAGTTGTGATGTTGGAGTCTAAAATCGCAGACAATGCGTGCTTATAACCATCATTGATCGCCGCATTTAGACCTGTTCCTTTTAGAAGCTCATCTCTAATTCTTTCAAAAATAATGATATTGGCATCCACAGCCATCCCCATGGTCAGCACAATACCTGCAATACCAGGTAAGGTCAGTGTCGCTCCCAAAGTAGATAAAATACCTAGCAACAATAAAATATTTAGTCCCAAAGCTAAACTCGCAATGAAACCTAAAATTCCATAATACGCGCATATAAAGATAACGATCATGAGACCACCCATAATCCCTGCAATTGCTCCTTTGCGAACAGAGTCAGCCCCTAGTGTGGGTCCTACAGTTCGCTCTTCAAGCTGTTGCAAGCTTGCAGGCAGTGCACCTGCTCTCAGTGTACGAGACACAAACTGAGCCTCTTCAAAAATTTCATCATGATTACCGTTTCCTAATGAGATCTGACCCGAATCTGTAATTCTTGTACTGACATTAGGTGCTGACTTTAGAACTTTATCTAAAACGATACCCAAAGGTTTATTCACATTGTTGCCTGTGATTTCTCCAAAAGGTTTACGACCTTCTACACTCATTGAAAATAGCACGATAGGACGTCCGCCCGCTTGGCCATCTCGCCCTACGTAAGCATCATCAACCATGTCTCCTGTAACTATTTGATCGTTCTTTGCCAATCTAGGCACACGACCTTCTGTCAACGAAGACACATTAGGTAACATTTCAAAGACAATCTCAGTGTCTTTAGGTAAACGATCGGCTAAATCCTCATTGATGCGTTTAATGTATTGGGCATACTCAAGACCGTTTTCGTTAGTCACCCCTAAAGTGTAATGTCCTTTCGACTCAACCTCATTCACCCATGATTCTAAAGTTCCACTGTCCACTTCATTACTGATGATCATGAACTCTAACTTTGCAGTGGTGTTGAGAAGTTGTTTGGCCTTTTCTGAATCTTCAATCCCTGGCAACTGAACTAAAATGCGATCTGTTCCTTGTGCAGAAATATTCGGTTCAAGCGTTCCGAAGCTATCAATACGGTTACGGATCACTTCAATGGCTTGACCCACAACTCTTTCTTTTTGCTCACGCTCCACACTATCAAAATACGTGAAGTGGGCTTGAGTCGGTTCGTTATTGATGGCTTGGTAAGTAGATGGATAGTTTTTATTGATAAAAGACTTGGCCTTTGACAAATCCGCCGCGCTTGCTGTCTTTACAATAAAAGAAGGTTTGGGTGTAGCAGAGTAAACCACTTCCACACCTGCAAGGCCTTCTTTTTTAAGGTCCTCTGCGAGTGAACGCGCCTGTCTTTGAGTTTTTTCAATCATAAAGTTTTTAACATCGACACCCAAGACAAGGTGAATCCCACCCTGAATATCTAAACCTTTTACGATTTTAGAATCGGGCAAGAATGTAAACTTTTTTGCATCTAAAATGTTGGGCAAATACCAGTATAGTGCCACGAAAAACGTGACCATAACGACAACCCAACGAACCTTTTGGTTTTGAAACATATTATTCTACCTCTTTAGCAAGTGAAGAAATGTGGGACTTCAACATCTTAACACGGACTTCGTCATTAAGACTGACATCCACATATTTTTCAGTAACGCCTTCAATTGTTCCTAAAATTCCTGCAGAGGTCAAAATCCTATCGCCTTTTTTTAACGAAGAATGGAAATCAGCCTGCTGACGAGCACGTTTGGCCTGCGGTCTTAAAATCAAAAAGTAAAATACAAAGAAAATGATAATAAAGGGAAAGTACTGCAATAAAAGACTGGGTTTGGGTAGAGTTTCTGGTGACGCCGTTGCCGCCTCTTGTGCTAGGGCGGAGTTGATAAAAAATAGCATAATAACCCCTATATATAGTTTGTGTTTTCAGTAAGGTTTATAACGGTGACGATATAAACAACAAATACGCCCTCTGTTTTGACTTAAAAAGTTCGGCCATTACAAAGGATGCTCTTATAATTTCTGAGCAATATACTGTTATTACTGTTCTTGAGTAGCATGGGGAGTTCTAATTAAGCGCGTTAAAGTCTTTGTAAAGAAACTCTCCCAACGGTCTTCGAGGATGGCCGCACGCGCCTGTCTCATCAGGTCATGATAGAAATACAGATTATGTAAGGTATTCAGGCGGAAGGAGAGCAACTCGCCCACAGAGAATAAGTGCCTCAGGTAAGAACGCGTAAAGTTTGTGCAAGTATAGCACCCACACTCTTCATCTATAGGGCGTTCATCAAGCTGAAATTCTTTGCGTTTAATGTTGATAGGGCCATTCCAAGTGAACAGCATTCCATTTCTTGCCACTCTTGTAGGCATCACACAGTCAAACATATCAATCCCACTGTTGATCCCAATCAAAAGGTCCTCGGGTTTCCCCACTCCCATTAGATAACGAGGTTTATTTGCGGGCATCAAAGGGACAACTTCAGGCAATAGTGCATGCATCAACGGCATGGGCTCGCCCACACTGAATCCTCCCAAGGCGTATCCAGGCAGGTCTAGTTCTGCAACTTGTTCGATGGCTATTTTTCGCGCTTCAAAATCCAATCCCCCTTGGGCAATTCCAAACAAAAGGCTCTCGGGACGAGTCATGCGATCCTTACAACGTCGTAACCACTTGATGGTGCGATCCATCGCCTTATAAAGCTCATCCTTAGTGCACGGATACGGAGGACACTCATCAAAGGCCATGATGATGTCAGACCCTAAGTCCATTTGAATTTCCATGCTCTTTTCTGGCGAGATAAAAAGTTTTGTGCCATCCAAGTGACTACGAAACTCCACGCCATCGTCAGTGATCTTTCTTAACTTTGAAAGAGAAAACACCTGAAAGCCCCCACTGTCAGTCAGAATGGGCTGATCCCAGTTCATAAACTTATGCAGTCCTCCCATTTGGGCAATGAGTTTTTCTGTGGGACGCAAGTGCAGATGATAAGTGTTTCCCAAAATAATTTGAGAACCAATGTCTTTTAAATCATGAGGAGTCATGCTTTTTACTGTGGCTTTTGTCCCCACAGGCATGAAGACAGGAGTTTGAATTTCTCCGTGAGCGGTCTTTAGTGTTGCGGCTCTGGCCTGTCCAGAAGTGGCCTCTAAGGCGAAATGTTTTAGCGTCAAACTCATGACGCTTTAGATACTTGTCTCTAAGTGGAAAGGCAAGCCATGTAGACTGTAATAAGTAAGGTTTTTTAAGGTCTGTTAGGAATTCGTTACGATCTGCCTCTGTCTTGACCCCTCAGCCTTTCATTGAAACAATTTAGTTAAGAGCATACTTAAAGGGGGAAAAGAATGCGATTTAACTTGCTAACAAGTTTCTATCTTATTTTATCGCTTGCTGGGACAAGTGCGTTTGCCAAAGTCACAAATACAAATAATGAAGCTGCACTGATCAGCCATCTAGAGCAGGTGGCATCCAACAGCCATCACTCGGTCAGTTACAGCTCAGCTCGCAAAGACCTTTTAGGTGATCTTTACTTAGAACGCACAAATAACACGTACTTCATCACTGATGTGTATTGTGAAAAGGAGTACCGCGCTCCTGGGCCAGGTAAAGTTCCCAATAACGCTGTCATCAATGTGGAACACACTTGGCCTCAAAGTAAATTTGGGGGCCGTGACCGCAGAATGCAAAAGTCTGACTTACATCATTTGTTTCCCACAGATTCAGAGCTTAACAGCATCCGAGGGAACCATCCCTTCGGTATTGTTGAACAGCCCACAAAAGTTTTAAAATGCCAAACCTCAAAAATTGGTAGAAACGCTCAAGGACAATTGGTATTTGAACCACCCGCTGCTCACAAAGGCAATGTAGCGCGTGCTTTATTTTACTTTTCTATTCGCTACGGTTTAAAAATTGACGCCACCCAAGAAGCAGTATTACGTCAGTGGCACGAAGAAGACCCCGTAGATTACGAAGAGATTGAGCGCAACACAGAGATTTCTCAGATTCAAGGCAACATCAATCCATTTATTGAGCATCCTGAATACGTGAATGCCATTTCTGATTTTTAGGCTTTACGAGCTATCACGATCATTGTGATCCGACCACTGGAAGTGAGTTCAGCACTAGAGTTTCTCACTTCCACATCCCAAACCTGAGTGGACCTTCCGATATGAACCGCCTTTGAGCGCGCAGTGATGGTCTCGCCAATTCTTATTGCTTTTAAATGATTCATAGATACAGATACACCCATGGCTGTTGACGTAGCACCATCAATCTGTGCGTAAGCTGAAATACTACCTACAGTTTCTAAAAGTGCTAAAGCAAGCCCCCCATTGGCGATACCACCTGGACGCGAGTGTCTGTCAGAGACCTCTACCTTCACTTCAAGCCCGTCTTCATAAGCCGTTAAAAATTCAACTCCTAGAGTTTGTGACAGACCATTTTGAAAGCTCTGTTTTAATGCCTCTTCGTGTCCTCTAAAGTCTTTACATTTTGCCATGGTCACCTCTCGCCTTTATTTTTGTTTACCCTATCTTTAAGCTGATTTTAAAGTCTCAATTTTAAACACTCTCAAACAATGAGTGGCTCTATATGCCTTCTCTCAATTCACCACAAAGACATCTTGGTTTTAAACGCTTTTAAAGTCACCATACAGACACCTACTGTTTCGGCTTTCTTATTCCAACATACCTTACGACTTAAGTCTTGTTTAAAATCACCGATAAAACTGTATGAACAAAGAGGTGTCCATGAGTCAATATGATACAGAAGGTTTATACGGGTTTTTATCATCAACTCCAGAAAAAGGCTTAAGAAGTATGTTAGTGGACGGCACTTTTACTGAACCCCACTTCAATATTTTAATGAAAGTAGTCCGCGTCTGCAACGCCAATCAATTTGCCATCAATTTCGAAGGCAACCAGTTTCCAAAAATTCGCTTTAATGAAAAAGAAGCCAAGTTAAAAGAAAGCTTTTGGAAGGCCTGCGAAAAGTGCTTTTTAGATCGAGGAATACTATTCCCAGCTGTGAAAAAAACTGCTGCTTAATTTTGACCCCACTTTAGTTTTAGTGAGCAAGCCCGCAGAACCAAATTCTGGGGGCTTTATTACATTATAGTCTTTCATTTTTTAACGCTGAAGAGAAGGTGGGACGCGATCACTCAAGTGAACAGTAAAGATTTCTATTTTTCCCAAATGCTAAGATCACCATAAGAAAACAAACGAAACTTATTTTCTATAGCCCATTCGTAGGCACTCATCACTTCTTTATACCCTGCCATAGCCGACACCAAGCAGATCAATGTGGAGCCAGGCTGATGAAAGTTGGTCAGAAGGCCATCGCAAACTAGGAACTCGTCTCCTGGTTTTAAAAACAAGTTCGTAAAACCATGCACGCTGTCTTTGGTAGATTCTACAGCTATAGATACTTTTTCTGTTGCATCCCTCTCTGTGGTCAGTTTTTGAAGATGTCCCCTAGGGTAAGATTCTAAAGCGCGTAAGGCTGTGGTGCCTAACGCCCATACTCTTCCCCCTCGGGCCTTAGTCTCTTCAATCAGCATTAAGGTATGTTTGGGAATTTCGACAAATTCCGAGTGCATTTCGTGTTCGTTTAAATCCTCTGCTGTGATCGGCAAGAAGGTGCCAAGGCCCACGTGCAAGATCACCTCTGCAATTTGAATTTTATTTTGCAAAGCTTTTAAATCTTCTTTGGAAAAATGCAAGCTGGCTGTAGGCGCAGCTAAACTTCCAGGCACTTCAGCCCAACTGGTTTGATACCACTGCTTATCTTCTGCTAAAGGTTTTCTCTCTCCACGGGCCTGTTGGATATAAGGGGGTAAAGCAAAGCTTCCATATTGAGCAAAATACTCTTCTGTCAGTTCTACGTTAGTTTGTACCACTTGCGGACGGCCTTTTTGTTTTAGAGTCAAAATCACCCCGTCAGGCAAATTCCACTGACTGCCTACATGAAATTTTTTAGCAGGGAAAAGCACTTCCCAAGTATGAGAGTCTAAAGCATTCAGAAACAAAATATCAAACTCCCCCACAAAGAGTCGTCGAGGCAGCACTTGGGTTTTATTGATCACTAGAAGGTCCCCCTCGCGAAACACTTGAGCTATGTCTGAAAAAGCGATCTCTTGGGGGGCTTTGTCTTTTTGTTTCCATAACACACGAGGAGGTTTTTGTGGTCGAACGGCCACAAGCTCTTCGGGATAATCAAACATCAAATCTGATTTGGTCAGGCTCAAATTGGGCTCCAAGACAGGGTTACACTATGATTTTTACCTTATGGCTTTGATCTCATTGACAGGCAATGAAAAAAACCACTAGTGTCATTGTACGTAAGGATAAGGAGATCCTAATGTCTGTGTTTTTTACAAATCTAATCGCCTTAGCACTGATTCTTATGCCTGCTCATGTGGCTTTTGCGTTTAAAAGACATTCCCACTCCACTCTGCCTGCGGCGACAACACCCACAAGTACTAATTCGCATTTTTGCAAATGTGATACAGAAGGCGATCGCTTTATGCTTGTGCGCGTAGACATTTCTGGCGGGCAAAAGCACGAGACCAAAGTGCGCGACTATCTCAGAAGCACCCACACCCTTGCACAATGTGAAGATGGGATTGTGAATCATCCTTCGTGTAAGTGAATTTAAATTTGACTGGTCTTAAACTCATGATATAGCTTCAAGCCTACGTGAATGCGCCGGTGGTGGAATTGGTAGACACGCCAGCTTGAGGGGCTGGTCCTGGCAACGGGGTGAAGGTTCAAGTCCTTTTCGGCGCACCAAATGTCAAGATCTGCGAACCAGCATAGCTAAAAAAATCAAAATCTTTTAAATCTCTCGAAACGCTCCCCTTACATAAGGCATTGTAGCCTCGGCTTTGTCCCAATTTCAAGTATGGGGACAAAATGTCCCGATACTATTCTGCCTGTCTCAATTAGCCTATATTTAACCTGAAGTGCATCTCTCGTACCAGCCCAAGACTAAAGACAAGATTGACTTACAATCAGCAACAAAGAAGATATAGATATGTATAAAAAGTTAAATGCACTTTGTTTGATTGCAAGCAGCTTCATCCTCACTTCTTGTGGCGGTGGCAAAACCAAAACATGCAGTATCGCAGAGGCTTTTCCTATGGATTACAAAGTGACCACTGATGGTCTAGGTGAACCGCAAGCCCTTCATATTTATGGCGCCAGCGAAACCTATGGAGCTAAACTGTATCTCTTTCCTTGGGCTCCTCATGCAGAACCACATACTGGCCACCCTGGAGAAGATATTAAAGCCAATATGTTGGGACATTTTATTTATAGCCCCACCCAACCAGAAATCACTGTACTCGTAGATAGTAACGGAAACGGCACTTGTGAACCAGGAGAAACTTGTGGTGTACATAAAGGGATTATCCGTAGCCGCTTACCTTATTATCGCGCCCCAAAAGATAATTTTAAAATCACAAGGGTGGCATTAAGTCGTATTCAAACTGGCACAATTGATGGAGGAGGAAACTCTTATTTGGATACAGGTAATCACTGGGACATTGAGGGCGAAGTGTGTCAATATCACTACCGTTTTGGTCATGTGGGCTGGGTAGGTGAAGACCTAAAAAATGCTATGTTACATCAAGGACTACCTAATCCCGATACTTATTCAGCACCCTTAGGTGTAAACTTATTAAATAAACCCATTACTCTAAATAAAGGCCAAACTGTGGCCATCCCTCAAATTCTGGTGCGTGAAATACCAGGTCACCCCAATTTTGTGGAAACAAATGCTCGGGCTCAAATTGAATTTCCAACCAGAAATCTTAAGAGTGGTCACAGTGAACCCATTTATAAGTGGTTGTCAGCAGAAGTCCAAACCCTCTTTAGAAAGATCATGCACAAAGAAATGCAAGACCTCACATCGTCTTATTATGCTTCTGCTTTTGATTGGTTGTATCTCGCAGAATCTGATCTTTATACTGTTTCTTTCGCAAATAGATCTAAATATTCAGGGCTTACAGATAATGCCCAAGCTTGGTTTGAAAAATCATATTCAGGTCCGTCTTGCAGTGCCGCGCCTGGGTCAGCCAATAGAGAGCTGTGTAACGACACCTTTAATGTTTGGCCGATTAGTAAAGCTTCAGCCCTATACAATCCTTCACTTTACGAATCAGGCGTTACTTTTTTAGCATTTAAAAGCCAACTCAAAAACCCTGTAGATGTGGATTATTTTTTCAGAGGTGAAGTTTTGTCCCCTATTGATAACTTTGAAAAATCTGGCACAGCTTTAATAAAATGGCGACTGCAAAGCAGTTGGATTCCTCTCGCTTTACCTATTTATCAAAAATTAACTTATCACTTAAACTCAAGTTCTCATATTTTAAAAATTCATTGGGGTGTGGAAGACACCAACCGTAGCACCATTGAGTCCACACCCGATCCCGTTGATCCTAAAGATTTACCCTGTGATGGCGTAAACATAGTCTGCTATAACCACGACTTTCCTCAAGACGGGCAATATCGTCCTGGATTTTAAAAGCACACTAATACTATTCCCATTTCTGCGTTTTTAGTGAATGATAGAAGTATGACTCATCAAAAAATTGCTCCAGGTGTTGAAATTTGGACCCAAGACTTAAAGCTTATGGGTATTGAGCTGGGTACACGAATGACTGTGATTGATCTAGATAAACAAGGCACTCTGTTTGTTCATTCTCCCGTAAAACTGACCGAAGAGATTCGTGCACAGCTTGATGCCATGGGACGAGTCACTTATGTTGTGGCCCCAAACAAATGGCACCATCTTTTTATCAACGATTTTCGAAACGCATATCCACAAGCACAATTTTTTTGTGCGCCAGGTTTGGAAACCAAGCGATCTGATTTCATCTTTGATAGAATAATCACAGATGATCCCTCTTTACCATGGAATCCCATGATCGAACATCTCCTTGTTCAAGGGGCACCGATGTTCAATGAAGTGGCTTTCTTTCATGGAAATAGCCGTACTTTGATTTTGACCGACACAGCCTTACATGTTTGCGAAGGCACATCGTGGAGAACTAAACTTTTTTTTAGTGCCATAGGTAGCTTTGGCAAATTTGGATTATCACGATTAGAAAAGTGGTTACTCATTAAAGATAGAAAAAAATTCCAAGCTTCAATGGAAAAGATCAGCCAATGGGATTTTGACCGTGTGATTGTAGCCCATGGTCACATTCTCCCTACTGATGGAAAGAGCGCTTTCGTTGCGGCGTATCTCTAATTTTTAGTGATCGGTTGCTTTTGAAGATCTTTAGTCAAAGACATAACAAACTTTGTGACCTGGTGGGTTTGGTGCCACGCTTTTTTGACCGTTTTAAATCGTTTGTTTTTAAGAGCAAATATCGTGTATGACCCTGTTATATTTACTTCTCGTAAATATATGTAAATAGCATCATTGGTCCAACAAAAAGCAAGTCTAAGTTCAGGGAATTTTTTACGAGCCTTGGCTGCAAGTACAACTAGGGATTTGGCTTGTGGGGAATGAATGTCGCCTTCGACAATCAAATCCTCAAAGGCCTTATTGGGCTCTTGCTGCATTATATATTTTAACTTAGCTCTATTCTCCTGATTTCTATCATGCGCCAGTCTATGACCGACAACCCAGCCTCCAAGGATTAAGACTAATGCTCCTCCAGCTATCCGCGCAGCTAGAAATTCTCCCATTAAAAAAAAGTAAGTGGTAGATGTAGTAAGTGCAAATAAAATCATAAAAATAAATCCTACAAGAAGGAAACTCTCCCAACCTTTTACTTCCATAAGAGGGGTCATTTCTTTTCCAAATACATTGATTTTATTTTTATTTGGCATTCCACTCAGTTTAACTATAACTCCAATCTCTACAGCCATTTCAGGATCAGAAGCTTTTTCTGGACGCACCATAGTCTCCACCTGCCAATAGCAGATGGGAAATGAGTCCAACTTTGCTTCAACTTTTAGCCTAGGTTGCGCATAACAATTACCTAATATGAATAGCTTACCCGTAAGACCAAGGGAATCCACTTCTACCCTTTCTTCTCTAGCTCTATCTGATTTACTGCTGTCAGATATAATGGAGCCAGGATAAATCTGTTGAATATAATGATGCAGGTCCTTTTTCTTAAGCTCGAATGCAAACATGTTGTAAGTTTCCTTTTAAAAGACTCATCTTAATAGCTTATATAAGAACGCTTAGTATTTCTATAAAAAAGGGAGCGAAAAATTCGGCTCCCTTTTATTGATGTCAGTTAAATATGAAATTTTTAGATTTTAATCAACTATAAGCTCACAAGTAGATTCATCAAGTAACTTAGTTCTTTTCAAGTCCATCTGAGGCGACAAGCCGTTGCGCTCAACTACAAAGAACTTTTTTTCGATGAGCTAGTTTGAGTTAGTGATTGAGAATTGTTTCTTTTTAAATCCCGCACCTACGATTTCTGTGCTGACTGCAAGGTTAGATTGAGATATTTCTCTTTGATTACGAACAGCCATTAGAAGTTCATAGGCTTTGTCTTGCGAAGTCTCCACAACAAACTCTGTGTATTGAGCATTCGTTTCCACTTGCGCATTAGGTAAAATAGAGAAAATAACCTTCTCCATCACGCTTTTTGATTGAGCTGAATCTACATCGTAAGCGTTAATATACACCTTATGTATTAGATTTTTTTTGATAGCAGCAATTTGTTGACTGTACTTTTTGATAATGGCTTCTTGCTCACGCTCTAGATCGCAGATCTCTTTGAGGTTCTTTTCATTGACAGTTCTAGGGGTAATATAATCATTGTTTGGATTTTCATCACAAAATTGCGATGCGAATGCAGAAGAAAAGGCAAAAGCCAATTGAGGGACAAAAATCGTTACAAGTAAAACTCTTAAACTCAACATATTGAGACTCCTTTTGGGTTCTTTTTAATTTAAAGATGACCCGCGATCCTGTGCAAAACTTTAGCCAACAATTTGGGTTTAGATGCCATATATTGCCCCTTAAAGGCCCAAAAGTAGACTTCAGGAAATTTGTTAAAAACAACTTTTTTTCATCACATTATCATCAAGTCTTTTAAAGCCATCTGGAGCACAATAGTAATGTAGATAGGAGTGGCCCCATTAAAGCCAACTTTATATACACCTAAGTAAGATTCGTGTGGGGCCATCTAAAAAAGGAGGCCCAAAATGAACGAAAAAGAACAAACCCATGTCCTTGCAAAATTCATCATGCCCATAGCACTGGTGATACTCCCTGTTTTGACATTTTTTTCGCTTTATTACTTCTATAGGACTCACGAAAACAACGTCAGCTGGGCAGAGATGCTATTTGTACCTACCAGTGTGTTTTTCATTGGTGCTGGCGTGTGCTGCTTCTTCATCACCATCTGGTGGTTTAGGCACACCATTAACTTTCAACATAGAGGTAAATAAAACCTTGCCAAATCAAATAAAAACGCTATAAAAGCCCATTTTTGCCACGTCTCTCCCCTTATAAAGCGGGGGATGTGGCACTAGTTTTGAAGACAAGGCCAGATGAAGGAGCTTTAATGCGTTTTGGGGTCATAAACCTATGTGTTTTTCTAATCAGTTTGAGCTTCTTATCCCACGTACAGGCAAGTCCCTTGTGTGTCCCATTTTTATCCTCTGAACAGGCTGTATCTCCCCAACAGAATTTAATCATGGAAATGCAAATTCGATTTTTAAAAATAGAACAAGGTTTACAAACCGCTGGCCCACAAACTCAAAGACAAGTGCAAAAATTGATGAATCGACTTGAAGAGCTGGTGAATGAATTTATCAAAAAAGGCGATCTGAATGACAAAGATATGGAACGCCTTATGAAGTACACCACTGAAATTGATGCCTTTGAAAAAAAGTTTGCAGAGCTTGTAGACATCAATATGGTTCCTGTTACAGAATTGCATCGCTATCTTTTTACAACCGAGCCCCTCTTCCCTCAATTGACCTACAACTCTGTTATTCCTGAACTAGGTCCAGTGCGAGTGACCTTTAGTAAAGAAGTTGCTGACCTTTTTAACCAAACCGACAGCATATACCGCAAGAGCGTATTCCCTCTTATCTTTCGTGGTTTAGTTAAAAAACAAGGACAAAATGGCATTAAAGCTTTCACGGGTGGTCATGCTGTAGAAAAAGAGATAAATGGAGTCGTATATAAACTGATGGAGCTCAAAAAACTGGGAAATGAAGGCCGTATCATTCTTATTAGCACTTCCACTGGTGAGTTGCATTTTTATAAATTCATCGGCAATCATCACCGCATAGACTATTTGGCCAAAGAAGACTTTATTAAAAACTTTTTAAATAATCATAATTAAGTCAAAAACTATTGCGCTTCACTTAAACACTTTAAAATCTGAGCCCCATAATGCTCAATCTTAGTTTGGCCTAAACCATATACTGTTTCTAATTCATCTAAACCTTGAGGGTTTTTATTAGAAATATCCACAAGTGTCTTATTACTAAAAACAATAAACGCAGGCATATCATGATTTTTTGCAAACACACGGCGCCACTCTTTAAGTTTATCGTGACGGGCTTTGGCTTCGGCATCTTTAAGAACCATGCCTTGCAGTTCTTCTTTTTTCTTTTTACTGACTTTTTTAACTAGTTTTTTTCGAGGTAAAGCTTCAGGATATTTTTTTAGCTCTGACTCTGGAGCGCACACATCGCAGTGATTACAAAAGTCTTTTCTTTCTGTATCTTTGAAGTAAGTCAGAATGCCAGCATGACGACACTCTCCCCCTTCAATAAAGTGGGTCAACGCATTTAACCCTTCCCATCTGCGGCTTAAAACACTTTGTGCCGCCTTGGAAGAGTGAATAAAGAAGGACTGCAAACCTTTATCTTTTTTAGCGTAAAGCAAAAGACAGGTTGCTGGTTCACCGTCTCGCCCTGCCCGTCCCATCTCTTGATAAAAGGATTCTATATTTGCGGGCATCTGGTAATGCACTACAAGTCTGACGTCAGGATAATCTATCCCCATACCAAAAGCGTTGGTCGAACATAGAATACGAATTTCATTACGGGCAATTTTATCTTGCGTGCTTTTACGCATCTCTGTATCAAGCCCCGCATGGTAATAGGACACTTGATCAAACTGTGCACTTAGCCAATCTGCCAGCTGTTCAGTTTGTTTTCTTGTTCCACAATAAATAAGAATTTTACCCGCAGGTGTTTGTTTTACTGCCCCTAACAAGTAAGCAAGCTTATCATCTTCGTCCTCGCACAATTCCACTTGATAATATAAATTAGACCGATAAAAACCGTACACATGGCGACTGGCATCAGGCATTTTCAGTTGCTGACAAATGTCTTCTAGAACTTCTGGCGTGGCCGTAGCTGTTAAAGCTAAAAGTGGGACATCAGGCATGAGTTGACGTAAAATTTTAAGCTTATGATAATCCTCACGGAAATCAGGCCCCCACTGCGACACACAATGAGCTTCATCAATGGCAAATAAAACTACATTCTGCTCTTGAATCCATGGCCCAAAGCCAGGGTTTTGAACACGTTCAGGTGATAAATATAAAATATAGGTGTCAGAGGCTGCAATATCATGAAACACTTGTTTTTTATCTTCAAAAGACTGGCCCGAATACAAACATCCTGCAGGTATCCCCAGCTTTTGTAATTGTTCAACTTGATCTTTCATCAACGCAATCAAAGGGCTTACGACAATCACTAGGCCCTGCAAATGAAGTGCAGGCAACTGATAACACAAGGACTTCCCACCACCAGTAGGCATCACAGCGACCGTGTCCTGACCTTTAAGAATGGACGCCAAGATTTCCTCTTGACCCTTCCTGAATTTTTTTAAATTAAAGTACGACAACATCTGATGCATCATTAACCCCGCTCTTTGCGATCTCTGCAAGGAGCCACCCATCCCAAAACGTAAAGAGAGAGCCTTAAGACCTCTCTCTTTTTCTTTTTGCGGACATCATCGGACCACAGTTCTTTAGGGTTGGCTAGAATTTATGACTCTTTTATAAAATGACTTTGGTCATCATAGTCTAAGCCCCTATTACTAGGGGTTTGAGGCGTGGTAGAGGTAAATCAAAGCGCCATTTTTTAAGCGATTGATCACAGAATCTTTACGCGACATGGTCACTGCAGGACAACCTTGACTGCGTCCCATTTTAGCTAGGGAAGGGTCAACATAACTTGCACCGTGGATCACGATCGCACGACTGCGCACACGGCTGTTTCTAGATTCCAAACCATCCAAGCGCAAAGAGTAGCCGCGTTTACCGTAATAAGTTTCTGCTGATTTCACAAAACCTAATGAAGACTGATGCGAGCCACTCACATTAGAAAAACTTTCCGCATAGCCATCATGATTTTTATCAGAACCTGAACCATGCGACACATGCAACTGCTCCACACTTCCATCTACTAGGTCAATAATATAAAGTCTTTTGCGGCCTGAATGCTGTGTGAAATCCACAATCGCCATATATCTTTTATTAGAAAATTTAGATTTATTAGCATCAAAGTAGTCCACTGCACGATTTAGAGCATCCGCACTGACATTTGAGTTTTTCAAAACTTTATCCACCAAACGCATACGCTCGTTGTTTGTGGTATCTTCGTTAAGGTGATCTTCCAAATCTGGATCTTCTTCGTTTTGTGAATTAGAGTTGTCGTCTGTATTAGAATCCTCTTCACCTGGTTGTTCAGAACTTAAATCACGTTCTGCGGTTTGGTCTTCGCCCACCATACGACCAGATAATGAATCATCCAAA
The DNA here is from genome assembly GCA_023954155.1 of Pseudobdellovibrionaceae bacterium. Taxonomy (NCBI): domain Bacteria; kingdom Pseudomonadati; phylum Bdellovibrionota; class Bdellovibrionia; order Bdellovibrionales; family Pseudobdellovibrionaceae; species Pseudobdellovibrionaceae bacterium. Next base: position 59,976 of record JAMLIO010000002.1, on the reverse strand, counting down.
TCACATGCTGCTAGAAGCGATATTGACGTACATACAATAAGTATTTTTAAAAACTTCTTCATACTTAGCTCCCCTTTTCTTGCTGCCACACCTTAGTTCGGTAGCAGGAGGAGCAAGACCAAGGTCTCTGGCGGATAAAACACACCTAGACTTTGATCTCTGGGGATACAGGTCTGATCCTCACCTGAAGTATTTTGAAACTGTATAAATTTTCGACTGATTGCTCTTGCATTTACCCCCAGACGGTCCTGGGTTAAAATGAGACATTCAAAATTTGAGGGAGAAAACAGATGAAACTTTATTATTATGACCATTGCCCTTATTGCGTTAAGGCTCGCATGATCTTTGGACTTAAAAATGTACCTGTGGAGCTTGAAGCTTTAGACAACGATGATGAAAAAACACCGATTGATCTTATTGGTCAAAAGATGGTTCCTATTCTGATCAAAGAGGATAAAACCCCTATGCCAGAAAGTTTGGATATCATTAAATTTATTGATGAAAACTATGGGGAAAAAAGAATCGTCACTTACGACAGCCCCCGTCCCGAAATCGCACAGTGGCTCCAAGGCTCACGCCAGTACACCTACCACCTTGCTATGCCCCGTTGGACCCAAATGCCTTTACCCGAATTTCAAACCGAATCCGCACGCCAATACTTCCAAACCAAAAAAGAAAAACAAAGCATCGGCCCCTTTACCGAAGCCCTAAAAAACACAAACACATATATCGAACTCGCCACAAAATCATTAACCCAACTTGAAAGCTTTATGGATAACAACGCTAATCTTTACAATCTTGGTGAGCAAGTTCACATCGACGACTTCCACGTGTTCTCCACTTTAAGAAGCCTCACCGCAGTCAGCGACTTAAACTTCCCAAAAAAAGTAAGCCAATACACACAAAGAATGGCCGATCGCTCTAAAATCGATTTGTATATCGACAGAGCCTTATAGCCCAAGCGGGGGTGGCCCGTTGGGGTTGTGGATTTAGTTTTATATATACTCAAAATACTCAGACAGTGACGTTTGGCATAGCTTTGCATTCGCAAAACTACGCCAAGCCGAACTCGCATTTCGACCATATATATGAATTCTAACTCTAAAATCTAAGCTCAAATTCAAACTCAATAACCCCAGACAAATGAGGCTAGGAATAAGTTTATTGATCTGTTGGTGCGGAATGATGCTTACTCATCATCATGACTTATTAAAAAAGCGCTACCGATCTTTCCTTGTATTTTGATCAAAAGAAAATCTAGTATTCGGTCATTACTTTCATTATTGTAGGAAGATTTATTTTTTAGTGAAGTATCTCGTTTGAGTGCTTGAATGTTGATAGGGCTTTGTATTGTGTGTCTTTGTGAATTTGGTTTGGAATTTAGAATTTAGAATTTAGAATTAAAATTTGAAGATATATGGTCGAAATGCGAGTTCGGCTTGGCGTTATTTTGCGAACGCAAAATCATGCCAAACGTCATGTCTGAGCATTTTGAGTATATATCTTCAAATTTTAATTCTAAATTCTAAATTCCAAACCAAATTCACAAAGACACACAATACAAAGGCCATCCGAACGTGAAAGCGGTTCAAAGTGGGTTAAGAATCTGTTAGGGGTGGGTAATTTTTTCTATAACTATGATGAGTGGCTTTGGGGCGGTTGACTTCATTTAGGAGGATGGTAGTCGTGGACGTAGTTTTTGGGGGAAACAGTGCTAGGCAGAACACTTGTCATTGCAGGACTTGCGATCATAGCCTTCGTGGCGTTTCAAAGATATTGTGGTTTAGATTCTGGTCGCACTTATAGTCCTCCCATCTTACATTCAAAAATAGAAAATAATGACCCATCTTCTTTAAATAAAGATGGAGCGGTGGTGAATGAGGGCTCTTTGGTGTCTCAAGATCAGGATTCTATTTTACGTTCAGACACTTTAGACGACACAGTGTCTCTGGCCAGTGAAAGTGCTCAGGGACAAGGTACGGTAAGTGAGTCACCATCTGTTGAGCGTATTCTTGTAGATTTTGAGCAGCTCAATGATAGAACAGAGTCGCAAGCGGAATCTCGTTTTGGCAAAAGTTATAAGTTAGTGGCAGAGGGTGTTGAGGTGTCTTCGACACCTACAGTTTATCAAGTGAACTTTTTGCGTGGGGTTAAAGATGTGGTTTCAGTCATTGTAGTGGGACAAGACGGAGAAGTGAATTTAGAAGCTATGAAGTTCAATGATCAGGCGTCTAAAACCTTATCTGCACAACAAAAACTCTTTGCTCAAGACTGGATTCGAAGTGAAGAGTCCTTTGCAAAATTAGAATCTATGGAGCTTCGGGCTCAAACAGATAAATCAGGATCGTTTAATATTTATATACAAGTGATGGGGGACAAATGAAAAAAGTGATATTTTTTCTCACCGTATTATTCTTTACACTTTCTGCTCAAGCTCAAGTTTGGGTGGCGCAAAAATCTTGGAACTCGGTATGGCAAGATCGATATGCCCAGTGGATTGCCAGCAAAGTGGGGCCACAGTTTTTTAAAGAACTGGGTGGAGAGTACGCCAAGTTAAAAATGGACTGTGCCGATGCCCACTACGCTTTAAAAGTGTATTTCTCTTATCAAAATGGTTTAGACTTTGCGGTCAATGGGGGCAAGATCACCAATGCCACTACCAGATTTAATCATCTTAGTGGAGACAAAAAGATCGCGGCGTTTATTAACTTTCTATCTTCAAGTTTAGGGACAGAAAGTCTAGCTCATCAAGACACTTATCCGATAGCCGTTCGTGAAGTCGCTCCTGGGGATTTATTTATGTATAAAGTGGGAACAAACGGGAATTTTACTCGCCATACTTATATCGTGAAGAACATTAACGTGGATGGAACTTTTGATGTGCTTTACTCTACACAAGATCGCATGCACAAGGGTCTGCCTTTAAACCGTCATAAAAGTTATATGTTCACTAAAGCGCCACTCAACGGAGGCGTAGATAAAAACCATTGGGGATTTCGTCGCGCTAAACTGCCAAGTTTTGCTAGTGTTGCCCAAGAAAGTTTAAATTTTGCGGATTTTAGCCAGTACAGCCTAGCCCAAAAATTAGGTCAAATCGGGTTTTTCAGAGAAGTCAGACGCATTCATCAAACTGTAACTGAGTCTCCAAATATGATGACCAAAAGAAATTTTGATACTATTTGCAACGAAGTCAAAGATAGAGTGAGCATTGTCACTAATGCTGTGAAGTTTGTCAGAGGTGTAGGAGGTAGATGTTTAAACTACCAAGAGTATGACACCTACTCCACCCCAAGCCGTGATAGCGGAATCAGAGACAACTATCGCAACTTCGAATTAGATTACGCTTCTATCGTACAAAAAAATCAAAGCGCAAAAGTAGACGCCACTTTATTTAAAAACGCTTCCGTAATTTTCGCCAAAGGCACAATTTCAGGATCGCAGGCACAACAAGTCTATAAAGCCTGCCCAGTAAAAACAGGAGCAGGAGACGTCAATTTAGCTAGTTTCAAACAAGGACTCTTCGCAGGCAAAATCTCCTTCCACCCGAATGACAATGAAAGCCTAAGATGGGGCCTCTCAAATTCCGCACGCACTCGCTGCACAGAATTTTACGGCTACCCCAACTGATAAACGGCAAGCATAAGCTTGCTTTTTTGTGTCCGAAGTTTGGATTGATTTTCAATTTGGATTTGGAACTTAGAACTTGAATTTTCGTATATATGGTCGAAATGCGAGTTCGGCTTGGCGTTATTTTGCGAACGCAAAATCATGCCAAACGTCACTGTCTGAGCATTTTGAGTATATATACGAAAATTCAAGTTCTAAGTTCCAAATCCAAATTGAAAATCAATCCAAACTTCGGACACAAAAAAGCAAGTCTTAGCGTTTTAGTAGAGATCAGGTGCGGGTTTTGAGTTCTACTTTTTTGATTAGGACTTCCATTTCATCCATAAGTTGGTTGGCTCTTTTGTCCAATGTTTTATATGGAGTTGAATTGGACAAGTCCAAGCCTGCGTCTAATAAAATTTCGTGGGGATACTTGGATCCTCCAGCTTTTAGTACTTGTAAATATTTATTTAATACGTCTTTATTTCCTGCTAGGATTTGATCGGCAAAATAATAGGCTCCTGCCATAGAGGTGGAGTATTGATACACATAGAATCCGCCGTAAAAATGGGGGACGAACATCCATTCTTTGAAATAAAGAGGATCGACATTCATGACTTTTTTGTTGTGACCATAGTAGCGTCTGAGAATGTCACCGTACACTTCGCTGATCTTTTGCCCCGTTAAGGCTCCTTCTTTGGCAGCAATTTCATGTACCGCGAGTTCAAACTCTGCAAATTGAGCTTGTCGAAAGTAAGTAGTACGCAAAGATTCTAAAGCTTCGTTAAGGTAATAGAGTCGCTCTTCATCAGACTGCGCTGTCTTAACAGCATGATCATTTAATAAGACTTCATTAGTGATGGCTGCGATTTCTCCTATAAAGATCGAGTAACGAGATTTGGCGTAAGGCTGGTGGGCATTACTAAGAATAGAGTGTAAAGCATGCCCCCATTCGTGGGCGTAGGTGGATGCAGAACTGTAGTCATCTTGATGATTAAGAAACACATAAGGATGCACATCATAAGCATTGCTAGACATAAACGCGCCACTGCTTTTACCTTTGCTAGGATAAATGCTCATCCAGTTTTTAGAAGTGGCTTCAGTGATTTTTGTCACATAATCTGTGCCTAAGGGTTTGACAGCATCCAAAGTCATCTTTTGAGTTTCGGCAATAGGAAACGTCTTTGGACTCTTGATCACAGTGGGATAAGCATCAAAGTACTCTTGTTTTTTAAGCCCTAACATTTTTCCGCGCAGTTGAAGATAACGATGAAGTGTGGGAAGACTTTTATTCACCTCTTGAATCATTTTACGATAAGTGGCTTCGGGAATCTGCTGAGGACTTAGCGCTGCAGAAAGTGCATTCTTATGTTTTTTTAATCGCGCTAACGTATTTCTGGTGATCACAGTTTGAGCGTATGTAGACCCCATAGTGCGTTCAAATTGTGAGAGGGTGGAGTAAAAACTTTGAAAGGCGGCTTGTCGATCAGGACGATGAGAAGAGCCTCTGTACTTGGTGTATCCCGCCACATTGATCTCTTGAACGCCGTCACTCATTTTCACTTTGGACCATGGCATTTCGGTATTTAATAAAAAAGAAAAAGTCTCGCGAGATTTACTGAGCGACGGACTTAAAGCACCAATAAGAGCCTCTTCAGAAGAAGAAAGCACATGAGCTCCTTGATCTAATGTTCGTCTGAGTATTTGCGAATAAGGTTCAAGAGCTTTTTCGTTTTGTACAAAACCTTGAATCTTTGTGGTTCCTGCTTGAACTATCTCAGGTTCAAAAAAACTACTCTCTTCAAAGATCTTTGCAAAAAGATTCTGACATCTTTGAGCGTGAGCGGTATTTTTACTTAACAGATGATTTGTGCTTTGTTTTAAAAATGCCCAAGAGCAAGTTCGACCCGTTTTGCGATACAGACCATATTGTAAATCTAAACACGTTGCGAGCTGCTTAGCACTTGTCGTGAGCTTGCCTTGGCACTTTCCAAGTGTGGGAATCTGTTTTTCGATCTGCTCCACTTGCCCAGTCCATTGCTTTTCATTTTTGACTAAATCTGTGAGGTCCCATTCTGCGGCAGGAGTAGTTTTTGGAGAGGCGTGTGCGACACTCATTAGACCAAGGGCTGTGTTAAAAAAGAACAAAGCAATAAAAAAATATCGAACCGACATCCAGACCTCCGTGAATATGTTGAGTAAGCTTTAGAACATTTACTTTGTGTAAATTTTCCGCAGCCGCTCTAGTATTAAGCTAAAGAGGTGAGGAGGCAAATACGTAGGCGTAATTTTTGATTATAGCTATCAGTTACAATTACATTTACACCTGAAAAATGAGGATAGACCCCAGCATGTGCAACCTTAAGTTGCAGTCCTGCACATGTTCACATGTGATCATGGTGAGAGATGAATTTGTGCGCAAAATATAAGCAGATTTTTTTAAATGAAAATTGATTGAAAATTTCTATATTTCCTTTATATCTAATAAGAAAAGTAATACTAGACAGAGTAAAACGTTAACAAGCAGGTCGCATCTTATGATTAAAAAGTTAGTAGGTGCCGCGGTAGGATTTGGCATTCTATTCGGCGTGGGAGCATTTTTTTATCTCCTTACAAATAACAAGCTTAATATCGGTTACAACCAAGGTCATGCACCAGAACAGCCTTTGCCTTACTCCCACAAATGGCATGCAGGAACCCTCGAAATTGACTGTAAATACTGTCACGTTGCTGCTTCTGAGTCCCGCCATGCTTCTGTTCCAAGTCTGAACATCTGCATGAATTGCCATTTAAACGTGGGAACAAAAACAGATGCTTTGGATCAACTTAAAGATGCTTTTAACAATGATGAGCCGATCGCATGGAATCGCGTTCATATGTTGCCAGATCATGTGAAATTTAACCACGCACCACACATTAAGGCAGGCAAAGACTGTCAAGAGTGTCATGGAGCGATTGAAACTATGGATACGGTGTCTCAGTCCTCAGACCTATCCATGGGCTGGTGTATTAACTGTCATAGAGAGCAAGAGCCTCCTGCTCCTATCAACTGTTCAACCTGTCACTACTAATTTTCAGGAGTATAAAGCGCATGAAAAATGAAACCACAGAAAAAACAGAGAATAAAGCTCCTAAGTATTGGCTCAGTTTGGATCAATGGAGAAACGATCCTGACTTCCAAGAACTAGCGCAGCGTGAATTCATGTCATCTCCTATGGCAGATGAGATTGAACAAGAAGAGGCCGCGCAAGGCGGTTGGGCACGTCGTGAGTTTTTAAAGCTTATGGGTGCAAGCATTGCGCTCACATCTTTTGGTTGTGTTCGTCGTCCTGTTCAAAAGATTGTTCCTTTTGCAAAACGTCCCAAAGAGATCGTTCCTGGTCTTCCCAACTACTATGCTTCGACATTTGTAGATGGGGGTGATGTGACAGGTCTTGTGGTGAAGACTCGTGAAGGGCGTCCCATTAAGCTAGAAGGGAATGAGTTTTATCCTGGAATTGGTGAAGCTCTCTCCACGCGTGGACAAGCTTTTGTGTTAAGTCTTTATGATCCTGACCGTTTAACATCTCCAGTGCATAACTTGGTCAATAAAGCCCGAACGAACAGAGACACTTTGTCTTTAACATGGGCTCAAGCTGAAACTGCACTTAAAGATGCGGTGGCAGGAAGTGGTGTGTATGTGCTGTCAGGCTCTAATGCTTCACCGACCTCTCGCAAATTGATTTCTGAATTTGTACAAAAAGGTGGCGGTAAGTATTTTGAATACGAACCTATTGATTACTCTTCCTACCTCGCTTCACAAAAAAGAGTGCACGATAAGTCAGAAGGGGTTCCTTATGCGGATTTCACTAAAGCTGATGTGATCGTCGGTATTGATGTGGATTATTTGGGTGTTGGCCCGCATTCTATGGAGTATCAACGCGAGTTTGCTAACCGTAGATTCCCTGATGCCAACATGAACTACTCTGTGCAGTTTGAAACTATGTTATCTGTAACAGGAATGAATGCGGATCAAAGATATCCTATTCGTCCTAGTCAACAAGTGCCTCTTGCTATGGTGCTGACTCATAAAGTCTGCCAAAAATTAGGTCTCAGTTATCCTCAAGTATGGAGAGACTTACTGACTTCCTTTAAAGACATTTTAGCCGAACTTAAAGTTTCTGATGCTCAATTGGATCAGTTGGCAGAACGCTTAGTGACGTCTCGTGGTCGTTCAGTAGTGATGACGGGAGGACTGACTTCTTTAACTCAAAACCAATCTACTTTGTTTGATGTTGTAAACTACTTAAATGGCATTTTGGGTAATGATGGAAAAGTGATCAAGTACTCTAGCCCCTCTTTATCTTACCGAGGATCAGTGTCAGCGATTACAGAATTGATGGCCGATATTGAAGCAGGTAAGGTCAATGCGCTTGTCATTCATAAAACTAACCCTCTTTACTATTTGCCTAATGTGAAAGAATTCAGAGAGGCCTTAGCAAAAGTAAAGACTATTTTTTATACTGGCGATCGCAATGACGAAACGGGCTCTGTGTGTGACTACATCATCCCAGACCATCATGACCTTGAAAAATGGGCAGATGCTGAAGGGGTGAAGGGCATTTACAGCATTCAGCAGCCTACGATTCAACCTCTTTATGATACAAAAGCTTTTGAGGATGTTCTTCTTGGTGCTTTAGGAAATGACTCTGACTGGTACACTTATCTTAAAAAATCAGTGCAGTCTAAAGTCGGAAATACTGAACAGGCTTGGGTGGACTTCTTACAAAAAGGTGTAGTGGGTAAAAAAGACCTTTCTGCATCAGGTTCGCGCAGTTACAAAGCCACCGAGCAAAAAGGCTTCCAACTTGATCAATCTCCTGAGTTTGAACTTGTACTTTACCCTACAGTTGGGATCAAAGATGGAACTTTGGCTAACGTATCTTGGCTGCAAGAGTTCCCCGATCCAGTGACTAAAATCTGCTGGGACAACTATGTATCTATGAGTATCAAAACCGCAGAACAGCTTAAAGTTCGTGAAGGACAAATTGTTGAGCTGTCTGTAGATGGAAAAACCTTAAAAGTTCCTGCCCACATTCAAGTCGGATTAGAAGACAAGGTCCTTGCCCTAGCCATCGGTTATGGGCGCAAAGATGCGGGACAAGTGGCAACAGGTGTGGGTGTAAATGCTTACAATTTAGCTAAACTAAAAAATGATAAGGTCATTTACTCAGGTTTAAACGCGACAGTAAAAACCACAAGTAAAATGTATGACCTAGCTAACGTACAAGGCCATCATAGTATGGAAGGCCGCCAGATTGTAGTTGAGGCCACTCTTAAAGACATCATGAAAGACCCCACAGCGGGACGTCATAAGCATAAGGTCTTCTCACTTTGGTCTGAGCACAAGTACAAAGGACACAAGTGGGGAATGGCCGTGGATTTGAGCCGTTGTAATGGTTGTGGTTCTTGTATCGTGGCTTGCCAAGCTGAAAACAACATCCCTGTTGTAGGTAAAAAACATATTCTAAATGGTCGTGAAATGAGTTGGATTCGTGTGGACCGTTACTATACGGGAAGTCCTGAAAATCCAGACGTGGTCTTCCAGCCTATTATGTGTATGCATTGTGATAATGCCCCTTGCGAAACAGTGTGTCCTGTTATTGCGACAGCTCATAGTGATGAGGGCTTAAACGATATGGCTTATAACCGTTGTGTGGGAACAAGATATTGTGCCAACAACTGTCCTTATAAAGTTCGTCGTTTTAACTGGTTTAACTACTCTAAAGTTGAAAACCCACTAAAGATGGTTCTTAACCCTGAAGTGACGGTAAGAACTAGAGGGGTGATGGAGAAGTGCAGTTTCTGCGTTCAAAGAATTCACGCCAAAAAGACAGAAGTGAAGCTGGCTGATCGCAAGATCGAAGACGGTGATATCAAAACCGCGTGTCAGCAAACATGCCCTACAAAGGCTCTTGTATTTGGGGACTTGAATGATCCCAACAGTGAAGTGGGCAAAATGCACAGAAATTTACGTTCTTACTCTTTACTAGAAGAGTTGGCCGTGTACCCTGCTGTAAAGTTTTTATCTAAAGTCAGAAACGTAGATGAGCTTAAGACAGCAAGTCATGATCAAAGCAATAAAAAAGGTGGGCATCACTGATGGAATCTTTTAGAAAGCCTTTAGTTCAAGGAAATAAGTCATTAAAAGACGTGACGGATGACATAGCATCCTTAGTTGAAACCCCTCCTGGTGGTCGATGGTTAGCCATGATTGCCGCCTCTAGTTCTGTGTTTGCATTCTATATTGTGGTGATCGCAGCGATCGTAGGCATTGGGATGGGACTGATGGGGGTCAATAGCCCTATTGGTTGGGGGATGGACATCGTCACCTTCGTATTTTGGGTAGGTATTGGTCATGCGGGAACCTTGATCTCTGCGGTGTTATATCTTTTCCGCCAAAAGTGGAGAACCTCCATCGCTAGAACAGCGGAAGCTATGACGGTCTTTGCGGTGATGACAGCAGGAATTTTTCCTATCATTCACACAGGCCGACCATGGTTTGCCTTTTGGCTTTTTCCCTATCCGAACCAAAGAGGTCCTTTGTGGGTGAACTTTAGATCTCCACTTTTATGGGACGTTTTTGCGATCTCTACTTATGCTACAGTTTCTATTGTGTTTTGGTATGTGGGGATGGTGCCTGACTTAGCCACACTTCGAGATCGTGCTAAAACCAAAATTCGTAAGACTCTTTACGGAATATTTTCTTTAGGTTGGAGAGGCCGTGCGAGAGACTGGGGACACTTTGAAATTGTGTATCTGATCCTTGCAGCCCTTTCTACACCCTTGGTTCTTTCGGTTCACAGTATCGTATCTTTTGACTTTGCAGTGGCTCAGCTTCCAGGGTGGCACACTACCATTTTCCCTCCTTACTTTGTGGCAGGGGCGATCTTTTCTGGATTTGCGATGGTGGTGACCTTAATGACTTTGGTTCGCATTGCCGTGCCTAAGTTTAAAGACTACATCACGTTGGATCACATGGAGCTGATGAACAAGGTGATCATGACCACAGGAATGCTTGTGGGTTATGCCTATGGGTCTGAATTTTTTATCGCTTGGTACTCAGGCTCTGTGTACGAAGTGTATGCCTTCACCAATAGAGCCTTTGGGCCTTACTGGTGGTCCTATTGGACGATGATCACTTGTAACGTATTGATTCCTCAAATCTTCTGGTTCAAAAAAGCCCGCCGTCATATCCCAACCATGTTTATCGTTTCGATTTTTGTAAATATTGGGATGTGGTTTGAAAGATATGTGATCACAGTGACTTCACTGCACAGGGACTTCTTACCTTCGAGCTGGGGTATGTACGACATGACCTTCTATGATTTTGGGGTCTTGATTGGAAGTTTTGGTATGTTCTTTACATTATTTTTACTTTACATCCGTGCCATTCCTGCGGTAGCCATAGCAGAGATCAAACCTGTGCTGGGCTTTGGAAAGAGCAGCAAGGGAGGTCACCATGGCTAGTCAAAAGGGGATCATGGGCATTTGGTTGGCTGAAGAGGACATTCTTCATGCAGCTGAAACAGTTAAAAACAAGGGGTATTTAAAATTCGACGCGATCACACCATATCCAGTACACGGCATGGAAGACGCCAGCGGCCTGAGCAGGTCATGGATCCCATGGGTTACTTTCTTTGCAGGTGTGACTGGCTGTCTATTTGGTCTTTGGTTTACTTGGTGGACCTCTGCTGTCAGCTGGCCCGTTAATATTGGGGGTAAGCCCATGTGGTCTTTACCCGCGTTCATTCCAGTTATTTTTGAATTGACCATCTTATTTGCGGCTTTGGCCAGTGTGGGAGCTATGATTATCGCTTGTGGTTTACCTAAAGTGAACCCACCTGTTGTTGATCCTGATTTAACATCACATAAGTTTGGTTTGATCATTTATGATCAAGATCAAAAGTACAATTCTTCAGAAATTCAGAATTTATTTAAAGAGCTGGGTGCAGATGCAGTTCACGACGTGGTGGAGTATTAGAATGAAGAAGTCATGCATTTTAGTTTTAGCTTTTTTGGTATTTGCAGGTTGTGACAAGACTAAACCTAACAGAGAGTATCTGCCAGGGACTGCGATGTTAGAAGGCCCAGATATTAAAGCCCAAGAAGGTGATAAAGACAGTAAGATCACCAGCAAACTTCCTCCAGAACATGCGATTCCGCGTTTACGTTATGTTCCAGAGATGGGCACTGAAGAAGCAGGAAAGCTTAAGAATCCACTTCGAAGTGTGTCCGCAGAAGAGTTAGCAAAGTATAACTCCATAGGTGCTGAGAAATTTAGAATTTACTGCGCTGTTTGCCACGGTGATAAAGCCGATGGCAACAGCAAGATGATGGAAGTGGCAAGAAAGAGCTTTGTGATTCCTCCACCTAACTTACTTCAAGATCGCATTAAAGATTACACCGATGGACGACTCTATTATGTGGTCACGTATGGTTGGGGACTTATGGGCAACTACAGTAACCAAATCTATGACGAGAAAGAACGTTGGGCTGTGGTGGATCATCTTAGACGCCTACAAAATAAGAAAGAGTCAGGAGAATAGACATGCATAAGACCGTTGAAATTAAAGCTCCTCAAAAATTTGAAACTCCCACAAAACTAAAGCTGACCTTCATAGCACTAGCGGCTTTAGGTGCTTTAGCCTTTGTGTTTTTATTATTTAAAGATCCGACTCGTGCTTGGCAGTCTTATCTTTTGGGTACAGTGTATTTTGTTTCTGTGGCTCTTATAGGCCTTTTCTTTATTGCCATTCACTTTTTAACCCAATCAGGCTGGAGTGTGAACGTTAGACGTCTATTTGAAGCCACAGCGGCCTATATCCCAGTGGCTGCGGTATTGACCTTGATCCTTATGCTTTTTGGTGTGGGTTATCTTTTCAGTTGGTTAAACCCTGAGGTTGTGGCTAAAGATTCACTCTTGTTGCACAAACAAGGTTATCTGAACCCTACATTTTTTTGGATCAGATTTATTGTGTTCTTTGGCGGTTGGATTTTATTTAACCACTTCATCGTTAATGGCACTCGTAAACAAGACCAAACTGGGGACAAGTCTTTAGTCAAAGCTATTGTTCCTAAGAGCGTGGGTTACATTATGTTTTTTGCCTTAAGCTTCTCCTTTTTTGCGGTAGATTTTTTGATGAGTTTAGAGCCTCACTGGTTTAGTACTATCTTTGGGATTTACCTTTTTGGTGGAGCATCTCAAACCTTTTTTGCCATGATGATCATCGCTACGATCTTTCTGATCAAACGTGGGTACTATAACGGAATGGTGAACGAGAACCATATCCATGACATGGCCAAGTACATGCTAGGCTTTACCGTGTTCTGGGCCTACATTGCGTTCTCGCAGTTTATGTTGATCTGGTATGCCAACTTGCCTGAAGAGACCATCTTCTTTGTTCACCGCATGGAAGGTCCTTGGGCTGTGATGTCTGTGGCTTTGATTATCTTGAAATTTGTGATCCCTTTTCTTGCACTCCTACCAAGATGGGCGAAGCGTGATATGAACTACATCCGAATCATTTGTGGTTTGATCATCATCACACAATTTTTAGACCTTCATTGGTTGATCTATCCTAACTTTGATGACCACGCTGTTCAGCTGAATGGTTTTGATGTGGCTGTGTTTTTAGGGTTCTTGGGAATTTTTGGACTGACATTTACAAACTATCTGTCTAAAAACTCACTGATTCCTATGAATGACCCTTACATCGAAGAGTCTGCGGCTCACGAAGTGGTCTATCACTAGACGAAGTGACCTTTTCATAGACTGCGTCTTAGTAGAAATAAAAAGCCTAGAGTTTTCTAGGCTTTTTTTATTTATGCAAAAATTTTATTTTTTTAGTCTACTTGCTAAGATAGAGTGAGATTTAAATTGTATCCTGCTGGAATGATATCCCATCGGGAGATCCCATTGCGATGGGGATAAAACTCAATGTTCTAGTTTAGAATTAAAATCTTGTAGAAGTTCAACATATTTTTTTGGATCTTCCACGCTTAAAGAATGTCCATTGTCTTTTAGCACTACAAGCTCAGACTGAGGCAGAAGTTCGTGCATCTCTATAGATCCTTCTAGAGGAAGAACCATGTCTTTTTCTCCATGTAAAATGAGAGTGGGTAGAGTGATCTCTGACATGCGGTGAGTGATGTCCACATTGTTGCAAAGCTCTTCAGGCACACCCACCCAGACAGGTTCATCGACATTAAAAGTGGCTTTGGCCAAGGCTTTAAAATAGTCTGTGGATGTATCTACACCTTCGATAGTGGCGGCAATGGTGGTGTTAGATAGATTTTCATCTTGTGACAGAGCATGAAAGTGTGCCAGTAACACATCTTGGGGTACAGGAGACACGATACCTTTAGGACCAATGCTATCTAAAAGCACTAAGGACGCAAATGGTGTAGCATCTTTTAAAATGGCAAGCATGGCAATCAAGCCTCCCGTGGAATGTCCCACCACTTGCACGTCTTTTAATTCAAGGTACTTGATTAAACTTAAAACGTCCTCCGCAAAGGTTTCAAACTTAATTTCTGATTTTTGTGTCAACCCTTTGGATTGACCGCAGCCTCTCCAATCCATACAGACCAAACGTCCCTTTTTAGGAAGCGCTTGAGCTTTGAGTACGTCAATAACGGGATGCCACCAGATGCTACAGGCTAAATTGCCATGAATCAGTAGAGTGTCTTTATCCACCAGTCCATCATAGACCTCATAATAAACTTTAAATCCATTCACAACTAAATATGCCATAAAACGTCCTTGTGAAATAAATCCTTCTTGTGCAGAAAAAAATTAAGTCCTATTTTTTAAACCTAAACCTAAACCTAAACCTAAACCTAAATTCTATCTTTTAAAAAACAAAACCGATACGGGTGCTATGCTCTTAAAGAGTCAGTCCGCCGTCTACGCTGAGGACTGTGCCATTGATGTACGAGGCCTCTTCAGAAGATAAAAATAAACAGGCGTTGGCAATGTCTTGCACTAAACCCATACGCTTCACAGGCACTTTCTCCACAAGCGCAGTTAAAACCTCTGCGGGCATGGCCTCTGTCATTTTAGTGCTGATAAATCCTGGGGCAATGGCATTCGAAGTGAACCCTTTGCGTCCCAGTTCTTTCGCCCATGTTTTTGTAAGACCGATCACGCCTGCTTTGGCTGCGGCATAGTTGGTTTGACCAAAGTTACCGTAAAGAGCAACGACACTGGCCATATTGATGATTCTTTTATGTGAAGACGTTTCATTGAACTTATTTTGTTCTAAAATGCTTTTGGTCACATTAAAAAGTCCTGTGAGGTTAGTATTGATGACCTGTGTGAAATCTTCAACTGTCATCTTAGCAAAACTTTTATCTCGTGTGATACCTGCGTTATTTACTAAAATATCAAGACTTGTAGTTTGTGAAATCGCATTTAAACAGCTTTGATAGTCTGTCACATCCACTGGGGCCACCTCTAGACGATCTGCGTACTCTGACAGTTCTTTTTTAATAACTTCTAAGGTTTGGGGATTATAATCCCACACCACCACGTTAGCACCTGATGTCAAAAAGCTTTTTGTGATCTCAAAACCAATACCTTGCGCTCCGCCAGTAACAAGCGCTTTTTTATTCTGAAAATTATATTTTATAGACACATTTCCCCCAAGTGAAATTCTGCTTCAGTGCAGAGATAGATTGCAGATGAAAAGTATCGAGCGACAAATTTAATGTCAAATACTTGTCAAATAATAAAGAGCAATACTAAGCTTACTGTCGAACTTTCTAGGAGGGGGACTATGGCCGAAGGATTACGAAGAGCCACTATAGTGGGAACGGGGCTATCTACGGGAGCACGTCTGATTGAGAACAGTTATTTTGATGAAAAGTATCAAAAAGACATTTCCACTTTTTTACGAGAAAAAAGAAACATCCACCAGCGTTACTTTATGGATGAGACACAGTCGACTTCGGATCTGGTTGTCTCTGCGGCTGAAAAAGCTTTAAAGCGTGCAGGTCTTACGGCTCAAGACATAAATCTTATTATCGTTGCCACAGACACTCCTGATTATCTTTCGCCCAGCACAGCGGCTGTGGTTCAACATAAGTTAGGAGCAAAAAATGCGGGCGTATTTGATTTAAACACGGCGTGTGCAGGTTTTGTCACGGCTTTAGATGTAGCGCAAAAGTATATTGCTACAGAAGTTTCTTATAAAAATATATTGGTTGTAGGTGCTTATGGTATGAGCCGCTACTTAAACTGGGACGATTACAAAATTGCTTCGATGTTTGCTGATGGAGCAGGAGCGGTGATTGTCAGTGCGGCGGAAGACACTCAGGGCATTATGGCCACAGAGCTTTATGCTGACGGGCAGTACTATGACTATATGGGAGTGTATGCGGGAGGAACAGCAATGCCTATCTCTCACGATGCCATTGAAAAAAAAGAACACCTTCTTAATTTTGCCAAAAAAATTCCAACAGAAACTAACGCTATTCAGTGGCCAAGGCTGAGTAGAAATCTTTTGGATAGAATTCAAAAGACATCACAAGACATTGATCATTTTTTCTTAACCCAACTCAATATTGATACCATCAACGCCGCTCTAGATGAGCTAGGGGTAGCCAGAAGTAAGTCCCACAATGTGATGGATAAGTTTGGGTATACAGGAAGCGCGTGCATTCCCATGGCTCTTGCTGATGCTGTGGAACAAAAGAAACTTAAAAAAGGGGACTTGGTGTTTATGTTAGGCTCAGGGGGTGGCATGTCTATGGCTGCACTGGCTATGGAATGGGGTTTTGATTCATGAGTCATGAGGCTATAGAAGTAGATGGGCTTAAGCGGTGGAAGACCTATGCCCCTGATAAACCTGCGCTGATTCATTATGCTGAGGGGAAGACTTACACCTACTCGCAGATGTATTCCGTGGCTTGTGAGCTTGCAACGTATTTGCAGTCAAAGGGCATATGGCATGGAGATCGTGTCGCAGTCCTCGCGCACAATCGTATAGAAACCATCATGATGTTTTTTGCTTTGCAAAGGTTAGGGGCCATCTTAGTGCCTTTAAACTTTCGTTTATCACCTCCAGAGTTAGATTATATTTTACAAGACTGTGCCCCTCAGTGTTTATTTTATGATGAGGCTTTAATGCCTACGGTTGAAAGCCTGAAGTATGAAGGGGAGAGGGAAAATTATAGCACTTGTGTTTCTTCTTTGATTCTTCAAAGTTGTGAGGTGCAAAAAGATGCTGGTTTTGCCTGTGGTTTTGAAGATCCCTGTTTAATTTTATACACTTCAGGCACAACAGGTTTTCCGAAAGGTGCAGTTTTAACGCCGAAGATGATGTTTTGGAATTCTATTAACACCTCTTTAAGTTTAAACATTGAATCCAATGACAGAACAGTGAACTTTGCCCCACTTTTTCATACAGGGGGATGGAATGTTTTAATGACTCCATTTTTCCATAGAGGAGCTACGGTCATCTTCTTTGAAAAGTTTGAAGCCACAAAGATTTTAGAAATTTGCGCCCAAGAAAAAGTCACTTTGCTTTTTGGTGTGCCCACGATGCTGGCAATGATGGCAGAGGCAGAAATCTTCCAAGCTACAGATTTAAGTTCCTTACGATACGTCATCGTGGGGGGCGAGCCTATGCCCTTAGGCTTGATCCAAACTTGGAATGAAAAGGGTGTTCCCGTACGTCAAGGATATGGTCTGACAGAGTTTGGACCTAATTGTTTTTCTTTAAGTGAAAAAGACGCGCAGTCTAGAATGGGCTCTATTGGACGTCCTAATTTTTATGTGCAAACCCAAGTGGTGGATGATCGGGGACAAGAGGTCGCCTGTGGAGAAGTGGGTGAGCTGTGGTTAAAGGGCCCAAGTTGTATGAAAGGGTACTGGAATAATGAAAAGGCCACCCAAGAGACAATGGACTCAGGCTGGTTAAAAACAGGAGATCTGGTTCGTAAAGACGAAGACGATTATTTTTATGTTGTAGGACGAAAAAAAGACATGTTCATCAGTGGTGGAGAAAACGTTTACCCCGTTGAAGTGGAAAAAGTCTTACAAAGTCATCCGCACATTGCCGAGGCCGCTGTGATAGGCACTGCGGACGAAAAATGGGGTGAGGTCGGTAAAGCCTTTATTGTGTGTAAAGAGTCCGCCTTGGATGAACAGAGCTTAAAAGATTTTTGTCGTGCAGAGCTTGCGGGTTACAAGGTGCCTAAGCACTTTGTGTTTTTGTCTGAACTTCCTAAAGGAGATTCAGGTAAAATTCAAAAACGTATTTTAAAAGAGATGAGTTTATAAAAAGGGAGAGGAATATGAAATTTGTTTTAAGTTTGATTTTGATGATGGGTATGGGACTCTCTCAAGCATGGGCTTTAAATGTGGATGAGGAAGGGATTTTGGAATTGGCCAAAGACCATACTGTGTATTACCGTTACACTAAACCCGTGGCCGATAAACCCACAGTCGTGCTTCTTAATGGTTTGATCTACTCCATTTCACATTGGGATCAGTATTATCAGGAGATGACACAAAAAGGTTATGGTGTTTTGCAGGTGGCTTACAGCACCCAGCCTGAATCTCTGCGTGGTTTGGAAGGGGAGGCCCCTTACTTCAGCCGTTTTATTATGACTTTGCAAGGGCCTTCGATGCAGGGTTTGGAAACTAAAGACCTAGCCAGTGATATTTTAAAAACAGCTGATTTTTTAGGGATTAAAAAGTTTCATCTTTTAACTTTATCCTATGGGTCAATTGTGGGCAGCCACATTGCCAACCACCACGCCGACCGAGTGCTGTCTGTGATTTTGGTGGCACCAGCTGTGATCTCTTCTAATCGTTATATCCCTTACGGGGCTTCTAGACATGCTCATTATCTTTTACAGCACAAAGTGAATGTGAATCCTTTTTACGATCCTGACTATTTTTATGATGCTGAAATTTATCAGTCTATGCGTTTGATCATGCAACCTCAGATTGCCACTTTAGATTTAGAAGGTGTGGGGTTTGAGAACTTCTTTAATGGAGTTTATCAGATGGCGCGATCTGCAAAGTACTTTGACTTAAAAGATCAAGCCGATAAGGCGTGGCCTAAGACCACTTTGGTGATGGCCTCTATTGAGGATGCGCCCTTACAAAAAGATCAATTGCAATTTTGGAAATTAAAACAACAAGCGGCAAAGAACAGCCAACTTATTTTTGTAGATGGGGCGCCTCATGCCATTCCTGGAGCTTACCCTAAAGTGATGTCTATGATCACTGATGCCATACTGGAGTCGCAAGTGACTAAGCCAGAAAGCACTTTCAGTATTGACTCTGCTCAGTGGTGGGAAGGGTGTGTGAACTCTAAAGGTCAAGCTTGTGAACAGTTTGTGGGGAGTTCGTCTGGCAGTAGTTCTGCAAGCAGTTCCAAATAAGAAAACCGTAGAGGAAGGTTTATGACACAAGTCTGTCAAATGATGAAAGTCTTTATGGGTGTAGCAGCTATCATGTTCTTAGGAGTAGGGACAGTGGGAGCCACGCCCACGCCTACAGAGGAAGTCGCATCAACTCCTGTTGAAAGTCGCTCTACCTCTGATGGGGATTTGACCTCTCTCGAAGTCGCTCCTGCTGCTGGTGGAGTCTCAACTTCTGCCGAGTCTACCTCTATGGCTGGGGGCACTTCCTCTTCGGCGTGGAAGCCTTTTAATAAAAATTGGTCCGTAGGTGTAGATCAGCTCAGTTACAGATTTACAGGTGTCAGACCTGCAGATGGCGACATTTATAGTTTTGATGATGTCAGTTTGGACATGCAGATGTTGACCTACAAGTTAGACCTTAGTGCTTTCACTTCGATAAAGTTAGTGGGAAGTTATATTACAAATTATGCTGAAACCTATTTTATGGGATCACTCTATAAAGACCGTGCAAAGGGATGGGGAGACACGCTTCTAACACTCAGTCATACTCATATTTTTAATCCCTCAACATTGGCACTGATAGATGTTGGACTTTCTACACCAACAGGGTCTGTGAATAAGAAAAACGCGAATAACACAAGCCTTAACTATCCCTACAATATGCAGTTGGGTTCAGGGACGTGGGACCCGACACTTTCAGCCCTTGTTCTTAAGACGTTATGGTCTAAACACCAACTGGGGGCTTTGGCTTTAGCCAAAGTGCGTACAGGTAGGAATGAAAATGGCTACCGCTTAGGTCATGAGCAAATGTATAGCCTGTGGTATTCGTATATTTTTAGCTCTTACCTAGTGGCCATGGCCAAGTGGAGTTTAAAAAATACCGAAGCCATCCAGGGCGAAGATGAGACTTTTGGGCGCAATATGTTTACTGAGTTTTATCATCATAACCGCAAGTACTGGGATTTTACTTTATCTCTGACCTCTTCTGTGCCTTTAAGTGCGTCTACAAGTCTGCAACTTTTGGTGGCGGCTCCACTTTGGCAGGGATTTGATAACATTGATAACGTCGAAGTGGACATGAAATGGTATGGACAAGTGGGGCTTAGGTACCAAATGCAATAGTTTGAGGCCCCGCCACAGGGCCCAATTATTAAGGATTTCAAGACTTTGCTTGACAGTTGAGTGCTTTTCTCGTTTTCTATAGGTATGTATCATAAAAAAGCCCAGTCTTTATTTTTACAATCTAATATCACCTCTACCACCACGTTATAATCGATGTCAGTTCGTATAATATTACCTGATCATTCAGAAAAAGTTTTTGATAGTGAACCTACGATTTTGCAGGTGGCAGAAAGCATTAGTCCTCGTCTGGCTAAGGCGACTGTCGGTGGTCTGCTCAATGGCGAAAAAGAGATCATAGATCTTCGTATGACCTTAAAGGACGGAACCCGTCTTGAGATTGTAACGGATAACAGCGAGCGAGGCCGAGAGGTATTGCGCCACTCAGCGGCTCACGTGATGGCACAAGCAGTGCAAAGTCTTTGGCCTGAAGTGAAGGTCACCATTGGTCCTGTGATTGACAATGGCTTTTACTATGATTTTGATTCCCCTCATGCGTTTACACCTGATGACCTTCCAAAAATCGAAAAGAAGATGGAAGAGTTTATTAAAAAGGATTTTCCTATCACTAAAGAAGTGGTGACCAAGGAAGACGCCCTGGCTCGATTTAAAGATCATGGGGAAAAGTATAAGATTGAACTGATCGAAGACTTGCCCGAAGGCACAGAGATCAGCATTTATCATCAGGACAATTGGTACGATCTATGTCGTGGTCCTCATGTTCAACGAAGTGGGCAGATCAAAGCCATTAAGCTGATGTCCATTGCTGGAGCTTACTGGCGTGGGGATGAAAAGCGTGAACGTCTACAAAGAATTTATGCAACGGCCTTTGAGGACAAGAAAGCCCTAAAAGAACATTTGGAGCTATTAGAAGAAGCTAAAAAAAGAGATCACAGAAAACTAGGCAAAGAATTAAATTTATTTACTTTTAATGATTTGGCGCCTGGGTCTCCGTTTTTTACTCCCAAAGGGACGATCATTTATAATCAATTGCAAAACTATATGCGTGAAAAGTATGTGAAGTATGGTTATCAGGAAGTGATCACGCCTCAAATTTATGATGTGGACCTTTACCACTGTAGTGGTCACTACAATAACTATAAAGACAACATGTACTTTACTGAAATCGACAAACGTGAATTTTCAGTAAAACCTATGAATTGTCCTGGGCATTGTTTGCTTTACGCTTCTGATAAAAAATCCTATCGTGATCTTCCTTATCGAATTGCCGATTTTGGGCGACTGCATCGTTATGAAAGAAGTGGGGTGATGCACGGACTGACTCGTGTGCGTACCTTCTGCCAAGATGACGCTCATATCTTTTGTGATATCAAAGACCTTGCGGCAGAAATTAAATCTTTTATGAGCTTTTTAGATGAAGTGTATAACGAGCTGGGAATGAGTGAATATCGAATTTACTTATCCACTCGTCCTGAACAGAGAATGGGATCAGATGAAGTGTGGGACAGAGCCGAAGGGGCTTTAGAAGCCGCTCTTAAAGCCATGGACTTACCCTATGTGATCAACGAAGGCGACGGCGCGTTCTATGGTCCTAAACTAGATATTATGTTTGTGGACGCCTTAAAGCGGCCTTGGCAGTTGGGGACCATTCAATGCGACTTCAATATGCCCGAGGCTTTTAATTTGACGTTTGTGGGAGCACAAAACTCTGAAGAGCGTCCTGTGATGCTTCATAGAGCCATCTTGGGTTCCTTAGAGCGATTCATTGGTGTGTATCTGGAGCACACAGCAGGACGTCTGCCTTTGTGGATGACCCCTACGCAGATTCGTATTTTGAATGTGTCTGAAGCGCAGACAGAATACTGCAAGAACATCGAACAAGCTTTATTTAAGTCAGGTGTTCGTGTGCATTTTGATGATAGAAATGAAAAATTAGGTTTTAAAATTCGTGAAGCGCAACTGGAAAAAGTTCCTTATATGCTCATCATTGGAGATCAGGAAGTAGAAAGCTCAACCATTTCAGTGCGTAATCGCGAAGGTAAAATGAGTTCTGGTATCTCTTTGATCAAATGGATTGCTATGCTCACCAGTGATATCGAAAACAAAGTGTTTCAAAGTACCATTTTAGAAAACCTAGAAGAGAATAACTAAATAACCTGGAGGAATGTTATTAAAGGACGTAAGACACAAAAAGACCTAGGTCACCGAATGAATCTACAAATCAGAGCACCTCAAGTTCGTGTGATCGGCGAAGACGGCGAAATGTTAGGGGTTTATACAGTGCCTGAAGCTGTAAGACTTGCAGAAGAAAAAGGTTTGGACCTGATCGAAATTGCGCCCCAAGCAAGTCCCCCCACATGTAAAATCATGGATTATGGCAAGTGGAAGTATGAGAATAAAAAGAAACAAGCCGAAGCCAGAAAAAACCAAGTTGTAGTTTCTATTAAAGAAGTGCAATTAAGACCTCGCACGGAAGAGCACGATCTAGAGACTAAGCTTAAACACGCCACTCGTTTTTTATTAGATGGCGATAAGGTGAAGATCAATCTGCGTTTTTCTGGAAGAGAGATGGCTCACCAAGAGTTAGGTTATGATCTTGTGAATAAATTCACATCCAGACTCGATGAGATTGCCATGGTGGAAGTCCCTCCTAAAAAAGAAGGGCGTCAGCTGTTTGCCATTGTTGCTCCTGATGCAAATAAAATTAAAGACTATAAAAAGAAGAAGGCCGAAGAGGCTGCGGCAAAACCTGCTGAAGGGTAAACGCACGAGGTATATGTTCCAAAAACACTAGGAGGGTGCAGCGAATGAGAACAGTCAACTTTGAAGACTTAAGCTCACTGCGCCCAAATATGAGCACTGGGGATCTAAAACATGCCCTAGGAGACTTTTGGACAGAACCAGATAAGGACCTAGAAGGTCGATTCTTTTCCCTGATTCCAGAATATGGTTTTGGGGTGAGGCTGGATAAAAACGCTCGTATCGGTGAGCTGCATTTTCACAATAAATTTCCATATCATATTGCAGTTGAAGGGATTCATATTGGAATGCCTCTTTATGAAGTGCAAGATCAGTTTTCTCATATGCAATTTCAAGTGGAAAAGGAACAGGGTGTATTAAGCCGCACTCGGTACTCCGCATTTCTGCCTTCGGGTTTTGAACTTGAAATCATCTTTTTTAAAGATCAAGTAGATATGTTTTGTTTAAGAGATAAAGAAGCTGAGTATCCCGATGTGTTTACACATGAGACCAAACTCAAGACGGCTTACGATCTTGCGGCTCTTCCTGCTCAGGTCTTAAAAGAACACTCAGGAAGACAATGGCAAAATGGTTGGTTGTTAGGACGTCCCCCAGGTTTGCCATCAGCTCAGTGGCCTCTAAGTTATAAAACGGGCTATCCTCTAAGACATGCGTTCACCTTAAAGCTTCCCCAAGCGTATCGTGTGTACAGTGCAGAGCATGTGGCTTTAAGCCTGTTTGTGGAAGATCACGGGGAGTACGTGGCTCCTAGCTCTTTGGTGGACCTTGCTCAGATCGTCACTGCTTTTGAAAAGGATAAAGTGCCAGAGGCGCAGTATCAGTTTTTATGGCAGCACGCTTTAGTCAAGCACCCTCATAGTTTTAGAGTGTCTGACCTTAATGGCCGAGAGTATGTCTTGTTGTGGCGCACGGAATCTGAGTTTATGGGGCCGCTTTATGATCCGCCTCATTTAGAGAACGAAACACTGTTGCTAGGCGTTTCTGCACCAAGTTGGTTAAAGTTAAACTCACAGTCATATTTTAAGTCACTCTACTTTTTTGATAAAAACGGTCTACCGCTTAAATATTTAGATACCGATGTGATGGGGATGGCATTTCCAATAGAAGTGCTAGAGCGTGATGCTGATCCTAACGTGGGGTTACCTCCAAGTGAAAGTCAGGTGAAGTCGTATGTGCCTATGTTTAGCTCTAAGGGGATCACTCTAGGGTTGGACAGATGGGCAGGAAAGACGCATTTAGGTGGCACTATGGGCGCTTTGCTCTCGCCAATGCGACTCAGCCCGTATTATTTAGAACTTGAAGGACACTTTGGTGGAATTCATAAGGGTGAGGGTGTGGGGCAGATTGACCTAAAGCTGATGCGCGTAGACTGGTCTTGTGGCTAAGTTTTAGTTTTGAAGTCTTCTCATTTGTGCTGCGTATTTGTGGGTTTTTACATAGGCTGCTAAGGTGTTGCTAATACAGTTTTTTGACCTGTACTAGTTTGTGAATTGAGGATATAACGAGTGAAAAGTAAGGGCTTTTTATGAGAGTAATTTGGGATTCATTAAGTGTGATGCTTTTAGTGCTGGCTCTGGGTGTTCTGTCTGGATGGACTTCTGCGGCTTACGCTAAAAAAGCGACGCCAAAATCTAAAACTCAAAAGCAAGCACAAGCCGTCTCTCAGGCCGATGAAGAGGATGATGATTTTGTGGATCGTCAAAATGCCGACCTTTCTCAGCTTGCAAGTAAAGAGGTGGTGATTGAGGGAGCGGTGTGTGATGCCTGCATTTACAAGATCAAATCCGTATTGCAAGAAAGCCCTGAGGTTTTTAAGGTGAACCATGAAGGTTTAAAAGACCTCTATATTTACTTTAATAAAGGCAAGTCTTTAAGTGATGCCAAAATTCAAGAGCTTGTCAGTGTTGCAGGATATAGAGTGGTGCAAATTAAACCCTCTACGTCTGGCAGTAAAACCATGGCCACTTCAGATGCAAAAAATAATAACAAAGCCCCAGCCACGGCTGAGAAAAAATAAAAGTTAAGAGTATTTATGTTTATCACCAACGACACCTTAGGCATTCAAGAGATCAGTTGCCAGACCCTTTTTGAAACTAAAGACACACAAGATTTCATTTTGATTGATGTCAGGCAACCTGACGAATTCACAGGTGAGCTTGGCCATATCGAAAACTCAAAGCTCATCACTCTAGGCCCCGAGCTCGAAGAGGAATTAGGGCGCCTAGATCAAACTCAAAGCTATATTTTTATATGCAGAAGCGGAGCCAGATCTGCCCACGCCACAGGTTATGCGCAAACCTTAGGATTTAATAAAGTGTATAACATGTTAGGCGGTATGATCGAATGGAACCGCCTAGGCTACCCCGTCCAATACTAACACCACCCACTTTTTTGTCCCTTCCCAGTAAGTTCAATTTTAAATTCAGTTTGATTTTAGATTGAGTTCTACCTTAGATTCCAACGCAGCAGAGACGGGTGCAAAGCGTCTTCGGCACGCGTTACCCTCTGGGGCCCTCGGCCCCACAGGCCAACGCGTGTCGGATACGCATTGCTCACTTCTGAGGTTGAAATCTAAGGTAGAACTCAATCTAAAATCAAACTGAATTTAAAATTGAACTTACTGGGAAGAGACAAAAAAGGCGACTTGTATAAGTTTTGAACAGAGGGCTGGGGTATATTTTAGTTGGGTGGGACTTAGTTTTGCACTTTGCTAGGGTATGAAAACATTAGCCTTTATATTTGTGGTTTTAGGGTTCTCAACGTCTGCTTTGGCGTTTGAGTTTAAGGATGCGTGTGCAAAGAGTGATGACACTTTGATTATTGGAGGTGTGGGTGACTTGTTGATTCATAAGTACATCCACATGGCAGCACAAAAACAAAGAAGTCACTATTCGTATTTATGGCAAAACATCGGCGAGCATGTGCGTGGCATGGATATTATGTATGCGAATTTGGAAACTCCACTTGCCAGAGGTGTAGCTAGGGATTTGACTCAGCGTAAGGACCCAGGTGTGTATTGGGATGAAAAGGAATACATTTATTCGGGTTACCCTGCATTTAACACTCATCCAGTTTTAGCACAAAATTTAAAAGCAGGTGGATTTGATGTTGTGTCCACAGCTAACAATCATGCCGCAGACAGAGGACTTATTGGTATTGATGCCACCATCGATGCTTTGGAAGAGGCAGGACTGCCTTACACTGGAACTCGTCGCAAAGGTTCAAGAGACTCTTACATTACTATTGTAAATAAAAAAGGCTGGAAGGTGGCGTTTATTGCTTGCACTTACGGAGTCAATGGTGGAGCTAAAACCGCAAGCCAAGTGTTACACTGTTACTCCCAGCGTGATCTTTTGTTCTCTGAAATTGCTGTAGCCAAACGCCATGCTGATGCCGTAGTGGTGACCCCTCATTGGGGCAACGAAGATTCTTTTCAGCCTACCAGAGACCAGATCAATCTAGGAGCACAGATTGCTGAAGCTGGAGCAGATGTCATTATTGGGACTCATGCCCATCGCATTCAACCTATGGAAAAGTATAACACTCGAGACGGACGTGAAGTTCCTATTTATTACGGAACAGGAAACTTTGTCAGCTCTCAACCAGGAGTGAATAAGATTGGTCTGATGGCCGTAGTCGGTTTATCTAAAAGAGGCAATAAGGTGTGGGTGAACGGAGCTAGGTATTTGCCACTTTATATGACAGCGTCGTATTTAAGCGTAGATTTTTTGGATCGATTAAAAGGTCGAAATGACTCTTGGAAGACCGTCAACCAAGTGATGCGAAATTCTGAAGCCTTGATGGGGTCTTCAGAGCGATTAACCGCCAGACCCCAATGTCATTAGTTTTAGTTATTAGAGGTTCTTTTGTAACCAAGATAAACTTTCTTCATAGAGGTCTTTAGAGTTTTCGCTAAAACCCACCATGAGTTCTTTATCGTTAAAGCGCATTTTGATTTCATCACTTGAAGCTGAAGTGTAGTAACATTTTACAGAATCTAGTTTACCTTTGATTTTGCTTGCAAATTGATTTTCAGTGCACAAGTCAAACTCTAAAGCTTTAGCAATGTCTCCGCACATAGCGCCAGGACTTTGTGAAGCTCCTAGAAACCCTTTAAATCGAATGGGTTCAAATTCAAAACGAATCTTCTTTTTACAAGATTTTTGGGCGCCTTTTTCAGCCACTTTTAAATCCTCTTTCCATTCAGAAAAAAGCTCCTTATCGCCCTTGCCTCTTTTAGTTTTAGGTAAGCGGTCGATTCTTTTGGTTTCGCGTTCTGCCCGGTCGGCAGTGTCGTTAGCAGATTCAATGGTTTTAAGTGTGTTGTTCACTTTATCTAAAAATCCTGCATGAGCAGTTGCCGCAAATAAAAAGGACACTGTGATCACAAGTAAATTTCTCATATTTAAGCTCCCGTATATAGAGTCATTTTGCCATGCTAAAAATGACAAAACAATTCTTTGGAATGAGTTCAGGACTTGGGCGCAGGTGGTTCTATGTTAAGCTGTACGATTTCGATATTGACAGACTTAAGAAGCTCTACAGATTCGCTACAGCGGTACTCATGGCGGAAGAAGACCTTTTTTACCCCACCTAGATTGATCAGACGTTTAGCGCATGCCACGCAAGGAAGGTGGGTGACAAAAACATACTTTTCCACAAATCGAGGAGAATCACAGTTGATCACGGCGTTCTCTTCAGAGTGTAAGCAGCCACAGTTGCCTGTCTCGTCGCGATCACAGGTGTTGGGTAGGCCCGCCGCATTGCCATTATAACCTACAGCAAGAACCTTGCGGTAATCCGTAGAGGTGATGACTGTGCCCACGTTCAGTCGTTTACACGTGGAGCGTCTAGCCAAGGTTAAAGCCAGTTGCATATAAATCTCTTCAAAGCTGGGACGTTCAGTTTTGGGGGTGTTCTTTGTGGTTTCCATTAGAGCCTCTGTGGTAGGTCTAGCAGTGTGACATCCTTGCTGAAATAAAGAAATATTTGCCGCTAGACAATATGAAGTTGGAGGAATGAGCCCTCATGCTCAGTGCATATTTTGGGGGCTCATTGATCAAAATTAAAAATCCGGGAAAGAAGCACGTATTTGTATGAACTGTGTTACAAACACGTAGACGCCAAAACTGCTCACCAAGAGATTTTAAACTTCTACGATCAAGACCTGCTTTTTGACTTCGACACCGAATCCTACGTGGACTCTTGGGTTGATGGTGATGCAGTGATCGTTTTAGCTTTCAATGGAAAAGTGATGGACGACGGCCTCACCGAAGAAGAAGCCACTCTAGAGTACGCCATTCAGACCTGCGGGTTTTAGTTCTTTTATATTGTCTAAGTTACCCACGTCCACGGTTTACAGATGACGGTGAGTGGTCATTGTAGTATATTAAAATTATGTCGATCAATTCAGAAAAAGATTTAATAGGGCTACGTACGGTGGGTCGAGTTGTGGCCCGCTGTCTACAGCATATGCAAGCTAAACTTGAGCCAGGAATAACTACAGCAGAATTAGATTCTATCGGGGGAGAGTTTCTTGCCGCACATGGTGCAAGATCGGCCCCGAAGATCACTTATAACTTTCCTGGCTATACCTGTATAAGTGTGAACGAAGAGGCTGCTCATGGTATCCCAGGTTCAAAAGTTCTCAAAGCGGGTGATCTTGTAAACATTGATGTATCGGCAGAGTTAGATGGTTATTTTGCAGATACAGGGGGTTCATCCATCATTCCTCCAGAATCTAAATTACATTTACAAATATGTGCCGTTGCAAAGAGCGCTCTTGAGAAAGCCATGTTAGAAGCGCGAGCTGGTGCTAAGTTAAATCGTATAGGACTTGCAATAGAAACCGAAGCCATTAGAAATGGCTTTACAGTCATAGAAAACATTGGAAGTCATGGAGTAGGACGAGCTCTCCATGAGGAGCCTGATTTTATTGCGGGTTATTATGATAGAAAAGACAAGAGAGTATTAAGAGAAAACCAAGTTATCACTATTGAGCCGTTCGTTTCCTCTGGGGCGCGAGAAGTTTTTGATAGCGGTGATGGATGGACTCTTATGACAAATCCTGGAATTTTTACGGCGCAGTATGAGCATACACTTGTCATTACTAAGGGTAAGCCTCTGATAATGACCTTGCCAGCTTAGGGAGGAGTTTAGAGCCTTTCACTTTGGCCAAATATCGAGTATATCTGAATTTGATATGTCGCTTTTACTTAATGGAGCTAATCCCACAACGACTCAATTGCAACAGCAAGAAAAAGTATATTCAGATTATATTTCTGCGTGTGTGGCTTCTGAAAACTGCACTTCATTTGTAACATGGGGATTTACTGATCATGTGAGTTGGATTCCTAAACACTTCCCAGGTTTTGGTTCAGCCCATATTTGGGATAAAAATTATAATCCTAAACCACATATTTACCCTAAGCTATTAGAGAGCTTAGAGTGAGTTAAATATAAATTCATACTCACATCTATTATCTATAATAGCCTTGCCGAAGGCGAACCGATATTAGCAGTTCAGAACTCAGCGAAAATGTAAATTGAGTACAACTAATTAAAGAACTGGCGGGGCGGACGGGACTCGAACCCGCGACCTCCGGCGTGACAGGCCAGCATTCTAACCAACTAAACTACCGCCCCAGCTCATTGAAGCATTAGTGATAGCTATAAAATGAAGTGGTGTAAAGAAAATATTTTAAAATCCTTCTAAAACGCCTAAATATGCAAGAAAACTCATCAATCAGTTCTGTGTGCATGCTTAAATTGCACGCATAAAAAAATGATAGACGTTAGCATTTGCATCAGGTCTAATTGTCTTAAAGGGAACACAAAAATCATTTTTAAATTTGAGTGTTTTTAGGACTTTGATGGGTCCATGACAGCGCATCTTAGAGGTTCGTGATAGATGCTGCGATGTCAGCGATATTTTGGAGGGGTCTGTGCGTAGAAAGCTGAGTCTTGCTGTTTTTGCAGTGCTAGTCCTTGTTGGGACCTACGGTGTTGTGACTCCTTTTTTGGGTTCAGATTATATCTATTTGCCCCCCGTAGAAAAACAGATGAACGAGATGGCGCGGGAAAATCCAGCCATGTTGAACTTAGTTAAAAAACGAAATGAAAAGCAACTTCTACGCTCTAAGAAGGTGACGGAATGGTCGATCTGTTACATTCATGGTTTTACGGCAAGCCCCATGGAACTTCAGCCTGTGGTTACAAATATTGCCAAAGACTTACGGGCCAATCTTTTTGTCACACGACTTTCAGGTCATGGCTTAAGAGACCCCAACTTTATGGAACGAGTGCAAGGTCAAAACTGGATTGATGATGCCATGGAGTGCCTCACTGTGGCGCAAATGATGGGGAACAAAACCATATTGATGGGAACAAGTTTTGGCGGAACTCTAGCAACACTTGTGACTCTCAATGCACCGAAACCTCCAGATGCTTTGGTTTTGGTGTCACCGAATTTTGGAATTAAAGACAAAGCCGCATTTTTACTTGCTGGGGGCTTGGGGAAATTTATCATCAAGATGATGTTTGGCACATATAGAGAATTCCCCGCAGAAAATAAAGCGCATGGTTATTTCTGGACCACCAAACATCCTGCTATCGCATTGCAAGAGTTCATGCGTGTCACATTGGCATTAAAAAAACAAGACTACTCCCAGTTGCACACTCCCACGCTTATCGCGTATTCTCCTGATGATGAGGTCCTAGATGTGTCTCAGATCAAAAGCTTTTACAATAAAATCAAACCTAAAGTGAAACTTCTGATCTCTGAGCCTGAATGGGATCGTCACGTGTTGGCAGGAGATATTGTAAACCCTAAGGGGAACAAAGCCCTTAGATTTTATGTGACAGATTTTGTAAATAAGAACTTATGATTAAAAAATTACTTGTGCTGTCTTTGTGGGTGTCAGGCTGCGCGCTTGGTCCGAAGGACACATCTTTAGAGCATAGAAGAGCGCAATTTCAAAATACGCGGCTCAATACACAGCAGCCTGTGGACGTAGTGTGGAACTCTTACGGTGTACCACGAGTGGCAGCCCAAACAGATGCGGATTTGTTTTACACAGTCGGTGTTTTGCAAATGCACTTGCGCCGCTCACAACTTGAGTTTTTAAGAATGATCTCGCAAGGCCGAGTCTCTGAAATGTTGGGTGGGTCCACCAAAAATATAGATTACTTTTTACGTGCACTTAACTTTCCCAAGATCGCTCAAAAAAATTGGGAGCATGTGTCTGAAGAGACTAAAAATGCTTTAGAACAAATGGCGCGAGGGATGAATGACTACGTGGAACAAAATCCACAAAGAGCCATAGACTTAAAATTATCAGGCATTGCACCTACTTCATGGACCGCCAGTGATCTCGCCACCATACATAAATTTATCTCTATTGATGTCAACTGGATCATGTTCGCGCAAGTGCTGAATTTTGCACAAAGGCCTTACTATCAAAAGCTCTGGGACTCTTGGAGAGGTGAAGACTCCTTCATCCAGTTGCTCTTGCAAGATTTAAAGTCCAAAAGTTCAAGCGCGGCAGTGGTCCCTTCAAAGTCTTTGGGTTCAGAAGAGATGGACTCATCGCCGCCTTTTGATTTCAAAAATAAAACTCAAGCCACTCAGTCTTCTGGTGTGGATCAAGATAGGCTCTTATTGCAAACTTTGACCGAGGCCTACACTCGATCAGGAAGTAACGCCTTTGCTGTAGGAAAATCAAAAACTGGAGATGCGGCCATTTTATCTAACGATCCTCATCTTGGGATCATGATTCCCAATATGTGGCTCTTTATGGTGCTTGAATCCCCGAGTTTTAAAACTATGGGATTTATGATGCCTACATTTCCTTTACCCGCAGTCGGTCGGAATGCTCACATCGCCTGGGGTGGAACCAATATGTGGGGGATCAGTTCACACTTAAGTGAAGTGTCTGAAGACGATTTAAAGACCGCCACCCACAGAGAAGAACATATTAAAGTGCGTTGGGGCCGAGATCAAAAGGTCACTCTTCGAGAGGTGAAGGGCCTACCCATTGTGACCGATGTTCCACTGTTTTCTTATCCCAAAGCTTTATCTTTGTACTGGGTAGGCATGGAAGATTCTGATGAAGTGCTGTCATTTTTTAAAATCAATCAAGCCACAAACTGGAAAGAGTTTGAGCAGGCCTTTGTCACTTACGCCGCTTCAGGGCAAAACTTTGTGTATGCCGATAAGAAGGGAAATGTAGGGCGACTGTCGGCGTTTAGGCAGTTGCAGTTAGAACAAGAATTTAAAATCCCATTACCTGAGTCTATAAAGCATAAAACATTTAAAAACGTCACAAGCTTGCCGCAGGTTTATAACCCTTCATCAGGCTTTGTGGTCAGTGCTAACGAGGCTCTTAAGCATCAAGGTTCGCTGCCCATATCTTTGTTTCACGCTCCGAATGACAGAGTGTCTCGGATGACTCAGGTGTTGTCACAAACACCTAAAGTGAATTTGTCCCAAGTGCGCGAGGTGCAGCTAGACACATTTTCCCCATCTGCAAAAGATCTAACGGAAGTGCTGTTAAAAGTACTAGAGGATCAAGAGGAAGCGATTTTACTTCACCCTGTGTATAAGACTCTTAAAGAGTGGAATGGCTACTATGAACAAGAATCTCAAGGAGCCTTAGTGTTTGAAGTTCTCAGCGCAAGGCTTATGGAGGCTTACTGGGATAAGATTAAAAAACATTTACAAGCTTCACCAGAAGCCGAGAAGGAGCTCTACCAATTTTATACTCGGTCTACAAAGTGGCGTGAAGATTTAGGTAAGGCTTTGGCTCAGGATCAGGAGTTTGTGAAGGCCCAAGCGTGGCTCACGCATTTAAATGTGACACAAGTTCGTTTGCATGAATATCAAAGCTGGGGAAACTTTCACCCTTTAACACTCGCGCATCCCATGAGTCGTGTTCCTCTGATTGGGAAAAAATTTAAATTTTATGAAGGCCCCTATAGTGGTGGGAATGAAACTTTGATGAAATCGGCCCACCCCCTTAGTGCAACCAAAGCTCCTGTCAGTTATGGTGCCCAGGCCAGATGGATGACGGATTTGTCTTCTGAAGACGAAAATTATTTTATCCTTTTAGGTGGGCAAGATGGTTGGCTGAGCAGTCCCAACACTAACGACCAAACACCTTTGTGGCTTAAGGGTGAGTATCTTCAAATCCCTTTTAACAAAGAGGCGTTTTTGAGATCGGGTGTGCGCTCTGACTTTGGGTCATAGTGAGGTGGCGCGCTTGGTCATTTGTGACTTTTAAAGCCCATAAAGCCCTAGTTCTACGCATTTTAAAGCCTGAGTTCAGAGATAATATTAAGATTTGGTTGAGCACTTAGACAAAGCTTGATCTTAGGTGAAAAACTTAAGACGCTCTTGGGG
Source organism: Pseudobdellovibrionaceae bacterium (assembly GCA_023954155.1). Taxonomy (NCBI): domain Bacteria; kingdom Pseudomonadati; phylum Bdellovibrionota; class Bdellovibrionia; order Bdellovibrionales; family Pseudobdellovibrionaceae; species Pseudobdellovibrionaceae bacterium. Next base: position 26,711 of record JAMLIO010000002.1, on the reverse strand, counting down.
TCAGATCAAAAACCTAGACCATGAAAAGCTAAGGGGGCATAAGTGGGGGCATCAACACAAATCATTAAAACACAGCGATCACACACACACATTCTTGGAGCCATTTTTCTGGTTCTGTGGGGTTTAGCTGGATGTCAACCGCGAGATGTGGATCCTCGTTATGGCACCGTCGAAGCAGGTAAAGTCGGATCTATGGTGGCCAACATCAGATCTGTAAAATCGCCTTCTAAAAATTTTGATTTCAAAGTGAATTATATAGAAGTAAAAGATCAGGTCGGAGCCCAGCTCTCTACATGTTCTGGTGGTGTATGGGATGACATCCGAGTGCATGACCGTTCCAAAAAAGATGTGGTGTATAAATCTATTTACTCTGGCCAAAGAGTGGCTGCGATAGGGGCTGCGAACAACTGCCATAAAGTGGGCCGACGTGTACTGATTTCCAGTGTGAGTGATGGTACGGGCAGTAACTATGGCCATGCTGTGGTGACGAAGTTAATGCTTATTGACCGTAGTGAAATCACAGAAGAGATGAAAGCCGCTTTGGATATCAATGACTTTGCGTTAGATTCTATTTTAAGAGAGTCACAGACGGCGAGCATTCTTGTGTTTAAGTATGTAGAAGGTTCTGCCCCTGCAGAAGAGCGATTTTTAAGTGCTGATGTGGTGGTGCCTAACGGTGTGCCTGAAGGACAGGTAGGAAGTTTAGTGACTTCCCTTGAAGGGCTTGATTCTCCATCCAAAGACTTAATCGTTGAGAACAGTGTAGAGGCTGTAGAAAAGATCGGTGCAAGTCTATCCACATGCTCTAGAGGGGGTTGGACTGACATTCGTGTGTATGACAGAAATCTTTCTGACCAAGACTACAAAGCACTGTATTCAAACATTTATACTGGAGAGCGTGTTGCCGACATCAACCGCGCCCGTAACTGTCATACAGTAGGCATGCGCATTCTTATTGGCAGTCTGCAAGCGGGTGATGGAAGTCACTTTGGTGAAGCCGTTGTTACAGGAATTTATATTTTTAATGTTGAGGATTTAACAGACGAACTTTTAGCACAAGCAGGGTTTGATCGTGAAGGCTTACAAAGATACTTAAAGCCAGGAGAGACGCAATTGAGCTACCTAGTGTTTAAGTACTTAAGAGGTACGGCAACTCAAGAAGCGCAATTCTTAAATGCAGCGACTCCTGTAGCGCCAGAAGAGGGTGCGGAGCCTAATCCCGCTGTGGTGACAGTTCCTCCAAGTGTTATACCTGCAGGACCAGAAGGTGAGGAGCCTGCCGAGGGGACGACACCTCCTAGTGTCACTCCAGGACCAGCAGTCAGTAATACTAACCCAGCAACACACTCCACATTTATACAAAGAGTAGAAAGTGTGAACGCCGACATTCAAGTGGCAGAGTATGTGAATCGCAAAGCGCTTTTAAGCACTTGCACGTCGAACAGAGCTTGGACGGACTTTAGAAGTTTTAGAAAACTGGATTCAGAAATGATCGCTGGAAAAAGAACCATGGCGATCACTAAAGGTAAAAACAACTGCTACCAGCCGACAGACATTTTAAACATTCATTCTAGTGATGGCACGGTTTACGAGGGCCAAGTTCTGATCAAGGAAGTCTTTGTGATGCGAGCTTCTGACCTCACACCAGAGATCATTGCTGCCACTGCCCAATCTCAATCAGATGTGGTGACATATATTGGTTCAGAAGAGTGGGTGCACGTGACTGTATTTGAGTATGTCCCTTACAACGCAGCTCTTGCCAGTGAAGTGGTAGATGAAAACAATTTAGATGTTCCTGTGGTTGTAGAAGGGGCCGTGGCTTCGCGTCCTGGGCATGTTTTAAGTTCATGTCAGCAAAGTGTAAATCCCATGCTATTTGTAAACGCCCAAGATGAAGCGGCCTTTGCAACGTCATCTTACAAGAAGGCTTATGTGTTATCGCAAACTCCTTGTTGGGCCGTGGGTTCTGTTGTGACCCTGACACATATTGAAACGGGCGTGACCGTTTTAGATCAAAGAGTCAGACTGACCCGTGTAGAGCAAAAGACCCTTGCTGAAATGACAGCCGAAGACTTAAAACAACTGGGCTATGCAGATATCACAACACTTGCCACAGCTTTATCACAGCTTTGGGGCAAAACTGTGACTATGGATCAGCTTGTTACGGTTATTTTTATTAGAAATTAAGTTGCGACCTAGGTCTGGGGCGCACAACTAAGAATTGAGTTATATTTAGAGAGTGAGCGTTTTTAAACCACTCTCTTTTTTTATAACTTCACTCGTTGTTATTTTGGTGATGGCCCAAGCCCATGGGGTGGAGGCTCAAGTTAGTGGTGCCTCTAAGAGCCAAAAAAATACTGAAATACCAAATTCCAAAAATCGAATCGCTTTGTATTTTGATGTTCAAGGCGAGCAGGCCTTTGTCCTTAAAGAAAGAACAATTAAAAATAAACCTGAATACTTTTTATCTTTTGTTCGTGGTAAGCAGACTTATGGTTCTGTACTCATTTCAAAAAAACAATATGAACAATATAAAAAAGCTTTGGATAAAAATTTTTTGGTCTCTAAATCTAAAAAACGAGGAACAGCCAGCGAAGACGCTTGTCACCAGCAGATGGCCTACCAAAGATCTTCGGAACTGAGCCCTAAACCAGTGTGTTGGTCGCATTTGTCTGCGGCCTCACAAAAAAATCTACGAGGTCTTGTTTCGGGAATGAATAAAAAACTTTATGGAGTGACTCGCCATGATCTCCTTTAAAGATTTGGTATTCATCGGTGTTATAGGTTTAGGATTTGTTTTTGAAGTCCAAGCCAAATGTGATTTTAAATCTGTGACCCATCAATGTGAATTTTTTAAAAACTTAAAACCCACAGACATCATTCAACTCGCTAATGGAGAAAAGGTCCCTGCGTGCACCTTATCGGCAGTGTTTTCAGCGCAAGCCGAAGAGGCGATGGGTAAAGTAGAAGAGTCACAAGTCGAGTTAAGAGATTATCTTTCTTCCTTGCCCAGTTCTGCGATGTCTACAAGTTTTAAGCAAAGACTGGCAGAACTAGGGCTTAATAATTTGGGTGATCTGACTTATCCTAATGAAGCTAAGGTGTCTGTACCCTGGCCGCCGAATAAAGAAGGGGCAAAGGCTAAGTCTGTTTCTGTGACACAGATTATTAACTATATGGAATCGCAAGAGGGCATAGATAAAGATCGGCTTTTACGACTGTTACGAGCCTCAGATCAGAATCAAAACCGTCACGTGGCTTTGTCTATGGATACAGATCAAAGATCAGAGTATCTAAGAACACCTCAGCAGACCCAAGCTATATTTAATCAAGTCAAGACCAATGCTTTGGAGGTCTTAAGGCAAGGACAAAGTGATTCACAGTTAAGCCCAGAAATGCAGTCCGTGATCGGAAGAGTCAATGCTTACTATTTATCTCAAAACTCAAGCGGACAACCTGGTTCTTTATGTGGTCCTGGTCGTGGCCAAGGAGGGCGTAATAACACGGCACAAGGTTTTATCGAACTTGGACCTAAGATGAATTACTTTCCTGCGGGTGCCGTACAGAGAACTTTGGCTCACGAATTTGCTCATGCTTTTGACCCTTGTCGTTCTAACACGACAATGCTTAGGGCTTCAGAGGAGTTTGCACAGTTAGCCAGAGACCGAGGGCAAAATAATCCTGGCAATCTCTTTGGCATAAGGCTTCCGCCAGGTTCAGAGTCTCAATTGATGGGTTCAGAAGTTGTGGGCGCCCCGTTTAGTATTGATCAAAATCCCTTTCGTGACACCTATAACTGTTTAATCAACCAAGGTGAGGGAAGAACAGGACATCCTTTAAATCGAGGTTTAGGAAACTTTCACACCAGACAAGGAGAGTATCTTTCACAAAATGGTGCAGTCAGAAGTGAGTCGCAGGCCTGTGAGTTTAGCCAGGGTAATGAAATCTTTTGTGATTGGTTTGCGGCTCAAGTCTTAGAACAGACTATTAAAAAAGATCCGCCTCCTCGGCCCAGTCCAGACAGGCCTTTGCCTGAAGGTGTAGTCGCTGCCCCTCCAGGTTACGAGTATCTGATTTATAATTTAGACGAGGCTTGTGCTGAGGAGATTTCGGGAGCCCCTTCCATTAGTGGTTCTGACCATCCTTCTGACAGACGAAGGGTGGACCTTATTTTAAATAATCCTACTGTGGCAGAAGCCTTGGGATGTTCTCGTACACCTGACTCAGAGGTGATCTGTCCTGCTTCACAGACCGTCCATCACACGGGGACGACATCTCCCACCACCGCTCCTTCACCAAGCCCGCAAAAAAAACCACAGAAGAAGTCCGACGCTCATACGGTAGATTAGAGTGCTTTTTTTAAAGATGGTGACGACTCAGGCTTTGCGGCTTTATTTAACGGAATCACTTTCTTTTTGCTATCTGTAAGTACAGAGTTATTTTTATCTAGAGCTGAAGAGCTTGTGATTTCTTTTAATTGCACAGCACTTGAGTCACCTAAAATGAGCTGAGGTTTAGGAATAGGCTTTTTATAAGTGATGTCTGCCATAATAGGCCAGTGATCTGAAACGCCTTCTTTGGTGTTGCCCAAACCAAAACGGGCAGGTGAACCAAAGCGGTTGACCTGATAGATACTTTTGTTAAACACTTGCACGCTCTCTTTTTCAAATTGCCATGGTGAGCTGGCATCGGTGAAGCGTCCTGCAAAGATTAAAGCATCCAAGAAAGACCAACTTCTTTTTGGGTGGAAGTAATGAGTGCCGCGACATCCTTTACATCCCACAAAATGTGAAACCTGCATTCCGCTTTCGTGTACATTTACAAAGTACTTGTGGTCTGCGTCCTCTTCACGAGTGATATTAAAGTCTCCTCCAGCCACGATGTAGCTGTCTTGAGGTTTAGATTTCATCAGCTCCACTAATTGGGCTAAAGCTTGACGACGATGTTCTGTGGGTGCTCCTTGAGAAGGAAAGTGCACGCCAAAAACAAACAAGGATTCACCAGTGGGTAGAAGTAGTTCTGTTTCTAAAATTCCACGCGTGGGTCGGATGTCCTCTTCTTTAATGATTTCGTTGGCAACAAATTTCATTTGATGAAGTGTAGGTTCAGATTTAAGTTTCAGTCGGGTTAAAATGCCAACATCAATCCCTCTGGTATCAGGACCTTCAATTAAGATGGCCTTTTCGGGGTAAAGATCGCTCAGATACTCTTTACGGAAACGCTCTAAAATTCCAAGGTTTTCAATCTCAGGCATAATTAAAACATCGGGACCTTTTTTGTTGTTAGCTTTGCGAATGACATCGGCCAGTCTGTGCATCTTGCGTTTTAAGCGACGCTCTGTCCAATCTGTTTTTAGACACTGTTCACGCCAGTAGTCGCGACGTAAACGTTGACAACGCATGGCAATTTCAGGGTTATTTTTCTTCAGCTTTTTAGGCAAGTAGGTTTCATCTTCTTTGGTGGGGTCATCAATGGTGTCAAAGAGGTTCTCCACGTTAAAGCTCATAATACTAAGACGCTCAGGAGCGAGAGCTGCTGCCTTTTTATCCTTCACTGTCACCGTAGACTTAGACGCCTTGGGTGTGGCTTTTTCTTTGCTCACAGTAGAATGGCTGTCAGATTCAACTGATTGAGTCTTAGCTGGTGTGGCTGTATTTTTGGCAGCGACTTGAGTCGAAACACCAAGTGCGAATGCTAATAAAAGATGCTTTAAGATAGAATGATTTTTCATGAGTTCCCCTTACCCTTTATGTATGTTCTTATACCTCGTTTTGTATCCAAGACAAAGCCTCAAAATGCTGTGGCGTGGGATTTTTCAGACTTTTGTTAAAATCATAACAAAGTCTTGAAATCCCATTTTTTTTTGAGGATGATGCTTACGTTGAACTTGCACAAAATGTTCAGCCGCTAGGGGAAGTCTATTAGCGAGGGGATTGGGGTGTCCGTGTTTAGTCCGTTAATGTTACGTCGTATGTTTTTGAATTTAGTGTTGTGTGTGAATGCCTTAGCCTTTGGGTTTTCAGCCTGGGGACAGTCCTTTTCTGTTCAAGAGAAGGTCACAAACCTTTATAGCCCTTATTGGTTTTCAGGTTTCACCAGAGCCGACTACGAGATGCGTATGTGGGACGTAGGTGGAGGCCAAGTTTCGACATACAGTTTTGTAAATTTAAACTATAGACTGGGACAAGGGCAAAAGATCACACTCCGTATTCCATTTATCATTTCTAGTGCAGGATGGTCACAATACGAAGATAAAGCTCCCGCTTATCATAAAGCAGACGCTTTTTTTGAAGATCCTATTGTCAGTTTAGTAGATAGTAACTTGATTCTTTTACCTGGTGACATCCAAGTGTATTGGGAAGGTCGTGTGTATATTCCTGTAGGCCAACAAAGTCTTTTGGAAAATCGTATCATGCGTTTGCGAAACGATTTTATTCTTTCTAAAAACTTAACTCAAAAGTTAGAGCTGAATTGGGTCAGTAATGTGAATTATTATATCCAGTCTAAAACGACATATTATACAGATGTTCCTTTGAACGAAGAAGTCGGGGAGAGATTAAACGTGCTCACCAATACCAGACAGTGGCGCGTAGATAACCGTTTAGATCTTTGGTATAAATTTTCTTACGATTTTGGTTTAGGAATGCAGTTCTATGCTAGAAGTGATGTTTATTATCAAGCACCTTTGCAAAATCGTTTTAAAGATACAGAGACTGAATATGCCATTGGTCCACAGATGCGATTTAGTGTAGGTAACATTGGGAATATGATTCTTTCTGTCAGCCACCGTGTGCCTAAACAAGATTTTGGTGATCTGCTTAAAGTGGATCGTGACAATATCAATGTGACGGCCCTTGCGTTCTATATGTTTTAGTTTGTAATTTATAGCACAAATCCAAGCTTAGGGCTTGGTTTTGTTTTCAGCACTTGATTTGTAAGCCTTTGTGTTTCAATATCAGGGGTCGGTAAGCTATGAAAACGCGTGTAGGAATCCTTTTTATTATTTGTGCCTTCTTTCTTTTTGCTGCGGCCTTTGTGTGGCAGCCGTTGGCTTTTGTGGATTATAAGAACTATTTTGTGCTGACGTGGTTTGATGGCTACAGATACAAAACCCTTGATGACCTAGGATATTTTGAAAGAGACACATGCTCAGGACAACAGCCTTGTGTGTGCGTCTTTATGGTTCATGGGCTTGGGGATCAGTCTTACACTTGGCACAAGATCATGGCGATGCAAACCAAGCTGCATGTGCCGTCAAAAATGGTAGCGATAGATTTACCAGGAGCAGGAGCCAGCCCGCCTCTTCAAGATGCGGCTGGATACCAAGTTCGTCACCTTGCCAAGCGGTTGCATGAATTTGTGAATCAATCTTGTGGCGACCGTAAGGTGGTGCTTGTGGGCAATAGTTTTGGTGGATGGATCACCTCTTGGATGGTGGCTCAAAAACCAGAACGTTATAGTCAAAATATTCTGTTAAATCCTGCGGGATTAAATTTACCTTATGACCATGCCGTACAAGGGTTAGTGTCTCCTTCGCCTGAAACAGTGATGGAGACCTATAGGCTTTCTCATGCTATTGGAGAAAAAACTCAGACCTTACCCTGGTTTGTCGCAAGGCACGCTTCTGAGCGTTTGCGCCACTTTCCTGTAGAGGCCATGATCAAAGCCCAACTGATCGGGGATCAGTTCATTGATGGCATTGTAGAAAAAATCAAAGACAAGACACGTTTAGTCTGGGGCATGCAGGACGAATTTTTGGGGATGAATCATTATCAAAAGTACCAATCCCTGATAGGTGCTAAAGGCATTACGGAACTTAAAGACTGCGCCCATGTTCCTCAAGATCATTGTTCACAAAATGTTTTTGAAGTGTTGAACTCGTTATTATAACTTATTATAAAGCTCTAGAAACATCTGTTTGTTGATCTCCCAAGTGCTGCCATCCACACCATCTCGGATCAGAATGCCTTTTTGATTTAAATCGTCTCGCAATTTATCGGCTTCAGTAAAGTTCTTTGCTTTTTTAAGTTCCACACGTTTGGTAAGTAAATCTTGGATTTCGTGCACATCAAGTTTAAGTTTTTGCGCTAAAATAAGGTCCATGTTTTTTAGAAACTCTTCTGCAGGCTCCTGAAAGAGACTAAGTAGAGTTCCCATTTCGTGAATAAAGCCTATAAAGTCCTTAGAGATTTGCACTTTTTCAGGTGTCATTTTGGACCCTGCGGGGCAGGCACTGTTATAGGTTCTTACAAGCTCAAAAATAGAGGCGACCGCTTTGGCAGTGTTAAAGTCATCGTTAAAACTTTCAGTGATACTTTGTCGGGTGTGCTCCAGAGATGTAATGAACTTTTGAGACTCCTCGCCACTTTGGCCCCCTTTATTTGAGTTGACAAAAATAGCGGCTGACTTAAGGGCTTCGTAAATACGACACAAGCCCGTAATGCTATTGACGATGGTCTTTTGTGAAAATTCAGTTTGGGAACGATAATGCGAAGAGAGGGTTAAGAATTTAAAAACTTCTCCTGGGTATTCTTCCAAAAAACTTTTCATGGTGCGGATATTGCCTAAGGATTTAGACATCTTTGCCCCATCAAAGGTAAACATATTATTGTGAATCCAATATTTGGCATAAGGTTTATGTGTACAGCCCTCTGCCTGTGCGATTTCATTTTCGTGATGAGGGAACACAAGGTCTAACCCGCCTCCATGAATGTCGATGCTTTCGCCTAAATGTTTAAAAATCATAGCGGTACATTCAATGTGCCAACCAGGACGACCTTCTCCCCAAGGTGAGGACCAAGAGATTTCGCCCTCTTTGGCGGGCTTCCACAAGGTGAAGTCTAAGGGGTTTTGTTTTTTGGGATCGGCTTCAATGCGGTGGCCTGATTCTAGGTCATCAAGTTTACGATTGCTCAGTTTGCCGTAATCTTTAAAGCTTGTGACGGCATAAAAGACCTCTCCGTCGACAACATAAGCCTTGTCGTTACGGATAAGACCTTGGATCACATCAAAGATGGCATCCAAACTTTCTGTCACGCGAGGATTGATATCGTGAGGGCGTAACTTTAAACTTTTAAAGTCGTCCCAAAAGGCTTGAATGTAAGTTTCTACGATCTGTTCAGGTGTTGTACCTTCTTGTTTGGCTCGATTGATGATTTTGTCATCAATGTCAGTGAAGTTATAAGCAAAGGTGACCTGATAGCCCAGTTGCTCCAGCCAGTTTCTAACGAAGTTATAAAACACGGCCCCTCTAAAATTTCCCACATGCAGATAGTCGTAAACTGTAGGGCCGCAGCAGTACATTTTCACCTGTCCTGGGGTGTGAGGGACAAAGGTTTCTCGTTGATTGGTCAGTGTGTTATGAATGATCAAAGACATGTACTACTCCACAAAATTCTAGTTTATCATTCAGGTAAGATAAAAACTAGATGGTTTGAAGGCTTTGAAAAGTTAAAGTGTATAAAATCAACTTTAGAGTTTATAAGGAACCTAAACTATAAAGACAACGGATGTGCAAGTGGGCAAACCCCAGTAAAGGTGGAGATATGGAGTATCAAGAGTTATTTGAAATTGCCCTTCAAGCGCAACAGATGGCCTATGCTAAATATTCAAAATTTAAGGTGGGTGCAGCTGTGAAATTTAAAAATGGAAAAGTATACTCTGGATGCAATATCGAAAATGCAAGTTATGGAGCTACGGTGTGTGCTGAACGTGTGGCGGTGTGGAAGGCTTTATCTGAAGGAGAAAAAGCACAAGACATTGAAGCTTTGTGTTTAGTCACCTCTACGCCACAAGGGGATGTGCCTTGTGGTATGTGTTTGCAAGTGCTTTCGGAGTTTATGCCTAAAGAAGCACCGCTTTTAATTGCCAATTCTCAGGGCATAATTTTGCATAAAAAATGGACAGATTTTTTGCCCCATCCCTTTGAGCTGTAAGAAAATCTTATGTAGAGTCTTAAAAATACTGTATTTCTATGGTGTTAATTATTGATTATATAAGCGTTGCTTATGCTGCGCCACAAAAAAAGTACAAAAATACAAATTTCTGAAAATGAATCTTTGCCTAATGAATCAATAACTTGTAATTTTCGGTCTTAAATTGGCACCACGATGAAAGTCTAGGTGTTGCGTGTGTTTGTAGTGATTTATCAATTTCAAGAGTGCACAAAGTCAGCACTTTTTAGAAGCCGAGGGGCGAAGAAAATTTGGGGATGAAGAATTTAATAAAAAACACAGTTTTACTTCTTATTGTCGGCATGTGGTCGATCATGGCATTTGCGAGTGACCCCAATGACCCGACGTCTCCCAACTATCGTAAGTCTATTGAAAAAGTAGTCAAAGACAGATGGTCTTTAAGTGTAATGACTCAAGCAGGACGAGCCATGCAAGAGTTTTCTGAAACTTATGTGTACTACGCTGCTTCTGCGACGTATTTGCTGGATAAAGGCTCGTTGACCTTTAGTGCGGATTACATCCACCCTTTAGATTTAGACACTGCCAATAAAGATCCATGGGAATTGGGTGACCCTTCTTTGACTTACACATCACCTCTTCTTTTTGATTTTACTGTGGGTAAATCTAAGTTCAATGTGTCGTCTCGTGTGACTTATCTTGCGCCAGTATCGGGCGCATCTAGAAACGCTAATTCTTTTGGGATGGTCGCTGGTACACTTAATGCGGTGACCAGCAAAGGGCGTTTTACCTTTATTGCCGCACCTACTTTATTTTTAAGTTATCACAGATATGAAACCGCAGATGTATTTGGGTATAACAGAAACAACCCCGTGTCTCTAAGACTGATGGGGACTGTCAGAGCGCAAGTGTGGAAAGAGATTTCTGCCACTTTATCAGGTTTTGTTATGAACTCATGGGACTATTCGGGGACAGCAAGACTGATGCAAGGTCTATCTTCGAATGTGATTTATCAAATCAATCCTCAGTTCAGTGTTTTGGCTTTTGCTAGCTGGCGTGATCGGGTGATCACCACCAACTCCTTGTTTGATGACGACACAGTTCAAACAGGATTGGGCGCGATTTATATGTTTTAGGTTTTTAAGGGTTTAAAGGAAAAAGGATTTTAAAAGAGGAAAAGAAAGAATGAAATATATAGCACTCACATTATCAATTGTAGCTATGGTTCTATCTGGTTGTGTAAAACAACACCCAAACCAAGATGAACAAGGTCTTAGAGCAAGCGTGAAAGTAGGACGTGCCATCGACGTTAAGTCCATTCAGGGCATGTATGTTGTGAACACAAACACTGCTGGAAACGTCAGTCCCACAAGTGTAGAGCGACCTGTTCTAGAGCATTTCGATTACGGCGGCCAGTACAATGCGCAAACATTTGGTGAGCCTACTCCTGCGGGGATGTCATTGGCGGGAGATGTGGTGATTGATTCGGATTTAGATGCGATTCGTTACTTGAACAAAGTTCAGTTCAATACAGATGCGCCTTTATTGACAAAATTCACTGATGTCGTGGACTTCTTGGGTGAGCCTAATAAAACTTATAAAATCAAATACAAATTGACTCCTAACCGTTTGGTGGTGATGAAGCTGGTATCGAAAAAAGAAATCTCTCACTACGAGATGCCGTATGCGGATTACTTAGGTGATGACACCTATGCGGTTCCACTTGGTGGATATGCGATCAATCCTCAAAAGAAGACCAAGATTCTTAATAACGACAATGATCCTACAAACCAATTCCGTTTGGTCGACGCAGAGATGCAGTTTAATGAAGATGGTTCTTTAAAGACCAACTGTCGCACATGTGCAGACTACATCACATTAAATCCAGATAGCTTTGTGAAGTTTAACAGAATTGAAAATAAAAAGGACGTTTATCCTTCTGAGTACTTTAATGGCGAATGGTACTTCTCTGAGAGTGTTGTGGACTCACAACCTGGTATGGAAACGGCCATTGGTCAAATCTATGGAGCCTATGACTTAAACTTCAGACCTGCTTCTAAAATTAAATTTTTTAGAACTGCGGGAACACTTAAAGGTTACAATATTGCTATTGATGAAGAGTTAAGCACAGAAAATACATTGAACTTAACACCTGTGATCTCTTTTCCTGCAATGGGCAGAAATTATAAAATCGCTGAGACGGGCAGCATGGCTCAGCTTCAAGAGATCACTATTGATGACACGAATTTAGAGAGTGCTCCGTACATTGATATTTCATTTGAGAATATTTCGACTTTAAGAACTAGACTTGAATCTATGTTTAACCCTCTAGTAGGCTTTGGAAACACAGCTACAGGGGCCTTAAAGCAAGTGAAATTTGCAAACAATAGCTTTTCATTCACTCTTGAAGATGTGGCTTCTGGGCGTTTATGGAAGTACTCTTTCTTAAGAGCAGATGACAGAGGTTATACTCCTCGTCGTCACTATAAGCGTGATCGTGAGCAGTTTGGTTTCTTTACTGCCAACAGAACTCGTATTCCAAGACCAGAGCAAGATTACAGAGAAGAAGACTTTGAAAAGAACGTTCTTATTCAAAGACATAACCCTGAGAAAGACATTGTGTTTTATTTCTCAAGTTTAACCCCGAAAGATCTTAATGGTCGATGCCGTCAAACTGGCGACTTATCATTAAAAGATATGGTGGATACTGATTTTAACATCAACTACAGAGAGATCGGTCGTCGTTCCGTTCAATACTGGGATGCCGCGTTCCAAGCTGCTGGTGCAAAGAGCCGTGTGGTTCTTAAAGAAGTAGATGCCAATGGCGACTGTTTTGATGCCCCTCTGGGAGATCTTGAGTTCCATACGCTGAACCTGATTGATTCAATTCAATCTAGTAACTTATTAGGTGTGGGACCTTCTTTGATCGACCCTTACAGTGGTGAAGTTGTGAACACGACGATGAACGTTCACTTGGCACCATTTAGAAGTATCATCAGTAGTGAAGTGCGTACCTTTATCAAAAGTAGATTGGGTGTGTTCACAGACAGCTCTAACCGTTTAGATGCTAACATTGTGACGAACAGCACGATCTTAGGTGAAACAGTGTCTGCTGGTAACCCCTATAACTTAATGGGACGCCTGTTGCCAGAAAAACTTAAAAAGTTTATTGCAAGTCAATACCACTTTGGTCACTTCATGAAAGATCTAAATGTGAACAACTTGCCAAAATTAGCGGCCTTAAATGGTTACGGTCCATTAGACCCTGTGAACATGTTTGAAGCTGGTAATTTTAATGCTAATTCTTTAGAGATGAAAAAGTTGCAGTTGGTCAGTGATCATATCGCGACAAACGACAGACTTGTTTCTGGCGACCGCATCAATGTAGGTCCTATTGAAAGCTATAAAGATGCTTTTGACAGAGCACAGTTTGTACAAAAATACAGACCTGAGTTCTTCAACCGTTATTTCTCTGCTGAGAATTCAGCTCTTGCTACGATGAACAACTTAACTAAGGACATTGAGACTCGTTGCCCTGAAGTTTTAGAGTTTGTTCAAATGAAAAAAGCAGCCACAGCACAAGGACAAGTTCCTTCTGTGACTTCTGCTGAAGAGTATCCTGTGGTTCGTAAGTGTATGGCTAGACTTATCCCTGAAAAGGTGATGGCAACCATCGTTCACGAATTGGGACATAACTTGGGTCTTCGTCATAACTTCTTTGCGTCTTCAGACAAAAAGAACTTCTTCACAAAAGCAGAAGTTAAGCAGTTATATAATATTGACGTGGCTTCTGATAACGATCTTCCAAAAAGTTCATCTGTGATGGATTACGTTCCTTCAGACAAAGATAGACTTTTCTATCCTGGTCACTACGACATCGCAGCCATCCGGTATGGTTACGCTAACAAAGTAGAGCTTGAGTCTACAGGTGCAGCAAACTCTGGAACTCTTGTAGAGTTGAATAACGGAGTGATTGATACATCTCCAGGTGCTCAAGGGAGTATCCAAGAAAATGCTCAGGCTAACAGATGGAAGATTCGTGACTACAGATTCTGTACGGACGAACATGCTCACATGAACCTAGATCCAATGTGTCAGCTGCATGACTATGGTACAACACCAGAAGAGTCAGTGGATGACATTATTAACCAGTTCTATGAGTCTTTAGTTTTAACAGGTAATCGTTACGACCGTTACGTAGCGGCTTCCACTGGCTATATGTCACGTGCTATGCGTTTACAAAGTTTGCACCGTTTTTATAATGAATGGCGCTTCAAACTTGCTGACTATTTAGGTTCAGGAAAAGAGTACTTAGAAAACTACACTCCTGAACAGTACGCTCAATTGCTTGCAAAGTTAGAGAACGATCCTAACTTTGAAGGAAAAGACTACTTAAAAGTCAGACGTAAGATTTTTGATTTCTTTAAGTCTGTAACCTTACTTGAAAACAAGTACTGTGTGGCTTTGGATAAAGAATTAGGTTCTTTAAAAGCCATCGAGCTTGAAAAGATCAGAACTCAATTAAGACATCGTTTCCCTAAAGCCAAAATTGCAAGCTGTGAAGATGCAGAAGGCATTGTTAAGGACTTTATAGAAAGCGATGGCCGTTTACAGTATGTGGGCGACGTAGGTTTTGCTCTGAATAACTACAAGTTCATGCTAGATGGTCGTGAAGCGATCAACGAACCTATTGATGTGATTGGTACGTTTGTGGACCGTGTGCAAGCGATGTTTAACATCATCTCTCGTGATGGTGGTGTTCCAGGATTCTTACAAAAAGTCTTCCCGAACATGCTTGATGAGCCAGATTTATTCTTAGAATTTGAAGGCTTAGTTTTAAACCGTATCGTCAACGGTGTTGAGCTTACTGATGCCATTCGTAAATTGGGTCACCAATTGCCAGAAGACGCGGCTCTTTTTGCTCAGAACTATGAAATGGAAAGACCTGTACTTTTAACGCTTTGGTCTCTTCTTGAGAATGGAGCTAACAACCCTTATGTGAACAACAGTTCACGTACAACAAGATACGGACGCTTTGTGGAGCAAGGTTCTCCTGCTTTGCTAGAGCAAGTACGTAAAGAGGGTGGACAAGTTTTACCTCTGAACTCAGGACAGATGTTGATCATCAGAAGAGAGAACATTGTTTCCTTGTTCCTAGTTAATAAATTCTATGAAGTGGCAAACACGATCAACACAGGAGCTTTACCTGTGCCTACCGCTGCGGCCCTTAAAGGTGGAATCGTAGGTGGTATTACTCCTCTGGTCTTCCAACTTCCTGCGGATGCTTCAGCGCTTACAGCAGAAGATTACTTGGCATTCAGTAATGCGGTGATGAAGTTCATTGAAGCTCAAGAAGACCCATACTTTGTGAACTTAGCTTTTGAGCTTTTAGTTCCAGAGATTGGTGTGTATCTGCTTGCGCTTAAACCACTGACTGACCGTATTGAGGCAGGTGTGGCAGCGAATGAAGATGTGACAGAGTTCCAGACTCAGCTGAACAACTTACTTGCTCAGATGAATCAAGATATGGCAGGATTCTTTAAACAAGCCGAAGGTGCGTTAAAGCAAGCTCTTGGCGATCCTAACTATGTGGCGGTGATTCCAAGTAAAGCCATCGGTGCTCGTATCACTAAAGAGATTGATGCTAAGATCAAAAACATCATTGAGACAGCAACTCTTGCTAAGTTAGACTTTGAGTCCAACCAAGAAGAGTACATCTCTCAAGCGAACTTATTAAGATCTATCCTAGTGTACGATTCAGGTTTGTCTGAGTATGTAGGACAAATCCTTGAGCTAGCTGCTTTAAACAACGCCGATGTGAACCCTGGCCTTGTGAGAATCATGAATGAAGATCCTAGAACTTATGCTGAAAAGTTAAGTGCAGAAGCTTATGTGGATCGTATCATGGGCACAGAAAAGTACTCTAAACTTCGTGGTGCTTACTACGAAAGAATGAGAAAGCTCAACTAAGATAAAAAGATAGGTTTCGAGTAGGAGACCTATTTTGAGTAAAATGGTCTTAAAAATTGAATAATATAAAAAGCCTCAACCGTAAGTTGGGGCTCTTTTTTTTTTTGGTTTGTGCCCCCATGAAGCAGAAGAGCCGGAGGATGTGGATCGCCTAGAGTGAGCGTCCTATCTTGCTTGTGCCCTCTTTTTTTGTAATTTCTTGTCCTTCCATGGGTAGGAGTAGAGTGCGCTATAGAGTTTAGACGTTCAAAGAAAGGGCTGTGGGTGCCCTTTTACAAAGACTGTGGCTATTCGAGCACACACATTGAGAATTAGGATCAAAATTACAGACAGCTGTGCGTAAAAACGATTTTAATGAGGCTTTTTTGATGACGATTCTTAAAATCAGGGTTAGAAGGTCACAAAGTAAGGGGTTTAAACCAGTTTTAGCCAGAATTAAAAGCTTAATGAAAGCTACCTTACAATGACTTGTATTTAACTTGTGTTTAAAACCGTTAAGGTTTAGTAAAGGGATACACAGTGAGGATCTTATCCGTGTCGAAAGAAAGCATGCCTGATGTCACTAACCTCCAAAAGGCAAACGTAAGCCTTGCATTGGACTGGGTGGGCATGGGTGCTGTGGAAGTCCTTTTAAACCATTCTGAAGGGTCTCAAAAGTTCAACCAACTTCCCGCTATTGCCAATATCTTTGTGAATCTTAAAAATCCAAGTGCTAAAGGCATTCACATGTCTCGAGTGTACCTACTAGCTACTCGCGCCTTTGAGTCGAACACTTTAACTTTAAAAGAGATCAAAACCCTTTTGGCGGACATGGTGGAAAGCCAGGGTGGAGTTAGTGATAAGGCTCGTATCTCTTTGGAGTTCAGTTTGCCTGCTAAAAGAAAGGCTTTGATGAGCGATCTGGCAGGTCTAAGACATTATCCCATTCGTATGGAATGGGAGCTAAGCGAAAGTGGTGAAGTCACTCAAGTGTTAGATTTTAAAGTGTTGTACTCAAGCACATGCCCTTGCTCTGCCGCTCTGGCCAGACAATTGATCAAGAAGCAGTGGGAATCTGAGTTTAGTGACAGAGAAACAGTTTCAGTGGCTGATGTGGCTCAGTGGCTGACAGAAGAAAAATCTATTGCTGCCACACCTCATGCTCAACGAAGTGTAGCGCATTTGAGATTAAAAATTCAAGATGGCCAAGATCTTCAGATCATGCCGTTTGTAGATTTAATTGAAGGCACACTCAAAACTCCTGTACAGACAGCCGTGAAGCGTGAAGATGAACAAGAATTCGCAAGACTTAACGGACAAAACTTAATGTTTTGTGAAGATGCCGCCAGAAAGATCTATTCCGCCTTGTCATCCGCTGAAGGAATTCAGGATTTCTGGCTAAGAGTAGAACACTTAGAGAGTCTGCATGCGCACAATGCCGTCAGTGAAGTGTCAAAGTTTGGTGTAAGAATTTAATTTATTGAAGGGACAAGAATATGGCCAATGTATATAAAGGTTTTCACGAACAAGAACAGTATGTAAGTACGGTAGACAGTTTACCCTCTTTAATTCGTGGTGAGCAAAACCCGAAAGAAGAGTTGGTTTCAAGAGAAAGACTTGATGGTGCAGGAGTTAAACGCATCATTCGCGAGATGAGCCTAAAAGTGACCAAGCAAAGAATGGCCATTCTTGAGGCTTTAAATATGGGACAAGCCCACGTTACGGCCCAAGAAGTGTATGAGATCGTAAACGAGAAGTATCCCGAAATTGGTTTTGCCACAGTCTATCGTTTTTTAAGAAAATTGACAGAAAATAACTATGTGACTGAAGTCAGAATGGGTGGTTTGCCTGCTCGTTACGAATTGACTCCGAAGAGTCACCATGATCACTTAACTTGTGTGTATTGCAGCAAAATTGTGGAGTTTGAAAACGCTGAAATTGAGCGTTTGCAAGAAGAAACAGCTAAAAAGAACAACTTCATTTTAACCAGCCACGTGTTAGAACTTTATGGTGTCTGCAACAGCCCAGAGTGTCGTAAACAGCATCAAGAGGATCAAGGTTACTAAGCCTTTGTTTGAACTTTAAGAATTTAAATGAGAATGTGAGAGTCAGAGAGTTTTATGTCTTTGATTAAGGGAGCATTCGTTGTCTAAAAATACAATTTCCATCAATGGCGCTAGAGAGCACAATCTTAAAGATATAAGTTTAAGTATTCCTAAAAACAGTCTTGTTGTGATCACAGGACTGAGTGGCAGTGGAAAGTCCTCTTTGGCGTTTGACACCATCTATGCCGAAGGCCAGCGTCGTTTTTTAGAGGGGCTTTCTAGCTACTCTAGACAGTACATGATGCAATTTAAAAAACCTGAGGTGGAATCCATTTATGGCCTTTCACCTGCGATTGCCATTGATCAAAAGACCATTGGGGCAAGCCCCAGATCGACAGTGGGAACCATCACGGAAGTGTATGACTTCTTAAGACTTTTATTTGCGCGTGTAGGAGTTCCAAAATGTCCTGTGCATCATATTGAAGTGAAGGCTTCAAATGAAGAAGAGATCATTGGACAACTGTTGACTCAACATGCGGGCAAAAAGATTCGTGTGATGGCTCCCGTGGCCCAGCAAAAAAAAGGAGAGTTTCAAAAAGAACTCAGATACTGGGAGTCCAAAGGTTTTGTCAGAGCTTTTATTGATGGTGAATGGCAAGAGATTGCCGATGTGACCAAGCTAGCTAAAACTAAACCTCATAATATTGATGTTTTGGCAGACCAATTAAAAGTAGAAGAAAAATACCGCTTAAGAATCAAAAGCAGTCTTGCAAGAGCCTTTGATCTGACAAATGGTGTGGTTTCCATAGAGTTTATAGACGAAAATAAAAAAGAACTATTCTCTTTGCAATCCTCGTGTCCTGAATGTGGTTACAGTTTTCCAGAATTAGATCCTAACCATTTTAGTTTTAATAATCCCAGAGGAGCGTGTGAGGACTGCCGAGGTCTTGGTACCAAAGAGATCGAAGAGGACACCTATGTGGTGGACTCCCAAGATGGCCAAAAAAGCCAAATCACAAGATATCGTGTAAAAACAAAAAAACAAACTCAAGAAGAATTTGAGGACGAAGAGGATGAGCTGTCATGGGAGTTTGAAGCTTGTCCAAGTTGTGAAGGGACACGTTTAAATGAGCGTGCTCGGAGTGTCTTTATCGGTGATAAAAACATTGCTGATCTTTCAAGTATTTCTATCAATCGCTTGCTTGAATTTTTTAAAAATCTCAAACTGCAAGGCCGCTCGGAAGTGGTGGCGGAAAAGATCATTGAAGAGCTTTTGGGGAGATTAAATTACTTAAGTCAAATTGGGACAGGATATCTTTCTTTGGCCAGAAGGTCTGCCACTTTATCAGGTGGTGAAAGCCAAAGAATCCGTCTGGCAACACAACTGGGATCTTCGATGGTGGGTGTGCTTTATGTTCTAGACGAACCTTCGATTGGACTGCACCCTAGAGATCATCACAAATTACTCAAGCTTCTCAATGACATCAAAGAACACGGAAACACCGTGATTGTCGTCGAGCATGATGAGGACACCATGCGCTCTGCCGATCATATTGTCGATTTAGGACCAGGTGCTGGAGAGTATGGCGGGCAAGTGATGGCCCAAGGGACTTTGCAAGAGATTGCTAAACATCAAGAGAGTCTTACAGGACAATATCTATCAGGGTCTAAAAAAATTGAAGTGCCTGAGCAAAGACGCGCAATAGGCAAAGGACAAATTAAAATCACCAAGGCGCATGGACATAACTTAAAAAATATAGATGTGGAATTTCCGTTAGGGCATCTGATTGGTGTGGCTGGAATTTCTGGAAGTGGAAAAAGCACCTTGATCATTGATACGCTTTACCCTGCTTTGTCAGAAAAAGTGTATGGATTTAAAAAGAGTGCTCAACCCTTTGCAAGTATTGAAGGCTATGAGGCTTTAGATAAGGTCATTCAGATCAATCAAAAACCTATTGGTCGTACTCCACGTTCTACACCTGCCACCTATGTGGGTGTTTTTCCTTTGGTGAGGGATTTATACGCTAGACTTCCTGAAGCTAAGATTCGTGGTTTTAAGCCTGGACATTTTAGTTTTAATGTCAAAGGGGGCCGTTGCGAAACCTGTATGGGACATGGACAGGTCAAAGTGGAGATGCACTTCTTAAGTGATGTGTATGTGCCCTGTGAAAGTTGCTATGGCAAACGTTATAACAGTAGCGTTCTAAGTGTGAAGTACAAAGGTGTAAGCATTGGTGATGTGTTAGAGATGTCTGTCAAAGATGCGGCAGACTTTTTTCAGAACCACACTAAGATTTATGAAAAACTGAAAACCCTTGACGAAGTAGGTTTGGGTTATTTGCGTTTAGGACAAAGCTCTTTGACCCTTTCAGGGGGTGAGGCGCAAAGAGTGAAGCTCAGTAAAGAACTCTCAAAACGTGCCACGGGTAAAACATTTTATATCTTAGACGAGCCCACAACAGGTTTGCATTTTGAGGACATCAAAAAGCTTGTGGAGCTATTGCATCGTCTGACAGATCAAGGAAATACTGTGGTGGTCATTGAGCACAATTTAGACCTTCTTAAAAATTGCGACACTTTGATCGAGCTTGGCCCCGAAGGTGGTGAAAGTGGGGGAGAGCTTTTAT
Source organism: Pseudobdellovibrionaceae bacterium (assembly GCA_023954155.1). Taxonomy (NCBI): domain Bacteria; kingdom Pseudomonadati; phylum Bdellovibrionota; class Bdellovibrionia; order Bdellovibrionales; family Pseudobdellovibrionaceae; species Pseudobdellovibrionaceae bacterium. Next base: position 6,179 of record JAMLIO010000002.1, on the reverse strand, counting down.
TTCAAGGTACACCAGAAGACATGCTTCTTTCTAAAAACAGTGTGACAGCCCAATTCTTAAAACAGCTACTTTAAACAAAAGCACTTTTATAACAGTTGGTGTTTATTGGGTTGTTCTTTCCCCAAAATTTGCGCCCCAACTCGAGTTGCAAATAAGATGAAAACGCCAGTAAATAAAAGTGTCTAATTTTGAGAAAAATTGAAATTCTACGCTAAAGATTGTGATTTTTATTTAAAGTAATTCTTCGTAAAAACCCGATAGGTTTACATAAGACATCAGGGTGATAGACAGTCATACCAAGGTCTTATCAAGCGCTAAAAACTAGGTATATGAACATAATAAATAAAAAGATAAGCCTAGATTGGGGAGAAACGTTGTGAGTAGTGGGAAAGAGATTCCAAGCTGGGCATTTAATGCAGTCAGAGCCATTCTGGAAACTTTAAAAGCAAAAGATCCGCATACATTTTATCACTGTTGTCGTGTGGGGAGAAATGCAAGACTACTTGGCAAGTCAGCAGGTATGGATGAGTACACTCAAAATATTCTGGAGTATTCGGGCCTACTGCATGATGTAGGTAAAGTGGGTATTCCTGATCAAATTTTATTTAAACCTGCTAAACTTAGTGCTGAAGAGATTCACATGATGAAGATGCATCCTGTAAAAAGTTTGCAAATCATTAAACCTCTATTGGATGATCCGTTTTTTCAAGATGTAGCTCCTGGTGTGGAACTGCATCACGAACGTCTAGATGGTCTAGGCTACCCCTATGGTCTTAAATCTAAAGACATCAGTATGGAAGTCAGAGTGATCACTTTAGTGGACGCTATTGATGCCATGGTGAGCACGCGCCCCTATAGAAAAGGCATGTCTATGGATCGTGTGTTAGAAGAGATCAAAAGATGTGTGGGCACTCAGTTTGATGAAACTTTAGTTAAGGTCTATATTGAATCTTATCAATCTTGGAACCAAGAGATTAAAAATATTAAAGAGGGCGAGCAGATCGCACATAGCCTGCTTAAGGTCGCCTCTTAGTCATAAATCACTAAATGTGAAGTTGAAATTCTGAGCGCAGGGTTTCTAGGGTCTGTTGTAAGGGCAGGCCTTGGATGGCTGTAAGATCTTGGCTGACCACACTTTCAAACAAAAGGTGTCCATCAAGCTCGTATCTATATCCTCCCGCACAGTCCATGGGTTGATCTTTGGTGACATAGTCTTTGATCTCTTCATCTGTTAAGGCTTTCATTGTGAGTGTGGTGATGTCCGCAAAGGTCACTTTATGTGTGGAGCTTGCTATACATACACACGTGATCAGTTGATGGGACTGCCCCTGAAGCTTTCGCAGATGCTCTACATTTTTCAAAAAAGTTCCTGGTTTATTTAAAATCTCATCTTTAAAGACACACAGTTGGTCTCCGCCAATCACCACACAGTTGGTAGACTGTGTTTCTAGAACCGATAAGGCTTTGGCTTCTGCTAGTCTGAGTCCTATCTCTTGAGGTGGTGTAGAGACTCTCAGTAGCTCATTTTTAAGGACCTCTTCGTCAGCAAGAGGTGAGATGCAAGTGATGGCAAGGCCATAAGCCTCTAGGAGGGCACGACGATAGGGAGATTGGCTGGCTAAGATGACTTTCATGAGTCACAAGTTGCCAGTGAGCCTTTGTTAGGTCAATATTATTGGTATGGAAAACTTCAATGCTTATGTACATCATATAAATCCGTTTGCCTTACAATTTACTGAAACTATGGGAATCCGCTGGTATGGCCTAGCTTATTTGGCAGGGATCATTCTGGGGTATTTTATCATCATGAAGATGATCAAATTAGGCAGGATGGAGATCAAGGCTGAGGTTTTAGCAGATTTTGCCACCTGGATGGCCTTTGGGATTTTTATTGGTGGAAGATTAGGGTATTGCCTGTTCTATGCTCCTCATTTGTTCCTAGAGTTTCATTCAGGATTTCCTTTTTGGGGGGTCTTAGAGGTGCATAAAGGAGGCATGGCTAGCCATGGGGGAATCATTGGTGTGTCTGTGGCCTGCTTTTTGTTTGCACGTAAACATAAATTAAATGTTTTGCATTGTTTAGATATCACAGTCCTTGGGGGATCTTTAGGTTTTTTCTTTGGTCGTATTGCTAACTTTATTAACGGGGAATTATATGGTCGCCCCGTTGAGTCTGCGGTGAAGTGGGCGGTGAAGTTCCCTCAAGAGCTCAAAGAGTGGACGTATTACTCACCTCAAAGTCTTTTGTCTTTAGGGGATTTGGTCACTAAGTTGTCCCCTTTAAAAATTCGTGGTGAAAATGGAGAGCAAACTATGTTAGCGACTCCTGAACAGTGGACGGAGTGGGTGAACAACTATCGTATCAATCTGCATGCAAACTGGAGTGTGAATCAATTTGTTGATCATGTTCAGATGGAAGCGATGAAGGGCAATGCTCAAGTGCTTGAAGCCTTACAGCATATACTTACAGCACGTCATCCTTCGCAGCTTTATCAAGCTATTTTAGAGGGGCTTTTGGTATTTGTGATTTTAAATCTTATCTGGTGGGTGCCCCGTAAGCCAGGTGTGATTGCAGCAAGTTTTGGCTTTTTATATGCCTTCGCTCGTATTGCTGGGGAACAGTTCAGGATGCCAGACTCTAACATTGGATTTCAACTTCTTGGTCTGACACGAGGACAGTGGCTGAGTGTGGCCATGGTGGCTGCTGCGGCTCTGTTGATGTGGTTCTCATTGACGAGAAAAAATCAACCTTTAGGTGGGTGGACGAAGCGTAATTAGGCTAAAACTGCAAAATGGGCGGGTGCGAAGCCTACATTGTGAAAGCGTTTTCAAGTTTTTTATCTCAAACGTCTCAAAATGAAACATTTTTTTCATAAAAAATATTTTTTTTGTTGCGACAAAACAGTACAAATCACCCTATGTGCTTTTAAATGCGTTTTAAGTGCTTACACATTTAAATTTTGTCCAGAAGTTTTACTCGTGTAGAACTTCTAAGTATTTCAGAAGCCCCAATTTTTTTGTAGGATAGTTATTAAGTGGGGAAAAGTATGATGAAACGCATACAGTGGAATTTCAAAAAACAGCATCAGAGACTCTTAGGAGTGGTCTGTCTGCTGACGTTATTCTTCTCCTCTTGGAGTGCTTGGTCTAACACCACTCCTAAATACAGAATCATTCTGCCACCTGTAACAAACCAAGATAATATTTTGCTTGCCTTTAAATATCAGCCCTATGCTGAGAAACAAGGGGATAAAGCTGGTGGGCTTAGTGAAAATGCGACTTTCTTAAGTCATAATCAAAGTGTTGAAATTAAAAATCTAAGCCCTGCAATATTAGAAAATAAATATGCGGATGTGAAGTACTACACGCCAGGAGTGGCGATTGTCATTAACGGTGTGACCTATTACACGGATGCTAGATATATTTATGAAGAGGGTTCAAGTCAGTCTCTTTATGAAAAGAATTTTGATGCCTATAGAAGGCTCTATCTGTCTACACCACTTCAAGGCATTCCTCCTAGTAGTGAAGCGGCTCCTTATCATGTGAACAGAGATCTATATCGGGCGGCTGTAAGTTCGCCTGCAGGATATCTTGGAGACGGTTATAAGCCTGCGCCTGGGTCTGAAGCTCAAGGTGTTGTGGAAGAAGGACAAGGAGCGGGTGCGACTCCTGCAGACACCACAGGTCAAACCGTTACACCTCCTGCCACCTCAGATATTGGTAATGACATCAGTGTCGATTTAGCAGGTGATAGCTCTGCTGGAGAGCAACCAGAAACTCCAGATGGTGCTACGTCCCCAATTCCTATTCCTAAACCTCGTCCTGCGCTTGCAGAGTATTCAACAGAAGCTTTAGAAGGAATCACTCTAGCGGTAAAAGATAATTTACAAGCGGAAATACTTTCTAATAATGGAGCCTCTCAATCGGGTAATTATGATTTGATTAAGGGTGCAAGAGTGAAAATCATTCCTGATGGTAAAACAGAAGTTATCAATGGTGAAACATGGAGAGAGGTTGAATTCCTTCATGGTTTTGATCGTCGTCGACTGATGGTACCTCAAAGTAAGCTCCTGACAACAAGTGGTGAAACTTTAACGGCGAGTACACCTGTAAAAGTCAATGGCACGGCTCAAGGCCCAGCGGCTGAAGAGATTAAAGAGGATGAGGCTAAACCTGAAGATGCCGCAGCAGTTGTGGCTGCGCCAGAAGCAGCTCCTGCAGAAGTGCCTGTGTCTACATGTACTAATCCTGAATATCTCAGCTATCTGACGAATCAAAATCCAAATTGTAAGTTGCTTCCAATAGAACGACTAGTGCGCTCTGGCCTTAACCAAGGTGATGCCGTACTGGCCATGAGTAAAAATGATAAAAAATGTTATAAGCTTTCTGTGGGACAGGTGACTTATTCGGATGATGATGCCTTAAATAAAGTGATTGAAAAAGTCACAAAAGATAGAAAAGACAGTTATGAGGCCATCTCAAGATTTTTACAAAACGGTCATCTTGGATTTGTCTCTCAGTCCGCACCTGCAGTGAATCGTTATACGATCAGCTGTCATGACCGAACTAAAGTGTGCAGTCTTGGATTTGGTTTTGAATCGGCTCAGCGTATGCCTCATGTGAAAACTATAACCATGCCAGTAAGACTAGAGTCTAATGTGGCCACTGATCTGCAAATTCAAATCTACGGTCCTAATGCTGATGGGTATTATGTGGTGAGACACATGAATGGCAATACTCCTGGGCGTGTGCTGCTTGTTGAGGGTCGCCAAAAGATCGAAGAAGCGATCCGTATGATGGATAAGCACACTTCAGACTTTGCCAATATCCAACTCAGTGAAGCAGATAAAGCTAAGGCCAATAGAAATAAAATGGTTTTGTATGCTCAATTAGGGGATGCCACAGGGGATAAACAAACCAAAACTTTTGAAGTGAACCCTAAAAAACCTTTTGAACAGATTGCTTCTTTGAACAAAGATTTCTCTTTCTATAATATCTCTTGTAAGAGAGAGGACTATAACCCTCTGATGAGTGTGCCTGCTTCGGATAGACCTTCTGACAGCTCAGGCGTAGAATAAAATTTTAAGTGTCTAATCCCTTTCCCAATGAGGCCATCGTGTGTTGATGGGCCTTTTGTGTTTTTTTGCGCCCACACCCACTGTAGCACGCGTCCAGGAGTATTGCCATTCATGTGTCTCACCACATAATACCCATCAGCATTAGGATGCTAGGAAAGCCCGTTGTGATTTTGACTTAAGTTAAACCGAATAGGGTACACCAACTAGAGGCTAGTTTTTAGAGTGTCTCAATCTGAGACGCACTTAAAAGTTAAGATTCAAGTAAAACGTCCCGATATAAGACTTAAGATGACTCGTATATCTATTTTATTCTTATTGATGGGCTGTATGGTATTAGGCTCAGAGGCGTGGGGACGAGCAGGAAGAAACCCTGGCAACACAGGAACCGAAGCAGGATTTTGTTTATTCTGTGGTCGCTCTGGTGTAGGCGAGATTGATCTTGGAAGCGCAGGTTCAGGTGGCGGAAGAGGCTTAGCGGCTGCCACAAAGGCTTTTAAAGCAGCAGCTACAAAGTATTCTAAAGACTGTTTAAATAAACCTTATATTTTAATTACGGATCTCAGTGCGGGAACAGATAATAATATGACTTACATTCTACGCAGAGGTGCTAACGGTGAGTACACTAAGGTGGATCAGTTTCAAACGGGACAAGGAAAAGGTGTTAGTAATCAATCTGGATCTAATATGTCTCCTTCAGGTCTTTTGCGTTTAAACGGATTTGGCATGTACGATGGACGCCGCGAAAATGGGGCTTGGTACACATGGCCTATATTTAGAGATACCCGCGGAAATAAATTTAATTATATTCAAACCTCAGGCTTAGAGCCTAAAAACAGAAATGCTTCAGCCAGAGGTGTGGCGTTTCATCCTATCACCTATAACACTGGGCCCACAACAAAAGGTTGTACAGGTATTCCTAAAGATAAATTCTATTTATGGTCAGAGAGTCTGAGAGACTCGTGTGCCTATAACTACGACGGCACCCAGCCTTAAGATTCTTATCTATTGATATATATACTCAAAATGCTCAGACAGTGACGTTTGGCATGCTTTTGCGTTCGCAAAAGAATGCCAAGCCGAACTCGCATTTCGACCATATAT